>JAEZIX010000062.1 GCA_023415935.1 Cyanobacteria bacterium OH_CDB_20 | reverse complement strand
TAGCCTGCTTTTGCAAGTTCAAGAGCGCATGCCTTTCCGATTCCGCGTGATGCACCTGTAATTAGTGCTACTTCTTTGTTTGTCATTTTGTCTCCTTATGTTGTTTGAACAAGCTGCAATGCTTCTATTGTTGCATTTAAGCTGTCAAAGTCATAAACGTTATAAGTTTTTACTTCTGGATTGATCTTTTTGTTTAAGCCTGCCAAAACTTTTCCTGGCCCGACTTCAACAAATGTATCAACTCCTAAAGAAACCATTTTTTCAATTGTTTGTGTCCAGTAAACAGAAGAATAGATCTGCTCTGGCATTTTGTTTTTGAAATCATCTGCATTTACTGTTATATCAGCATCAACATTTGTAATTACAGAAATATTAGCATTATTTGCGGTAAATTCATCAACAAAATTATTGAACTCTTCGCCTGCTTCTCTCATTAATTCAGAGTGGAAAGCACCAGAAACTGAAAGAGGTATAACTCTTTTTGCACCAGCCTCTTTTAGTTTTTCCATCGCATAATTTACAGCTTCAATTTCACCTGTTATAACAATTTGTTCAGGTGAGTTGAAGTTTGCAACAGATACTATTCCTGAAACGGAAGTTAATGCTTCTTCAATTTTTTCCTTGTTAAGTCCTAAAACAGCTGCCATAGTGCCTTTTGTAGATGTTGCAGCTTTATTCATAAGCTCGGCTCTTTTTGCAATAAGTTTAAGGATATCTTCTAAACTAAATACACCAGCCGTGTACATTGCAGCGTATTCGCCTAAACTGTGACCTGCTGTATAATCAATATTTAAATTTAGTTTTGACTTTAGAGCTTCAAAAGCAGCTAAAGATGTTGTTAAAATTGCAGGTTGAGTATTTATTGTTTGTTGAAGAGTCTCTTCAGGTCCTTCAAAACAAATATCAGAAATACTTTTTCCTAATACTCTGTTTGCAGTTTCAAAAACTTCTTTTGATTCATCTGAATTTTCAAAAAGGCTTTTGCCCATGCCTACAGATTGTGCACCTTGTCCCGGGAATATAACTGCTAATTTAGCCATTATGCAATTCCTTCTCTTAGTCTTACAATACTTGTTGCACATGTCATGCCTGCGCCAAAGCCTGTTAAAATTGCTTTGCAAGGTAATTTAATTTTACCTTCTTCAATACCTTCAACAAGAGCGATCGGGATTGAAGCAGCTGAAGTATTTCCGTATTTTTGGATATTTACGATAACTTTTTCACTACCATATCCTAATCTTTCAGCCATTGCATCAATTATTCTTATATTAGCCTGATGAGGAATCAAGTAATCTATTTCTTCAGGAGCTAATCCAGAGCGATTTACGCAATCCATAATGAAATTAGGCATTCTTGTAACAACAAATTTATAAACTTCTTTACCATTCATATAAATATGAGCTGGTTTTTGTGTATTTGGCTCAACCAATGGGCAGTTTTTGCCTGTTAAAGGCATTCTTATGAATTCTCCGCCATCAGGAACAGAGAACATATCAAGTTCAATTATGTCATTTATTCCATCAGGTGATTTTTTAAGAACCATAGCGCCGGCGCCGTCACCAAACAATATGCAAGTTGTACGGTCAGTCCAGTCAATAAATTTAGAAGTTGCATCAGTTGCAACGATTAAAACATTTTCATAAGTTCCTGATGCAATATATGCCTTTGCTGTATTCATTGCAAATACAAGACCAGAGCATGCAGCAGTTATATCAAAAGCTGCAGCTGTTTCTTTAGCACCAATTGCTCGTTGAACTTGGCATGCTGTAGCAGGATATGCAAAATCAGGAACTGAAGTAGCAGCAATGACAAGTTGAATGTCTTCACCTTTCATTTTTGCTTTTTCAAGAGCTCTTTTTGCTGCTTTGATAGCTAAATCAGTTGCAGTTTCTTCTCCTGAACAAACGTGTCTTTCTTTTATTCCTGTTCTTGTTGTTATCCATTCGTCACTAGTGTCGATGATTTTTGATAAATCATCGTTAGTTATAATGGTTTCAGGAACGGCATAGCTCACTCCTGCAATCATTATTGGAATATTCATTCTATTCTCCTTCATAAAATTCTGCAATTCTTTTGTTGATACCTGATTCAACAGCTTCTTTTGCTACTCTTACCGCGTTTTTAATAGCATATGCTTTAGAACGCCCGTGGCATATTACTGTTATACCTTTTACTCCTAAAAGTAAAGCACCACCAAATTCTTCGTAATTAATTTTTGTATAAATTCTTTTCATAAAAGGTCTTGCAAGTAAACCGATTATTTTAGAAATAAGGTCATCTGCAAACTCTTTTTTAATCATATGGAATAACATTGAAGATGCGCCTTCAATAGTTTTAAGTGCTACGTTTCCGACGAAACCATCACAAACTATAACGTCGCAGTTTCCTAAGAAAACTTCTTTACCTTCGATATTGCCAATAAAATTTAATTTATCTCCGCTTTCTCCAAAAAGTTTGTAAGTTTCTTTAGCTAGATCATCACCTTTTCCAGGTTCTTCACCGATGTTTAAGATACCTATTCTAGGACTTTCGATACCTAAAATACCTTTTGAAAGAGCTGATCCCATCATCCCAAATTGATATAGCATTTCAGGGGTACTATTTGTATTAGCACCTGAGTCAATTAAAACTACAGGTTTTTTCATTGTAGGAAGTGTTGTTGCAATAGCTGGACGTTCGATACCAGGCAATCTGCCTAGTCCAAATAAGCTTGATGCCATTGCAGCACCAGTTGAACCGGCAGCAACTACAGCATCTGATGTTCCATTTGCTACAGATTTTACAGCAAGTACTATTGAAGAGTTTTTCTTTCTTCTGATTGCTTGTCCCGGAGCTTCGCCCATTTCAATTACTTCGGTTGCGTGAGTTATTTTAATATCGAGTTTTTTAATGTCAACTTTGATTCTTCTAGGTTTTGATAATCCGCCACCTTTATAGATGATGCCTTCTTGATCAATTCTGTCTAATTCACGTTCAATTTTGTCTTGTTTTCCAACTAACTCGATTGGTACATTGTAATCCCAAGCACCCCAGACAGCGCCTTCAACTATTTGTTCAGGTGCAAAGTCCCCACCCATTGCGTCAATAGCTATTCTTGTCATCTTAACTCACTCTTCCCTATTATTTATATACTTTAACCTAAAAATGCTCTGAAATTCCACTTTTGGAACTTCAGAGCTTTAACCATTATTATTCTTCTGAAGTGGGTTTTTCTTCTGAAACTTCTTCTACTTTTTCAGCAGATGCTTCAGTTTTTGTTTCAACTACTTCTTCAGCTTTTTTCGCTTTTTTTGCTTTTTTAGGTTTTAGTTCTTCTTTTGGTTCTTCGACTACTTGAACTGCACCTTCAGCTTTAATGCTTACAGGTTTACCTTTATAATAGCCACAAGCTGTACAAACTGTGTGAGTTAAAACTAATTCGCCACAATTTTTGCAAGTTGTAGTTTCAGGAACAGTTGCTTTCCAATTAGATCTTCTATGTCCTTGAGCCGAATGCCCTACTCTTTTCTTTGGTACTGCCATAATTAATTGTCCTTTTCTTTTTCTATTTTAATTGATTTAAATACATCTAATCTTGGGTCTGAGATTTCTTTTTTGACATATTTATCAAGATTTTTCTCTCCTATACAATTTATACCACAAACAAGTTTATTTGGTATATTTAATATTACGGATTGATAAATTAAATCTGTTATGTCTATTTCATTTTCTCCGTTTAAATCTTCGACAAAAGAGCCTTCTTTTAGTTCAATTTCATCTTTATATTCATCATAAAGAGAATTTTTGGCGAAGGTTTCGTCAATATCTATGTCTATATCTTTTTCAAATTTTTCCAGACAATAATCGCAGGTTAGTACAACTTTTGCTTTGATGTTTCCCGAAATATTAATATAGTTTGAATCAATAATATCAATTGTAAGCTCGGCTGTAACCGGTACTTTTGCGTTGAATTCTTCTATAATTTCAGAAAAATTTATTTTATTCTGTTGTTCGTAACTATCGTCCAGTTGTGTTATGTCTATCTTCATTCTTATTATTTTATTAACTACAAATATTTTGTCAAATTAATAGACACAAAAAAGAGCAATGAAACCATTACTCTTTTTTTTATTTTAAATCAAATTTATTTACTGACCGTATGAGAATGAACGTTTAATTTCGTCTTTCTTAACATTTTCAACAGATTCAAGTTCTGTGCTGACAGCTTCCATTTGAGTGTTATATTGTTTAAGCTGCATATCGAGTTTTTGTTCCATTAATTCAAGTTTTGCTTTTCTTGCAGAAAGTTGTTTTGCTTCTGCTGATTCTGGGTCCATATCGCTTCCAAGTGCGACTAAGTTTGTAACAGAGCTAGTTAATGCGAGTTTAGCCTCAGTTATGGACTGAATTTTGCGTTGCAGTTCATACCTGTAGGCGGTAAGATACATTTCTCTAAATACTGTTGATGCTAGTCCCATTGGGGCGTTTCCTTATCTTGTTTCGTTAAGAGTTCTTCCTCTTATGAAAAAGTGTTCGTTGTTTTGTGCAATGAGTTTTTCAAATTGTGCCAGTTTGTACTTTTGGTAGTTCACTCTGTATTTTGCCATCTTGAGCTTTTTGTTCATTGTTAAAAAGTCCTTGATGTTTTTGACAAACTCATTTGCCACGTTCTTTAAAGGATTATTTCTTATTAGGTATGTTCTTGAGTAGTTCAAAAAACTTAGAAATTTTTTGTACGTTGGTATTATTGCATTTACTGACAAGATTTACTCCTTGGTATAAAGAACCATATTAATAAAAACATTCTGGCACTAATAATTGCCTAAAATATCTTCCTTGTAAAAATTTTGTAATGTTTTTGGTTCTTTTATATCCCTTTGTATCCTACTGTTTAATTATCGGAAACATAAAGTCATTTCTTGAGCTTTAGGATATTATTCTTTTTAAAATTGTTACAAATTTTTACAGTTTTACAAATTTACTCAATTTATGTGTGACAAAATTTTTCTTATAAGTAAGAAGACATCATAACGTATTATTTAGCAGGAGAAATTATCTTGGATAATAAGATAATTAATTATAAAAATATTGATTCTTTTTCTAAAAATAGAACTCAATCAGCAAAGAATTCAAAAAACGATAAGTTTTATGCAAATAATGCTCGCTTGTTGTATTCTCTTGCAAAACTGGATTCTTTAGATTCTTTTAAAAAGCAAAATGCTTAGTTAAAAATCCATTTTTTGAAGAATATAAGTCCAGCTTCTGAGCTTTTTTCAGGGTGAAATTGCACTGCTGTTAAATTATCTTTTTGGATGGATGCGCAGAATTTTATATTGTAGTCGCAATATGCGCTTACAATACTTTCATCATAAGGTTTTACGTAGTAAGAGTTTACAAAATAGAAGAAATCATCTTGTAGGTAAGAGTTATTTTTTGTTGTAGAAATTTTGTTCCAACCGATTTGTGGAATTTTTCCTTTGGTAAATTTCTTAACTTCACCTTTTATTATGCCAAGTCCATCAACACCAGGCGCTTCTTCACTTTTTTCAAAAAGTATCTGAAGCCCAAGACAAATTCCCAAAAAGTCTGTTCCTTGTTCAACTGTTTTTTTTATAACAGGAGCAAGTTTTTTGCTATTTAAGGCATCCATTGATTGTTTAAAGTGGCCTTGGCCTGGGAAAATGAGCTTATCTGCTGCCAAAATTACATCAGGATCAGAAGAAATCTCATAATCTACGGCAAGGAAACTGAGCATGTTAGTAATGCTTTTTAAGTTTCCTGCGCCATAGTCTATGATTACAACTTTCATTAGTAAGTAAATCCATCTTCTTTCATTCTTCTGATGACTTCTCTTAGCTCATCATCAGTTGCAACAACAGATATTCTGAAGTAGCCTTCTCCGTATTTGCCAAAACCGCTGCCAGGTACAAGCACAATGCCTGATTTTTGCATTAACTCATCTGTAAATTCTTTTGATGTCTTGTATCTTGGAGGAACAGGAAGCCACAAGTAGAATGTTGCTTGAGGTATGTTTAAATTATCCATATCCCAGCCAAGTTCTTTTAGTCCTTCAACTAAAATTTGTTGTTTTACTTTAAATCCTTTAACAGCTTCTTCAATGTATTCGTCGCCTTCTTTAGAGTTTATTACTTCAGACGCTGCTTTTTGAAGAGCTTTAAAAATTCCTGTATCGATTGTTGATTTTAATTTTCCAAATATGTTTATTACGTCGGCATTTCCGCAAACCCAGCCTAAACGCCAGCCTGTCATTGCGTATGGTTTTGAGAAGCTGAAGAATTCAACTGCTATATCTTTTGCTCCTTCAATTTCAAGAATACTAGGAGCAGGCTCTTCACCAGGGAAAGCCATATCAGCGTATGCTGCGTCACTCATAAGTAATATATTGTGCTTTTTACAGAATTCAACAACATGTTTATAGTATTCTTTGTTGGCGATTGCACCTAACGGATTGTTAGGATAATTTATAACTAAAGCTTTTACTTTTGTTCTATCATAGCCTTCTGATTCCATATTTTCCCAAATTTCATCAAAGTTTGGCATATAATTATTTTCAGCTGTTAAAGGAATAGAATATCCTCTTCCACCTGAAACTTTTATCATTTCAAAATAAGAAGCATACCCAGGGTCTGGAACCATAATAATATCTCTATCTTCCATTTTTGGAGTAGGGTTGATAAGCTCTCTTATCATATTTGCGATACCTTCTTTAGATCCTATTAGAGAGAATATTTCTGTTTTAGGGTCTAAATCAACTCCAAATCTTGACTTCATTCTCTTTGCAATTGCTTCAAGGTAGAATGCTTCGCCTTTTGGTGAAGAATATGTGTGGATTCCTTTTATATCAAGTGCTTCTTTAAGTTTATCAATAACAAACTTAGGTGGTGCTTGAACAGGAGCGCCCATAGAAAGTGCGATTGGTGCTCTTCCTTTTTCTTTTAACATTGGCGTAAGTCTTTGTGCTTCTTGATTTATTTGAAACATTATATAAGTTTCAAGCGATTGAACATAATCGTTAAATAACTCTTTCATCTTTATATCTCCTCAACTATTTTTTGATTCTTTTTGATAAGCCCATGCATTGTGGTTATGAATGCTTTCTTGAGCTAAAATTTCAACTTCAAACTCAGATATTTTGTCGTTGTTTCTGAATAATAAAACAACATCTCTTAAGACATCTTCGACAAATTTTGGATTTTCGTAGGCCTTTTCAGTAACATATTTTTCATCACTTCTTTTTAAAAGTGAGTATAGCTGGCACGAACCGCAATTTTCTATGTCTTCGATTAAATCCTCAAGCCAGATGTGTTCTGATTCATCATATTTTATTCTGGCTTTGACTATTGCTCTTTGGTTGTGAGCTGAAAAATCAGATATCTCTTTAGAACAAGGGCAAAGCGTTGTCACAGGAACTTTTACGCCAAGGATAAATTCATAATCATCTTTGTTTAAGTTGCCTTCAAAAGAGCATTCGTAGCACATTGGAAAAGTCGAATGACTTACCGGTGCTTTCTTTTCAATGAAATATTTGAAATTGAATTTTACATGAGCGCTTTGTGCGCTTAGTTTTTTTTGAATTTCTTTCAATATTCCTTTAATATCGATACCTAAAAGCTCTCGTTTTTGGTATTCTTTCAAAACTTCCATAAAACGTGACATGTGAGTGCCCCTAAAGTTTTTTGGAAGGGCAACACTCATTTGGGCAGTTGCTGAAACTACCTGATTATCGGCATTTTTCCTCTGAATAATAAGAGGGACATCAATCTGGTTGACTCCCACCTTTTGAATATCTATGCCTCTCTTGTCGTTTTGGTTTTGTATATCTTTTAATTCTTTATTCTTCATCAATGTCCAGTTTGTCCAGTGCGTTGTTATTTAGTGCTGTTAAGAGTTTTAGTGCAGCCTTTCTTTGTGTTTCAGGCGTAGCAACTCTTAGGAGTTCAACCGCTTTAAGCATAACAGGATCGTTATCGTACCAGCGATTACCTTTGCCTGCATATTGAGTAACCATATTGTAGACGCTTTCAATAACATCTTGTGCAACTTGTTCTTGTAAGTTTATTATAAAGTTTGCTGCATTTGTTTTATCATTGTCTGTTTGAAGCTGTAGAAGCTCTAATGCTTCTTTAAGAAGGGGATCTTGGTCATACCAGCGTCTAAATTCTTGCATCGATAGGTCCTCATTTATCTCTTGTTTATCATATCAATTATAATATTTTTTGCATCATTGTAAACTTTTTCTATTGAATTATTTGCATTTACAACTTTAATTCTATTCGGGTATTTTTTAGCTAGCTCAAGATAGCCGTTTCTTACTTTTTTATGGAACTCAGCGCCTTCAGCTTCAAGTCTGTCTTTTTCTGAGCCAACACGTTGTTGGGCAACTTCTGTATCAACATCAAAAAGTATTGTCATATCAGGCTCAAGTCCGCTTACTGCAATTTTATTTAATTTCTCAGTAAGTTCTATATCTCTTCCTCTTCCATATCCTTGGTACGCAAGTGTTGAGTCTGTGTGCCTGTCGCATAAGACTATTTTGCCTTCTGCTATTGCAGGTTTTATAAATGTATCAACATGTTGAGATCTGTCAGCAAGGTAAAGGAACATTTCGCAGTTATCTGAAACGACTCCTGTGTGGTGCAAGACAATGTCTCTTATTTTTTTGCCAACTTCAAGTGAACCCGGTTCTCTTGTAACAACAATATCATAGCCTTTTTCTCTTAGAAGATCTGCAATTTTATTTAATTGTGTGGTTTTGCCGCAGCCGTCTGCGCCTTCGAATGTAATGAATAGACCTTTTTGCATTATATTTTATCCCAGCCTGTGTATTTTTGTAGAACTTTCGGAATAGATATTGTTCCGTCTTCGTTTTGATAGTTTTCTAAGATTGCTGCAAAGGTTCTTCCAACAGCAAGTCCAGAGCCGTTCAAAGTATGAACAAATTGAGGTTTGCCTGTTTCTTTTGAGCGGTATCTGATATTCGCTCTTCTTGCTTGGAAATCACCGAAGTTAGAGCAACTTGAGATTTCTTTATAAGCGTTATAAGAAGGAAGCCAAACTTCCAGGTCATAACATTTTTTAGCCGAAAAACCGATATCTGCTGTACAAAGGGCAATTCTTCTATAAGGAAGTTCCAAAAGCTCTAATACTTTTTCAGCGTTTTCTGTTAATTTTTCATGCTCATCTGCACTTGTTTCAGGTGTACAGAGTTTAACAAGCTCAACTTTGTTAAATTGGTGCTGTCTTATAAGACCTCTTGTATCTTTACCTGCTGAACCTGCTTCACGTCTAAAGCATGGTGTGTAAGCAGTCATATATTTTGGAAGTTCATCTTCGCTTAAAATTTCATTTGAATAAACGTTAGTCACAGGGACTTCAGCTGTAGGGATAAGGTACAAATCTTCTTCTTCGCATTTGTACATGTCTTCTTTAAATTTAGGAAGTTGTCCTGTTCCTGTCATTGCCATTGCGTTGACTAAAACAGGAGGTAGCATTTCTTCATAGCCATGAAGATTTGTGTGAGTATCTAAGAAAAAGTTTATAATTGCACGTTCTAGTTGAGCGCCTTTACCTCTATATAGTGAAAATCTTGATTGAGAGATTTTTACGCCTCTTTCAAAGTCAACAAGATTTCTATCAGCGCAAATATCCCAGTGAGCTTTTAGTTCAAAGTTTGCTGTTCTTGGAGTTCCGAATTTTTTAATTTCAATATTATCAAGTTCAGATGTCCCTGTCGGAGTTGTTTCGTCTGGTGCATTTGGAATACTAAGTAGAAGATTTTTTTGCTCTTCATCGAGTTTTAATTGTTCATCTTCAAGTGTTTTTATCTCATCACCCATTTCTTTTACTTGGGCTTGAATTTCGTCTGTATTTTGACCTTGTTTTTTAAGGTTTCCGATTTCTTGAGATATATTTTTTCTTTTTGCTCTTAGATCATCTGCTTGAGTTTGAATTTTTCTTCTTTTTGCATCTATTTCAATCACTGAATCTATTGATAATTCAGGATTTCTTCTTTTTAATAATTCATTAATTTTTTCAGGATTTTCTCTAATAATTTTAATATCTAGCATTGTAACTTCCCTCGCATTCCAAATTTAATTGTACAAAAATTATAACAAAAATACATTTTTTAATTTAAATTAATGTTTTTTTGTATAATATTTCTTGAGTTATTGTTAATTTGGAGCGATTTTACAGATGAAAAAAGTAATAATATTTACTTTTGAAGATAATAAATATATTGAATCTGTAAAAAAGTCTTTGGAATCAAAGAACATCGAAACGGTTATAGCATTTAATGATGAATATATAGGTAACATTGATGAATATGATCTTGGAGTTGTTTGGAGCTATGCCGGAACACTGGAAAAGTCATTAATTGAAAAAATTCCTTGTATCAAAGTTCAGCCTTCATTGCTTCCAAAGTTTAATACGAAAAGTGCAATTGAAGACAATTTTTATTCAAATGACAAATACGGCGGCGTGACCATTCATCATTTGAATAATGAAGAGCACTTTTTAACTCAAGAAAGTTTTTGGAAAGAAGATGCAATTTCTCTTGAAAGTTTTAAAGAGCAAATTTTTGAAATTGCTTCAAGGCTTTTGCCTAGGGTAATTGAAGATATCTTATACTCTAAAATTAATGTTTTAATTCTATCTGACAAAAAAGAGTCTAAACTCTACAATCTCCTTTTAAATTCGCCTTTTGTAAATAGCTTGTTCTCAGACGATTTTAATTGCAATGTTATTCAGAAATATTTACATGAACACCTTGACATTTGCCTGTTTGATATTGACGGAGTGCCTTCTGATGAGCTGCTTGAAAAATGTGCTTCTCTTAAAGTTAATCCAATTATCGTTTCTCATAAAGATGTTTCGTCAAAAAATAATATTTATTTTTGGGATGGCAAAAACATTATTTCATTATATGAAGATTTAGACTGTGAGGGTGTTAAAAAGCATTTAAAAAAATCGTCATTAAAACAAGTTGTGTTCAGTAACTTTGAGATTAATAATTTTTCTAAAACAGTTGATAATGATTTTGCCGAATTGCTTATTAATATTCTTCTTGAAAACCTTGATTATACCTTTTTGCACCTGAAAAAATAATCGTTTCATTTTTTTATAAAATGTTGTATTATTCACTTATGATTAATTTGTTGGCAGTATTCATCGGTGGAGGCATAGGTTCCTCCTTAAGATATTTGATTAGTAACTTGATTACTAAGTCTTGTAGCCACACTTTTCCTATTGCAACTCTTGCTATAAATATTTTCGGCAGTTTTATACTTGGTTTTTTGTTTGCATTATTTGCTGCAAAATCTCATTTAAATATTCAGCTTAAATTATTCCTTGCTGTCGGTGTTTGCGGAGGTTTTACGACTTTTAGCACATTCTCTGTTGAAGCTATGTGTTTACTCAATGACGGTAAATTTTTTCAATTAATTCTGTATATTACACTTAGTTTCTTCTTATGTATTTTAGGTGCTTTGATTGGAGCTTATTGTGCCAAATATGTGTAAAAAAAGGATTTTGTTTGTAGGAATGCCTGATATGGCTTTTATTTGCCTCTCAAAACTTTTAAATGCAGGTTTTAATATCGTAGGGGTTGTTCCTCCTCATAAAACAAACAATACATACCCGTTTTTCTGCCAGTATGTTCAGGGTGTTGGGCTTAATCTTATTGAATATGAAAAGTCGATGAAAGATATAGATTTCTTAGCAAAAGTAAGAGCCTTAAAAGCAGATATTGCAGTTGTATGTTCTTATAACAAGCTATTTCCAAAAGAATTTTTATCAACAACTAAAGATGGTTTTATAAATACACACCCTTCTTTATTGCCAAAATATAGAGGTCCAAATCCATATTCACACGTTATTCTTGCCGGCGAAACCGAAACTGGTGTTACGTTCCATTTTATGGATGAAAGATTTGATACAGGCGATATGATTGCCCAATTTAAAGCCCCTGTTGTTCCTGAAGAAACAATGGGAACGCTATTTAACAAACTGAATTATATGGCAGGCGATGCACTAGTCCAAGTTTTGAAATTTTATGAGGAAAACGATACTCTCCCACGCGAAAAACAGCCTGAAGGTGAATATTTCTACGCTTATACAATTTCTCCCGAGCTTTGTAACAACGTGATTGATTGGAATAAGTCTTGTGAAGAAATTTCTACCTTTATAAGAGCATTAAATCCTTTTATATCGGCAGTTGTGAAGTTTAGAGGTCAACTTGGGAAAGTCCATACTTCATATTATAAAAAGCAAAAAACTAAGTTTCCTCCAGGAACAATTGCTTCATTAGGTGATTCAATAGGTGTTGCTTGTTCTGATGGAATTTTGTATATAAAAACAATACAGCTCGGTTCATATATAATTGGCGATGCAAAAGATTTTATTAGAGTATTTGCGCCAAAAGTAGGAGAAATGTTTGAATAATGGATAAACTTAATTTTTTAACAGCCGGAATACCAATAATTGCAGAAGGTCAAGGTTATCAAAAAGGTTTTGAAGTAATAGAAAATCTTAAACTAGATGGAATGGAACTTGAGTTTGTTCACGGTGTAAGAATGGCACCTGATAATCAAAAACTTGTTAAAGAATTAATTGCTTCCAAAAATTTTGTTGTAACCGCACATGGGCCATATTATATAAATTTAAATTCAAAAGAAGAAGAAAAAATTGAAGCGAGTATAACAAGAATAACAGATACTGCTAGAATGGCGCACTCTCTGGGTGGTTACAGCATAACTTTCCATGCTGCTTTTTATATGGGAAAAGATAAAAAATCAGTCTATGATCAGGTCGTAAAAACAATGGAACAGATTTATACAGAACTTGATAAAGACTGTATTGATATCTGGATAAGACCTGAGACAACGGGAAAAGCTACTCAGTGGGGTGATTTAGATGAAGTAATTGCTGTATCAAAAGAATTTGATAGAGTTCTTCCTTGTGTTGATTTTTCCCATCTTCATGCCCGTCATAATGGTATTTTTAACACATATGATGAATTCTCAAAAATATTTGAGAAGATTGGAAAAGAGCTTGGTCGAATTGCATTAGACAATTTTCATGCACATTTAGCGGGTATTGCGTATGGTGAAAAAGGTGAAAAGCATCACCTAATGCTTCATGAGAGTGATATGAATTATAAAGACCTTTTAAAAGCCTTTAAAGCATTTGATATCAAAGGTGCTCTTGTTTGTGAAAGCCCAAGAATGGAAGAAGACGCTGTTTTATTGAAAAATTACTACAATAGTTTATAAATCTGTATTTTTAGATTTTAAATTCTATTGTAGAATTGTTTGATAATAAGACATTCGTATCTTTTTCTGATTCTTCGCCTTCAGATTCTTTAATTTTATCGAGAATCTTTTGCGCGTCAGTCCTTGAAACTTCATATTTATCCATTATCTGGCTTACTGAATAATTTGAGCTTGAGCTTTTAATTTTATTCACTATTTGTTGAAGTTCAAGAGCCGATAATGATGTTGAGCCTGATTCTGAAGAACTTGATGCAGATGACGAACTCAAAGTGCTTAATATGTTTGCTGTTACTGAACTTGTATCATTTCCAACAGATGAAATTTCCATTATAATACCTCAATACTTATTAACCTAATAAATATTTTAATTGTTTTTGATAATAACAATATAGCCATAAAGAGGCATTTTAAATAATAGTTTGTTAATTAAAGTAAGTTTTGATTCTGTAAATAAAGCTCGTAAGTGTTTTCCATAAGCATAGCTATTGTCATTGGACCTATTCCCTTTGGAACAGGGGTAATAAAACTTGCTTTATTTTTAACACGCTCAAAATCGACATCTCCGCATAGCTTTGTCTCTGAACGATTTATACCTACATCAACTATCACAACGCCTTCTTTAATCATATCTTCAGTTAAAAAATTAGGCTTTCCAATAGCAACCACAATTATATCAGCCATTTTTGTATGACTTTTCAAGTCTTTTGTTTTGCTATGAGCTATTGTTACAGTAGCGTTTTCTTTAAGTAGAAGTTGAGCTGTCGGTTTGCCGACAATATCTGAACGTCCAATAACCACAGCGTTTTTACCCTCAATTGAAATTGAGTATTCTTTTAGTATCCTTAAGATGCCTTTCGGAGTACAAGGAATAGGAATGTCTTTTGCTCCTAAAGTCCTCAAGCCGATATTCATCGGGTGAAAACCCTCCACATCTTTAACAGGGTCAATTGTTTCTACCACTTTCTTTTCGTTAATGTGTTTTGGAAGCGGGAACTGGACAATCATTGCATCAATATTTCTATCTTCATTTAAAATATGAATTTGTTCAATTAAATTTTGTTCTGAAATATCTTCTGGAAGTGCAATTACAAGAGAATTTATACCTATTCTCTCTGCAGCGGTTTTTTTATTTCTGACATAAATTTGGCTTGCAGGATCTTTGCCTACCAAAACAACCGCTAGCGTAGGTTTTTTGTCGAGTTCTGAAATTTTTTCTTTGAGCTCTTTTAATATTTTTTCTGATAGACTTTTTCCGTCTAAAATGACTGTCATTATGGCTCCTAGCTTCTTGGAATGTTTAGCCTGTAATAAAATTCTTTAATTGCGCTTGTTACAGTTTCTGATGTTCTTTCAATCGGGTTTTCTTCCAAGTCTTTATTATATGGAATAACGCCTAATGTTTCAAGGTTGTATTTTCTTAAAAGTTCGTATAATGGCTCGATTTCATTATTTTGAACTTTATTTAGTACAACGCCCATTTGTGCTCCTGCTGCGTATTTTGAAGAGAATTCTTCTATTCTTTTTGCAAGGTGTATTGCTTCTTCAGAAGGAGTTGCAACGATTAATGTTGCGTCAATATCAATATCTACAAGCTGATGCAGGTATTTTAGGTCAAATTCGCAGTCAAATATTACATAGTCATATCTTTCAATAAGTTTTACAAGAGAATCGTTGATTTGCTTGGTTATAGGGCATCTGCAGTCTTTTGAGCCGATAAGCCAGGAAACAATAATGTCTGTTGTTTCATCAAGCGGTTCTAAGATGTCTTCAAGTGCCCATTCCACGAATTCTTGTTTGTTCATATCTTCAGGAATTCCTGTTTTATATTCGTGTTTACCGCTTCTTATACCGTAAATTGTATTTCTGATGTCTTTGCCAAAAGAATGCCCCAATTCGCTTGTTAAGTCATTATCAAAAAGCAAAATGGATTTTTCAGGGTATGTTTCTCTCAAAATTTGCCAAAGAGCTTTTGTGATAGTGGTTTTTCCATTGCCGCTTTTCCCTGTAACCGCGATTTTTATTGTCATTAATTAATTTACCTCATATTTTGCTATTAATTCTTTTGATATTTCTTTTGTTAAGTTCATTGCTTTTACAGCGAGTTCAACGTTTAAGCACCCCGCGCCACAAGACGGTGTTATTATACTTTGTTTTAACAAGGTTTGTTTATCAATACCTTTTTTTACAAGGTATTCAAAGCCCTTTTCGAGTCTTTCAATAAGTTTTTCTCTGGTAGAAGCTTCTAGTCCTTCTATATCAAGTGTTGGGACTATACCCCAAGCCATTAAGCCGTCATTTTTGATAAATTTTTCAATTTTTCCTGAAAAAACACTGATATTTTTTGAAAAATTATATGCGTCAAAATTTATCATATCAATATTTGTGTCTAAAATTGTGTTCCAGTCAGCTTTTCCGCAACAATGAACTGCAGAAATCCCACCTGCTTGTTTTATTATGTCTGCTATAGAGTTCAAACTTTCGATAATATCTTCTCTTTGGACTGTTAAAAACGCTGATGTTCCAAATTGACTCATAGAAGGTTCGTCCATAAACATAATTGGAGTTGTATCAGGGCTTGCCTCTTTTATCTTTTTAATTTGCCATAGGGCTTTTAATGACAAATGTTTTACCATCAAATCTCTGTATGTTTCATCATAAAAAATACATTTTTTATCAGTATCAGTTACGCTTGTTCCCCAAGTAAAAGGACCTGTAATTTGGGATTTTACGTATTTTGGTTTATGTTTTTTTATGTTATCGATAAATGGTTCAAAAGCGTTTGAATATGGCTTATTAATTGCATACTTCTCAAGTTTATCTATATTGTTTTGTTCAACTATTTCATCATAGTCTGTATAAAATTCTTCAATCTTTTCGCAAAAATCTTCAAGTTCTGGGTTAAATCCGAAAATCTGGTTTTCCGGTTCGATAAATATACCCGGCATACCTTCAGAGTACTGAATTATCATATCTTCCAGTTTTGAAACTTGCGCAAGTTGAGGCCAAAAAGGACACTCCGGAAACATGTTCCAAATAAGGTCAGTTGCCTCTTCAACACTGCTGTGTGGTAAACTTCCTACTGCTGTTGCCATTAGGCTTATGTTAGACAATGTGTTCTCCCATTATAAGTCGCATTTTTGATTATAGTATTAACAAAAAAATAGGGCAATTCTTACACAAAAATTTTACTCTACATTCAAAAATTTATGGACTTGCGGTATAAGCCTTGTTTCTTGGTGCTTTTCAATAAATTTATCAGTTACTTTTAAAATTGTTTGAGATGAAGGTTTTATTTTGTTTCCGAGCATTAAAGGCTGAAGTATTATAGTTACATTATGCTTTTGCGCAAGCTCAGTTGTTTTTTTGATTTCTTCATCTGTTATATTTTCGTCAAAAACTACTTTATAAAAAATAATCTTATTATTTTTTAGGCAGATTTTTGTAAATTCATCGTGAACTTCAAACAAATCAGTATTCTTAGATGAGCTGTCAAGTTTAATATCCATGCTTACGTAATCAATAAAATTTATTACCTTTTTAAGTTCTTTTGTAAGTGTACCGTTTGTTTCAAGATATATTTTGTTTTTTGTTAAAGGCAAAAACTCTTTTAAAAAATCAGAATCTAAAAGCGGCTCTCCACCTGTTAGGCTTATAGAATGGATGTTTTTTGTGTCGTATTTTTTTATTTCTTCTATTAGTTCTTGTGGTGTATAGCTTTTTGTCAGGCTGTCTTGAACGAAGTCAGTATCACAATACTCACAGCTGAGGTTGCACTTTGTAAACCTTATAAAAAGCTGTTTGTAGCCGACAAAAATCCCCTCACCTTGTATTGAAGTAAAAATCTCTTTTATATAACTTTTGCTACTTTGCATTCCTTAAATTTTTCCTCGGAGTCTCGTTTGAGACTGATTTTAATCTCTCATAAAGCTGGATTTCTTCAAGAGACAGTCCTTTTGGCATTTCAATTTTAATAACAACAACTTGATCGCCCTTAAGTCCTGTTTTTCTGTCAAGAATTCCTTCTTGAGTTAGTCTAAACTTTTGTCCCGAAGATGTCAACGGCGGAATTTTCATTGTAACTTTGCCTTCTAATGTCGGAACCTCAATAGATGTTCCAAGAGCTGCCTCGTAAGGCGTGACTGGGATTTCGCAAACTACGTTGTTGCCTTCAAACTTAAATAAAGAGTCGTTTTCAATTTCGACAATCAGGTATAAATCGCCGTTTTTTCCGCCATTTGTACCTTTGTTTCCTTCATTTGCAATTCTGATTTTTGAATGCTGGATTATGCCCGGAGGAATTTTTACATTTAACTTTTTGTGGAGTGAAACTTCGCCTTTTCCTCCACAGACTTTGCAAAGCGCTCCGTTAATAAACTTTTTGCCTTGGCAATTGCTGCATTTTTCAGTATGAAGAATGTTAATTTTTCTGTTTGTTCCATTAATAGACTCAATGTATGAAACTGTTATGCGCATTGTAATATCTTGCCCGTTTTGCGGTGCAGGCTTATATTTTTGTGATTTTTTATTTTGATCTTTAGGGCTAAAAATACCTTCTATAAAATCATCAAAAACATTAGAAAAACCGTCATTTTTTTCAGGTTCTTTCGGCTCTTCTTTTTTAACATTAGGAGGTGGCGCATATTTTCTTTCGGGATTTGGCTTGCTCCCTTGTGTGTAAGTTCTTCTTTGCTCAGAATAGCCTTTTATAGTGTTATAAATTTTTCTTTGTTCAGGATTTATTAAAACTTCGTAAGCTTCTTTTATCTGTTTGAATTTTTCAATGCAAACTTTGTCTTTATTGACGTCAGGATGATATTTGCGAGCAAGTTTCCTGAACGCAGACTTTATCTCTGTTTCTGTTGCAGTGACAGAAATTTCTAAAACGCTGTAATATTCTTTTGCATAATATTTGTTCAAACTCTTTGCCCTTGAAATTGCTTACTATTTCATTTTACGAAATATTTTTGAAATATCAATGTTTAGGAGGTTATTCTTTTTAGACTATTAAAAAATTTACTTTTATTGAAACTTGATATTAAAATATAAATAAGAGACTAGGAGGAGATTGAGCATGGAAATTGATATTATAAAAAATACGGATATAGAAGTTGCAGAGCTTATTGAAAAAGAACTTGAACGTCAAAAAAACACAATAGAGCTTATTGCAAGTGAAAATTTTACTTCTAAAGCTGTAATGGCTGCTTGTGGAAGTGTTTTGACAAATAAGTATGCCGAAGGTAAGCCTTATAAAAGATTTTACAACGGATGCGAAAATGTTGATAAAATCGAAGAACTTGCTCAAGAAAGAGCTAAAAAACTTTTTAAAGTTGACCATGCAAATGTTCAGCCTCATAGCGGAGCTCAAGCAAATATGGCGGTCTTCTTGTATGCTTTAAAACACGGCGATACTGTTATGGGTATGGATTTGTCAAATGGTGGACACCTTACTCACGGTTCTCCTGTTAACTTTTCAGGAATTTATTTTAATATTGTTTCATATGGAATCAATGAAAATGGTGAAATCGACTATGAAGAAGTTGAAAAACTTGCAAAAGAACATAAGCCAAAACTTATCATTTGTGGTGCTAGCAACTATTCAAAGATAATTGATTTTAAACGCTTTAAAGAAATTGCAGATATGGTAGGGGCTCTTTTAATGGCGGATATCGCTCATATTGCTGCTCTTGTTGCAACGGGAGTACATCCTTCTCCTGCTCCATATGCTGATTTTGTCACAACTACAACTCATAAAACCCTAAGAGGGCCAAGAGGCGGCATAATCATGTGCAAAGAAGAGCATGCTCTTGGAATTGATAAAGCAGTATTCCCTGGTATTCAAGGCGGACCTTTAGAACATATCATTGCAGGAAAAGCAATTGCGCTTAAAGAAGCATTGGCTCCTGAATTCAAAACATATGCAGAACAAGTTGTTAAAAATTCAAAAGCATTAGCAAAAGCCTTGATGGATGAGGGATTAGATATTGTCGGAAGTGGCACTGAAAATCACCTTATGACGCTTGATTTAAGAAAATTCAATAAAACAGGCAAAGATATTGCTAACACTCTTGAAAAAGTTGGAATAACTGCAAATAAGAATACGGTTCCTAATGATCCGCAAAGCCCATTTGTTACAAGCGGTGTAAGACTTGGTTCTGCTGCTGTTACAACAAGAGGTTTTAAAGAAGAAGATATGGTTGAAGTCGGAAAAATTATTGCATCTGCAGTTACTGCATGTGAT
Organism: Cyanobacteria bacterium OH_CDB_20; assembly: GCA_023415935.1. Classification (GTDB taxonomy): domain Bacteria; phylum Cyanobacteriota; class Vampirovibrionia; order Gastranaerophilales; family Gastranaerophilaceae; genus JAEZIX01. Next base: position 62,336 of record JAEZIX010000062.1, on the reverse strand, counting down.
AATGAACTTGCACTTAAAAACCTAAGGGAACGTTCACAAAAACTTTGTGACAAATATCCTTTGTACGAGTAGGAGCAATTAGATGAACATTACGTTTTTACAGCTTTCAGAGGCACATATTATAGGAGCAATAATTTCATTTCTTTTAGGGATTTTTATTGTTCCCCTTGTAATTTATTATTCTGAGAAAAAAGGACTTGTAGATAAGCCTAATGAAAGAAAAATCCACTCAATTCCTATTTCAAGGCTAGGCGGGATTGCTATTTGGACGAGTACAATGCTTACTTTTCTTTTCTTGATTGTATTGAGCTATTATCCATATGGTTCATTATTATCAGGTATTTTATTAGGAAGCTCTTTGATGTTCTTATTAGGTTTAATTGATGATATTTATGGGCTTAATGCAAAATTTAAATTAATAATTCAGCTAAGTATCGCAACGATTGTCTTTTTCTTAGGTATAAGAATTGAGACTTTGTTTAATCCATTCGGGGCGCAAATAATTTTGAATCCAGTTGTATCTTATATTTTAACTATGGGTTGGATAGTCGGAATAAGCAACGCCGTTAACTTTATTGACGGAATTGACGGGCTTGCAGGGTCTGTAATTACAATCGGCTCAGTTACATTAGGTCTAATTGCAGTTGCAATGGTTCCTCCAAACACAATAAGCGCTTTAATAGCTTTTATTTTGGCAGGGTCTATGCTTGCTTTTCTTACATATAACTTCAATCCGGCGAAGATATTTATGGGTGATTCAGGAGCACTTTTTGCAGGTTTTATGCTTGCAACGCTTTCTATAACAGGCGTTATGAAAACGGCTACTCTTACTATGATTGTGCCGATTATCGTTCTTGCTGTTCCTGTTTTAGATATAACTTTCTCATCACTAAGAAGAATAGCAAAAGGTACATCACCTTTTGTGGCTGACGCAGAGCATATTCACCACAAACTTTTAAAAGCGGGGCTTTCTCAAAATAAAACAGTGCTTATTCTTGCTTCTATGGCTCTTATGGCTGGAGCTTTGGCAACGTTTTTAGTAAGTTCTTCTTTGGTAAAATATTTCTTGTATGCTGTCGGAATATCAGTTGTAATGCTTATTTTAAATCTAATGGCAAAGAAATAGGCGGTGCAAGATGTCAATAAGAAAGATTATAAAATACGGCACTCCTTCATTAAGAGAAAAGTCAAAAGAAGTTCATAAAATATCTAAAAAAGTACAAATATTGATAGATGATTTGTTTGATACTATGTATGCTACCAACGGTGTTGGGCTTGCTGCTCCACAAATTGGTGAAAACTTAAGGGTATTTGTTATAGATACTTCAACCGGCAAAGAAGCATATAGACCAATGGTTTTTGTAAATCCTAAGATTATTAAAAAATCAGGTGCTATGGATAGTTATGAAGGCTGTTTGAGTTTTCCAGAGGCATATACTAATGTAAGAAGATACAGCCACATTATGGTTAAGGCACTTGATGCAAAAGGCAGACCTTTTGTGATTGAAGTTAATGCTGAAAAAGATAAACTTTTAACAAAGGCAATTCAGCACGAAAATGATCATTTGGATGGCATTCTTTTTGTAGATCACGCTCGCAACAGATTTGACGCGGATAAAGTCCTTACTGATAAGGGGCTTCCTCCTATTGATACAGAATTTTTGTTAGAAGAATGTGACTTAGAATTATTAATTGCACAAAAAAATGAGGTAGATAAGCCAAATGCTTAAAGTAGTTTTTATGGGAACGCCTCAAATTGCTGTAAATAGTATTATGAAGCTTCTCAACTTTGCAGATATTCATATTATGGCAGTTGTTACTCAGCCGGATAGACCTTCTGGCAGGGGGAAAAAACTTATGGCACCTCCTGTTAAAACTTGTGCAATGACAAATGGTATAGACGTTTATCAAACGCCTTCAATAAGAAAAGATAAAGATCTTATTGAAACACTCAAAAAACTTGAGCCTGATTTTTTTATTACTTTTGCATTCGGGCAAATATTGTCTCAAGAAGTGTTAGATATTCCAAAATATGCAACTGTTAATCTTCACGCTTCACTTTTGCCTAAATATCGCGGTGCAAACCCTATTCAGCGCGCTTTGCAAAATGGAGATAAAGAAACAGGTATAACTACTATGATTACAGCGCTTGCACTTGATAGTGGAAATATTTGCCTTCAGGAAAAAATTCCGATTACAGAGAATATGACCAATAAAGATTTGGAAGAAATTATATCTGATAAATCGCCATTTTTGCTTTATAGAACTCTAAAAGGACTTGCTTCAGGAGCTGTTGTTCCGTATCCTCAGGATGAATCTGAAGTTACCTTTGCAAATAAATTTGACAAACAAGATGCATTTTTAGATTGGAATAAAAATGCCTGCGACATCCACAACCATATTAGATGTATGGTTGATTGGCCTTGTGCTTGCACAAAGTTCAATGGGAAAGTTGTAAAAGTATTAGAATCCCGTATTTTGAGTGACATTAACTGCGAAGACTATGTAGATGGCGAAGTTGTCGAAATTTCCAAGAATGGAGTAACCGTAAGAGCAGGCGGTGCTTGTATTTTGATAACTAAAGTAAAGCCTGAATCAAAAGGTGAAATGTCAGCTTATGACTGGTCAAACGGCGCAAAAATAAAACTTGGCGATAGATTTGAATGTGAGGAGTGCGAATGCAGTCTAGAGGAATAAGAGGAGCTATTACAGTTGATAGTAACACCTGTGAAGCGATTTCAGAGGCAACGGTTGAACTTTTGGATAAAATGCTTCAGACAAATTTTATTTACTCAGAAGATATCTCCCATGTTATTTTCACAATGACTGATGATTTGAATGCTGCTTATCCTGCAAAATATGCACGTGAAAACCTTGGCTGGAATGACGTTCCTCTTGTTTGTTTTCAAGAGCTTTCTGTCGATAATTCGCTAAAAATGTGTTTGAGAGTTTTGATTGTCGTAAATACAGAAAAATCTCAAAAAGAAATCAGGCATGTATATTTAAAAGGTGCTCAGAAACTTAGGCCAGACATTACATAGAGGCTTCTTTATTCTATTTTACTTCTATTGTATAATTTTCCTATGAGAATTTTGATTATAGGTTCAGATATAAATGCGTATTCTTTAGCTAAAAAATTTAGTGAAGATAATAGCGATAATCTTATTTTTGTTGCCCCAGGAAATAAATATATTTCTGATTTTGCGACTTCTATTGATATTGCAGAAAGCGATACTCAAGAACTTTTAGATTTTGCACTTGCAAATGAGATAAATCTTACAGTATGTACAGGTAATATCGCTGTTAAAAAATCGATAGCAGATGTTTTTAAACGAGATGGTATTCCAATATTTGCGCCTACTGTCGAAGCTGCAAAGTATACTTTGTCAAGCTCTATTACCAAGAAATTTTTATATAAAAATAAGGTTAAAACTCCAAAATTTGCTATTTTTGATAAAGAAAATATGGCAGTTGACTATGTTAGAAAATCAAAATACCCGCTTATAATAAAGAATGATTTAAAAAATAATGCTTTAGAAGAAAAATATTGCTATACATTTTCTCAAGCAAAGGCAGCAGTAACAGAGCTCTTTGAAATACCTGATGCTAAAATTGTTGTGGAAAATTATTTGCCGTGCAAAAAAGTCATGCAGTATTTTCTAACAGATGGATATACTGCTTTTCCTGTTGGAGGAGTTGAAGAACTTAATGTGCACAGTCAAAAACTCAATGATCAAGGAATTGATAAAGTTTATTTTTCAACATCAAAAGTCTCTCAAAAAATGATTTCTAAACTTATGACGACAGTCATTTATCCTCTTCTTGATGAAATGTCAGCTCATTCAGGCGGTTATGCTGGTATTATTGGGGTTGAATTATATGTTGCGCAAGATAGTTTCGAAGTTATAGACTTTAACTGTGGTTTCAAAAAATTCCATATGCAAGTTATTCTGCCTATAATCCAAGGTAATTTGTACGACTATCTTTATGCATCAACAATGGGTTCTCTTGCAGATGATTATAATGAAATAGAACTATACAGTGAAGAAGTGGCCGCAGTTTCTATTAAAGATGCTAATCTGCCGGAAGATGTGATTTTTGCAAAAGATGTTGAGAATACTGTGTTTTCAGCAAAAGCTTCAAGTTTAAATACCGCACTTTTAGAGATAGTTGATATCCTAGATGAAATTGGGATAAAAAATTCATCACTTATTCAAAAAACATTTGAAGAGGCGGTGTTTTATGCCTAGAAAAGATAAATTTTTGCGTAAATGTATATCTTGTTCAGCTTTTAAAACAAAAGATGAGATGATTAAAATTACAAAAGATTCCAAGTCAGGTGAAATTGTCGCTTGCCCATCTTCCAAAGTATATGGGCGTTCCGTATATATTTGTTCTGATAAAGCCTGTATCGATGAAGCTCTTAAGAAAATGAAAATTGCAAAATTTATCAAGGGTAATATTTCTCAAGATACTAAGGAAAAAATCAGTACTGTACTTGGAAAATAAATTGTGTTACAACTATAATATAATAAGTTTTGGAGATAAATATAAATAATGACGGTTGATAATAAGAGAGTATACGAAGTAGCAAAGGAGTTTGGCTTATCTAATAAAGATCTTATGGATATGCTTGAACAAAAGCTTGATTTGAAGGTGAAATCTCATTCGAGTGTTTTGTCAAGTTCACAAATAGAAAAGTTCAAAAAGCTCATTAAAGGGGATTCTTCAGATGCTGCCTCTCTTAAGAAACCAAAAGCGTTTATAGTCAAAAAAGCAAAACCAGTTGAGGTTGAAGTAAAAGAAGAAAAACCTCAAGTTGTTGAACAATCTGTTAAAGAAGAAGCTCCAAAACAAGATGTAAAAACAGAAAGTGCTCAAAAAGCACCTGCTAACACAGAAATTCGTTCTCTTTTAGAATATAATAATCGCACTAACCAGATGCGACGTGAAGTTGAAGCAAAGGCAAGAGCGGATAGAAGACCTCCTTATAATCCTCAAAAGCGTGATGAAAGACCTTCTGAAGATAGAAGAAATACTCAGCAAGGCCAAGGACAAGGTCAAGGTCAAAGACAAGAATTCCGCAGACGCCCTGATTCTCAAGGTAGACCTGGTGATAGACCAAATGATAGATCAGGCGAAAGACCTTTTCAAAATCGTTCTGATCAAAGATATCCACAAAGACCAGGGCAAAGACCGGATCAAAGATCTGATCAACGACCAGGCGAAAGACCTTTCCAAAGACAAGATCAAAGACCAGGAGATAGACCATTTCAAAGACCTGGGCAAAGACCGGAACAAGGCTCTCAACAAAGAGGCGATCAAAAGCCTTTCCAACGTCCAGATGGTCAAAAAACTCAACAACCTGTTAAAAGACACATAATTTCTCAAGAAATATATGATCAAAAACCTTCTCAAAACAGACACAAAGGTCCAAAAGCTAAAGATAAACCCGTCTATAAGACAAAAGAAGAACAACAAGAGTTAATCAGTTTAGAAAAAGCAATAGCTGGTAAACATAAAAAAAGATCAAGACAAGAAGAAGAAAATAGAGAAATTACAGAAGTAATTATTAACCAAGTTGCAACAGTTGGTGAACTTGCAGATAAAATCAACAAATCACCTGCTGAGATTGTAAAATTTCTTATGTTGCAAGGTATTTTGGCTACTGTAAACCAAGTTATAGACATTGCAACTCAAAAGAAAGTTTGTGAATCGTTTGATATTTCTGTAATGGAAGAAGATTTGGAAGCGTTCTTAGAAGAAGAGTTAGCAAAAGAAGAAAAACAAAAAGAACTTTCTAAACTTGATGAAAAGTTACTCAAGTCTAGAGCGCCGGTAATAAGCATTATGGGTCACGTTGACCATGGTAAAACAACTTTGCTTGATTCAATCAGAGCATCAAAACATAAAATTGTTTCATCAGAAGTTGGTGGCATAACTCAGTCAATTGGTGCTTATACAGTTAATTTGAATAATAAAAAGATTGTATTTATTGATACCCCGGGTCACGAAGCTTTTACTGAAATGAGAGCCCGTGGTGCGAAGTCAACAGATATTGCTATTCTTGTTGTAGCTGCAGATGACGGTATAATGCCTCAAACTATTGAAGCTATTAATCACGCAAAAGCTGCTGAGGTTCCTATCATAGTTGCTGTTAATAAAATCGATAAAGCAGGTGCAAACCCTGATAAAATTATGCAACAACTTACTGAGCACGGTCTTGTTCCTGAAGAATGGGGTGGTGAAACTGTTTGTGTAAAAGTTAGCGCACTTCAAGGATTAGGAATTGATGAACTTCTTGAATATATATTGATTATGGCAGAGATGCTAAATCTTAGAGCTAATCCTTCGGCTCCAGCGTCAGGCGTTGTTATCGAGGCAAATCTTGATAAAGGAAAAGGTCCTGTTGCAACATTACTTGTTCAAAACGGTACTTTGAAAAATGGAGATTGCGTAGTTGTTGGTAGTGTTTCTGGTAAAGTAAGAGCATTGCTTTCTGACTCAGGTGAAAGAGTCAAAAAAGCATCACCTTCTACTCCTGTTGAGATTTTAGGGTTAACTGAAGTTCCTCAAGCTGGCGAAAAATTTGAAGTTGTTGATAACGAAAAAGCTATGAAAGCTCTTGCAACTTTGAGAAAAGAAAAAGAAAGAAATACACGCTTAGAAGCTATGATGCCTGCCCATGTTAGAAATGAAGTCGTAGGCTCTGGTGAAAATGAAATTAAAAACTTGAATCTAATTATTAAAGCAAATACAAACGGTGCGGCTGAAGCTGTATCTCAAGCTGTATCTCAACTTGAGTCAAAAGAAATTCAAACAAAACTTGTACACGTTGGTGTCGGTGATATTTCTGAAGCAGATGTTATGCTTGCAAGTGCAAGTAATGCTATTATACTTGGCTTTACGGTTAAAGAAGACTTAAATGCACAACTTGCTGCTGAAAAAGAAAAAGTTGTAATTAAAAAATACAATATAATTTATCAAGTACTTGAAGATTTAGAACAAACAATGTTGAACCTGCTTCAACCTGAGATTAAACTTGTTACTCTTGGCAAAGCTGAAGTAAGACAAGTGTTTACAGTCGGCAAAACTTCTAAAATTGCTGGTTGTTATGTTCTTGAAGGTAAAATCATCAGAAATAAAGATGCAGTTGTTATCAGAGATGGTGTCGAAGTATTTAGAGGTCTAATCGACCAACTTAAGAGATTTAAAGATGACGCAAAAGAAGTAGCTCAAGGCTTTGAGTGTGGTATATCGTTTGCTAAATTTAATGATATTAGAGAAGGCGATATTATCGAAGTTTCTACAACAGAAGAAGTTGAACGTCAGGTTCTAGTATAGGTTGGGTCAAATGTCTTTAAGAAACGAACGCGTTAGAAAAACTTTAATGAAAGAAATTTCTGATATTTTACAAAAATCTGTCAGAGATTCAAGAATAACAGGTGTTGTGTCAATTATTGATATTGAACTTGCACATGACAATTCTTATGCAAAAGTTTATTTTTCTGTATTTGCGACTTCAGATGAGAGCAAGGCTCTTACTATAAAAGCTCTTGAAGAACATGCACCTCAGATAAGATATGAGCTTGGAAAAAGAATAAGACTAAGACTTACTCCAGAGCTAAAATTCATTCTTGATGATTCTATCGAAAGAGGTACAAAAGTTACCGATTTAATCAATAAAATTTCAAGAGGCGAAGTTTAGTTTAAATGTTTGGGTTTTTAAATGTTTATAAACCAATGGGAATGACTTCCCACGACGTTGTTGCTGTCTTGAGAAAAAAAATAAAGATTAAACAGATAGGACATTCAGGTACTTTAGACCCCCTTGCAACTGGTGTGCTTCCAATTGCAATTGGTAAAGCAACAAGGTTAATCGAGTATTTGTCTGATGAAAAAGCTTATATTGCTTCACTTGAGTTTGGAAAAATATCAGATACTTATGATATTGAAGGAAAGGTTGAAAGTTTTTCAACTTCAAAAGTAACGAGAGAGCAAATCGAAACCTCGTTAACAGATTTTTTAGGTAAAATTGAACAGATTCCACCGGCATACAGTGCAGTTCACTATAACGGAAAAAGATTATATGAGCTTGCCAGAGAAGGTATTATACCTGATGATATTCCTAAACGAGAAGTATTTGTTGAGGAAATAAAATTAATTGATTTTGATGATGAGAGTCAAATGGCTTCGCTTTATATTAAATGCTCAAAAGGCACTTACATAAGGACAATAATCCATGACCTTGGACAAAAGCTTGTAGCAGGGGCTGTTATGACTGGGCTTGAAAGAGTCTTATCTTCCAACTTTATAAAAGAAAATTCTGTATCACTTGACGACATTGAGTCTCCAGAGGATGTAAAAAAATGGTTGATTAATCCTGTTGATGTCTTATCATATAATCAAAAATTGCTGACAGATGATGAGCTTGAAAAAGTGAAACACGGCAATTCATTACTAAATAACGGCGATTACAACGATGGAATTTTGCTTTTAAAACATATTAATACTCTGGTCGCTATTGGTTTAGTAGAAGGTAACATAATTAAGATTAGTAAGGTACTTGTATGAAAAAATTATTATCAGTAATAGCTATGTTTTGCATTGTTCAAATGCAGTCTTTCGCTTCTGAGTGCGAATATTATTGCGCTAAACCGCCTTATCCTGTTGGCGGAAGTGTTGCACATATCGTTTCTAACATAACAGGTATGAATTTTCTGTTTACAAAAATTGCTGAAACTGCAATGCAAAGCGAACTTAAAAAAGAAACTGGATCAAACTTTAATGTAGAAATAAAAGCATTTGGCGGTAAAAATTTGATGGACGGCAAGTTTAAGTCAATGACAGCTAATACTAAATCAATTAATTATAGTGGTGTAAGAGCTTCTGATATTAAAGTTGAGTCTTTATGCAGTTACAATAGAGTTGTTATAAAAGATAATGACTTATTGTTTCCTGAAAATTTTGTTTTGAAATACAGCGGAAAAATTACCAGTTCAGATCTTCAAGCAATGGTTGTTTCTCAAGAATATCTTAATATGTTGAATAAAATGACTGTTTCAATTGCAAATAAAGTATTATTCAAAATTTATGACCCGTCTGCTAAAATCGAAAATAATAAAATTAAAATGTCTTACAAAGTGGTAACTCCGTTTTTATTTACAACAAATACCTCAACTATTGATATTTTAGCTTCTTTGAAAGTTGAAAATTCAAAGATTGTATTTTCTGATGTGCAGGTTGGCTCACCAAACAACAAGATAGATTTAAGCAAAATTATGTCACTTGTGAACTATTTGAATCCGTTTACTACAGAAGTTGCTGTTTCAAAGAGTACAAGAGGTATTTCAAAAATAAAAAATGTACAATTTATTAATAACCAAATTCACTTTGACGGGCTATTTATTATTCCTAAGAATTATGTTATTACTAAGTAATAAATTAAGGAAAGTTTATGAGTTGGTTTTCTAAAATTGTAGTTGGAATATTACTTGTCTTATCTTTTTTCTTTGTGAAAGAAAAATTCTTTGGAGATGAGCAGTTTAAATTTGTTCAAGACTTTTTCAACAAAAAACCTGCAATTGTCGAAGAAAAAGAGGCTAACATTCCTCCAGAAGTTGAAGAAAATGCTGAAAAACCTGCAGAAGTTCAAGATAAACATGAAAAAACCTACGTTTATTTTCTTTCATTAGATAAAGATAGAGGTTCTGTTTTTAAAAAGGTTGAAAGAGCTGTCCCTGAAGGAGAAAATAAACTTGATTATGCAATAACAGAACTTTTAAAAGGACCTTCTTATTCAGAAAAAACAAAAGGTACATACAATGAAATTCCTAAAGGCACAAGACTTATTAGCATAAAACAAAAAGGAAATACTGTTATTATTGACTTAAGTTCAGAATTTCAATACGGCGGTGGAACAGACAGTATTTATTCAAGAATGCGTCAACTTATAAAGACAGCGCTTTTAAATGCGCCAAATAAAAATATTTATCTGTACCTTGATGGCAAGCAAGTAGATGTATTAGGTGGCGAAGGTATTATGGTTTCGCAGCCTTTGAGTGAGAAGTCACTGGATGAGTAACGAAGAAAAAGACATTGATTATTATATGAACCTTGACTGGACCCTCGTAGAGGGCACAGATTTGGATTTTAACGGCAATACATATCACTATATTGAAATTGCGGAGATTCCATCTTTTGCATATTGCGCAAAAACTCAGGAACTTGCAAGAGCTAATTACAAGACACAGCTAAAGTGGACTCTTCAAGTAATGCTATCAGACCCTGACTGTGTGATAAAAGAGCCTGGCGATGAAGATGAAGATGATATTGATTGGGAATCTTTATGCCCATAATATACTCTAGGGACTTGTTTTCGGGTTATCTTGTAATAGATACTCCTACTAATTTTATTAACAAATATTAAGTATCCAAAGTACACTTATTGACAAACGGGTAAAAATTGCTAGAATTAGAAAATACCATTTTTTAGTTAAGTTAATACAAAACTAGCGCAGGGGCATTTATGAATTTTTTGTTTAGTGTTTTTAAAATTTGTATTTCGATTTTTCAAAATTCGATTTTTCGACGCGAGTGTCGAATGTGCCATATCTCTATTATTTAGAATAAATATTTTACCAAGCGTATATTAGTAGCACTCTCTTAAAGTATTTTTCGAGAGTATAAGGAGGTATCCCAAGTGAAAGTTTCTTTCAACAATGGGGTTGGCTTGGCTTACAAAGCAGCCTTCCCTGGCAGTTATTCAGCTGCCAAAAATGAGTTTGAGAAAAAAGATTATAATGCTGAAAAGCCTTCAATTGGCTTAATAGACAGCAATTATGGTCGTTTGTTAGTCAATAAACCAAAAATGATTTCTTTTGGTGAAGAAACATTGCCGCCATCTGTTGATAAAACATCAAAAACACCTTTTGAATCTGGTTTATCAACTGCAATTCAAACAATCGGGCAAAATGATGTAGTTCTGGTGGGGAGTAGTATCAATGAGTCTGAAGCTCTTCTTGAAGAATCTGTTGATTCGATTAATACAGTTATAAAAAAAGTTTTCTTTATAAAAGAACCTTCAATTAAAGGTTCAGTTGCTTTTTTTCTGAATGAAAACGGTTTTCCGCACGCATTATCACTAAATAAAGAGCCGCTTAAGGTAAAATTTGTTTCACAAGGAAAAGAAGTAGAAGGACAACTTGAAAAAGGTCAAAGTTCTTTCATACCTGCAAATTCAACAATATCAGTCGGAGATTTTAGTTTTAATCTGAAGGAATTTGAATCATCTGACGCAAAAAATCTTGATAAAAGCAGTATAAAAGTATACAATCTTTCAGGTTTAGACCAAGGTGCAATTACCAAGTTAAACTCTAAGCATTTATCCAGATTAATTAGTAATCTCGAAAAACAGGTTAAAAAACCTAAGAAGATTACTTTTAGTGATGTAGGTGGTCAGGATGAAGCTATTGCTCAGCTAAAGAAAGCAGTTGTTTTTCCAATAAAATATCCTGAAATTGCTGATGATGATAATCATAGCCATGGAGTCCTTCTAGAAGGTGAACCAGGTACAGGTAAAACACTTATGGCTCAGGCTTTAGCAAATGAGTCAGATGCATATTTCATCAAGCTAAACGGCTTAGAATTAGGCTCAAAATGGGTTGGAGAAACAGAAGAAAATTGGAGAAAATTGTTCGCTGAAGCTGAAAAACATCAACCTTGCATAATATTTATTGACGAATTTGACGCTGTTGCAATGCAAAGAGGCGGCTCTGATATCTCAAGATATGATGATAAAGTCGTTAACCAACTTCTTACAATAATGAGCGATTTAGAAAAGAACAATACTCAAGTTTATGTAGTTGCCGCAACAAATAGAACGGAACTCTTAGATAGCGCTATTACAAGATCAGGTAGGTTTGGACACCACATAAAAGTTGATAAACCTGATTATGCAGGATGTGTCAAAATATTAGACCTGAACTTAAGTAACAAAAAAGTTGATGAAAGTTTTGCTAAAAATGATTTTGCGAAAAAACTTTATGATGCAAAAGTAACAGGTGCTGATATTGCATTTATCGTTAATGAAGCAAAATCAAATGCTTATCAAAGATTAGGATATTATGAAAAAATGGATACAGGTACTTTTGATGTTAAAGATCTTGTGAGTATGAAATTGACAAATGAAGATTTTGAAGCAGCATTAAAACTGTTCCAAAAGAAAAATCAAGCACCTAAAAAGAATCCGATAGGTTTCAGCGCGCCTTCTTATCAAGATGAAAAATTGGCTGCATAATAAAAGGAAAATAGCTCTTCAATTCCTGAAGAGCTATTTTATTTGCAATAAAAAAGCCCTTTAAACAATAGGTCTAAGGGGCTTAAAACAAAAAAAGTTAAATAGAAAACTATTTAACGATTTCTTTGAATTTTTTACCAGCAGAGAATGCAGGAACTGTTTTTGCAGCAATTTTAATTGTTGCGCCAGTTTGTGGATTGCGGCCAGTTCTAGCAGCTCTTTTTCTTGCTTCGAAAGTACCAAAGCCAACTAAAGTAACTTTTTTGCCTTTAGAAACTGTTTTTTGTACTGTATCGATAGTAGCACCGATTACATCAGCAGCAGCTTTTTGTGAAACTTTAGCTTTTTTAGCAACTTCTTTTACTAATTCTTCTTTGTTCATAAGAACCTCCCTTTTGTTTACATGAGCTATTATACCTATTTTTCTAGTTTTAGCAAGCATTTTGTTACAATTTCTTATTAAAATTGTTATTATTGCTAAAACGCATACTTAGTTTTTAAAAATAAAATGTCTGGAAGCATTGAAAACAAAGGATTATTTTTATAAGCTCCAGTCAAGACTAAGTTTTCCGAATTTAATATTATTGTAAAAATAACTTAAGATTTGATATGCGTTGTAACCTTGGGAAGCTAAATTATTTGCACCGTATTGACTCATTCCGACCCCATGTCCCATTCTTTTTATCCCATCGTCAAATGCAGGCACTGATTTAAGGTAAGGCAGATCTTTATACCACAAACCACCGGAATTGTTAGTTACCCCCCCTGCGCTTGCGTGATAGTAAGCAGGGATGATTTTATGGTCGTATGTTACTACAATACCTTGAGTATCCATTACCACTTTATTAGTTTTGGCTGTTTCTGATGTTGCGCCACCATAAACTTGATCCTCGGTATTATCTTTTAGGTCGTAGCCTTTACTTGCGTGTTTTCCCATATTTGCGATTGCGTAGCTTCTTGCTGCAATTGCTTGTGCTTTTAGGGCTTCTTCATTCCACTTTGAAGGCATTTCAGAAGGAACAACTCCCATTAAATAATCTTCTAACTGCACATTATTAATAATCGTTATTGTGTTTGATTGATTTTTTATTAGAAAATCGCCTCTATACCACCTTTTTTTTGTAGATAAAAATCCATTCTCTGACTTTACAGACAATGTGTTTGTGCCAAGGTCATATTCTTTTCCACTTATCACTATTCCAATTGTATTAGGATGTGCTTTTAATGTGTAGAATTTCATACCGTCAAGTCTACAAATTATTTTATTTGTATGGGCGTTTGTGATTATTGCATCAGTTGATGAAGCAATATAAGTTTGAGAAGCCCCCTCAACAAGTCCGACTTTTAGCGCTTCGGCTCTTGACTGCGTTAATATTGAAAAGGTCAGCAATAGTAGTAAAAATACAATATTATGTAGCGTTTTCTGCATCTTTTTCTATATTCTCTTCCATATCATCATCACTATTAATTAAAAGAGTTGTATTACTTACTATGACAGGTGTGTTACTAGTTTCAGTTGTAGTGATTTCTTCTTTTACAGGTGTTGTTGAAATTTCATCAATTGAAATTGAATCTTTTAATTGTTTTGCTTCTTGAGCTTCAAGTTCATGTAAGAAATTAATGATTTCAAGAGCTATTTCTTTTTGTATTTTTCTCGGAGCTGCTTTTAGTGCTTCAAATGATTCAAAAAGCTCGTCATTTTCGTCATACCATCTTTTTATAAAACCTTCGAATCTTTGGAAAATTGTGTAGTTTTTTGTTACTCCAAATTCATTCAGTTTTCTTACTATTAATTTAGCGACTCTCAGTTGTGCCTTTTCATTTGAGTTTTTAATAATACTCATGGCAAGACTTACTGTTTGATCCCTATCATACCATCTCATTCTCATACAAAAGTTGCTCCTCATTTTCATTTTAGCATACAATAAAAATTTTTATCTTAAATATACACTATTTAGTTGAAATCATTACAATAAAAAGAATTGAGTTATAACTATTAGAGGATTTATTTTGACTTCTAATTTTATATCATTATAAAGAAACATGTATTAGTATGAAGGGTAACTGTATGCTTTTAAAGGGCGGTTTAAATTACATTGATAATGGTATGACTTGTAACCTTAGAGCCATGCATCTTCAGACTGAACTCATGGCTATCGCAAGTGAAAATGTTAATGGGTTTGATAAGGTTGGTTACCAAAGAAAAGATCCTGTCGTATCTTCTTTTTCTGAGTATATAGGAGTTCATGGGCTTTCTTCAGCTGTTGATGATTCAGTAGGAAGACTTTTGATGACTGAAAATCCATTAGATTTAGCAATTGCAAATAAAGGCTATTTTCAGGTTGCAGGAAAAGGCGGTATAAAACTTTCACGTGATGGAAGATTTAAACTTGATAAACAAGGCAATCTCCTTAGTCTTGAAAATGAAAAAGTATTGGCAAATGACGGTACGCCTATAAAACTTCCAATTGTGCCGGAAAAACTCGACGATATAAAAATTGATTTAGATGGAAATGTAAGGGTCTTTAATGCTAAAACAAGAAAACTTGATTATGTTTCAACTATTTCTGTTGTTACAAACGAAGGGGTTGCAGTTCTTGCCCCTAACATAAGACAAGGGTTCAATGAATTTTCAAATGTTTCAATTGAGCAAGAATTTTTACAGGCAATACCTGTTAAAAGAAATTTTGAGGCAAACAGAGTTCTCTTCCAAATGCAGTCTTCATTACTTTCAACAACAATTTCAAAACTTAGCAGTTAATAAATGAGGTAGATAATGTCATCATTTCAAGGTTTAATTAGAAGAAATATAATAAATGCAAACACCCAGTTTGAAAAATTGGGTTATGTTACTTCAAATGTTGCAAATTATAACACCACAGGTTATAAAGCTGTTCGTTTTGAGCAAATTTTAGATGAAAACGGATATCTAAATGGCGTGTTAAGAAAAGATTATCAAGTTGGCTCTGCAAGAAGAACTGATAAATCTTTAGATATTGCTCTTGATGGTATCGGGTTTATTCCTGTTACTTCTAAAACAGGAGATGTAACTTATACAAGAGAAGGCAGCTTTAAAGTAGATGCTAACGGATATATTGTCACTAACGACGAGTGCCTTGTGGGTGACGGTATAAAACTTCCTGCAAATTACGATTATTTAAACATAAAGCCAAACGGTGATGTTGCTGTAATAAAAGATGCTTCTACTGGAAAAGAAGAAGTTGTAGGTACAATACCAATTGTTAATTTCCAAAATCCAGAAGGTCTAAAATCTTCTGACAACAACAAATATCTTGTTACTGCTGAATCTGGAGAACCTATTTTAATTAAAGACCACAAAAAAGTTAAACAGGGGTATCTTGAATATTCAAATGTAAATATGTATGACCAGGTTAACGAAGTAATGAGGCTGAATGCTTCAATGCTTGCAAGTTTCAAACTGATGAAAGCCATTGATGACATGTATAATAAGTCAATAAATTTAAATCAATAAAATAAATAAAGGGTTGAAGTGATGTATACTCCGAATGATTCTTTTGGAAAAGTAAATTTAGTTTTAGACTTGGTAGCTCAAAAACAAAGAGCTATCGGTTCTAATATTACAAATGTCGATACTCCTGGATATGTAAGAAAAGATGTTAATTTCAGTCAGTATTTGGGTTCAATTAACAGCCCTCTTGAGACAAAATTATCATCAAAATTGGGACCTTCTGCAGTTATTCAAGAGTGTGAGCAAGGTCCAATAAATGTTGCATCAGAACTTGCTCAAATGCAAAAAAATTCAATCATTTATACGGTGGCAACAAGAAGATTAACAGCTTTAATTAATGAAATGAAAAAGGTAATAACAGTAGGTAGCTAATTATGAGTATAATGAATGCTTTTGATATCGGAACAAAAGGTCTTTACGTACACGGGAAAAGGCTTGATATTGCTGCAAAAAACATTGCAAACCTTGATACTCCTAATTACGTAAGAAAAATTGCTGTAATTAATGCAACTGACGATGTTTCGTTCGCAGGTGTTTTAAATAACATGAAAGAAGATGTATTTGGAGTTGGTACGATTCCTTTTCTCCAAGGTGGTGTTGCTCTTACAGGAGTTGTTGAAGATCCAACTTTAGGGGATAGAATTTACCGTCCGGGGCATCCTGATGCTGATAAAAATGGATATATTAGAACATCTAACGTTAATCCGATGGTTGAAATAGCAGATGCCTCTATGGCTCAAAGAGCTTATGAAGCCAGTTTGGCTGTATTGAATATCTCAAAAACTATGGCAGAAAGGGCAGCTAACATAGGACAAGGTTAATAATATACATATTTAGGGTTGTTGATTAAGGGAAGTTAAGTTAAAAATGTTTTCACAAAATATTCAGAATTTGATAAATACAAGCGGTAAAGATGCGGCAGTTCAAAGAATTGTTGAGCTCAAAAATTATGTTGCGGGAATTAACAAGTCAAATCTTGAAAATCCTTCTGATTCATCAGTAGAAAAGTTTGCTGAGGTATTAAAATCATCTAACGTAAACGAATCAAGATTCAAAGTTGTTAATCAGGAAGAAATCGTAGCAGCTTCTGAACCAACGACTGTTGGAAAAGTTTCTAAAGCAAGAATTTTAGATATTATATCAAAAGTTTCTCAAAAATACGGTGTAGATGAAAAGCTAATTCAGGCAATTGTAAAACAAGAGTCAGGTTTTAACCCTAATGCAACTTCTCACTGTGGGGCAATGGGCTTAATGCAGCTGATGCCTGGAACAGCAAAAGGTCTTGGTGTTAAAAATCCATACGATCCAATCCAAAATATAGAAGGTGGAGTTAAATATATTAAGGCAAAACTTGAAAAATATAATGGTAACTTGATTCTTGCGCTTGCTTCTTATAATGCAGGCTCAGGAAATGTTGATAAATACGGCGGTGTTCCTCCGTTTAAAGAAACACAAAATTATGTAAAATCAATTTTAGCAAATTACTTAGGATAAGGAATATAAAATTATGCTTAATGAAAAATTAGTACCCAATATTGATATGTTTGGAAGGATTGAATCTTCTAAATTTACAGATACAGGTGTTCAAGGCATGCGCATGCCATCTATCGAGCAGCCTGAAACTACGAATTTTAAATCGGTGATGTCAGGTTTAGTAGAAAATTTAAATCAAGAAGCAAACAAGCCTGATGAACTTTTGAAGGACCATTTAATGGGCAACCAAAACGTTGATGTTCACGATATAATGGCGGCTGTTTCAAAAGCTGAAATTGGAATTAACCTCGCTACTCAAGTTACATCAAAAGTCCTCCAATCGTATGAAAAAATTATGCAAATTTCAATATAGTATACAAATTGTAGTATAATCTTTTATAGATAGGGAATTATTAGGGTTTATGGAAAAAATTAAAGAATTACTCAAAAATAAAACTGTTTTGTATGCGGTAATTGGTGTGGTTATTGCTTTATTTGCGCTCATGATTACTGTTGGAATTGTTACTTCTGTAAGTTCTAATAACTCGAAACCAAAAGCAGAGCAAGAAAAGGTTCTACCTGAGAATGCAACACTTTTAACGACTGATAATTTAGGGAAAGCGCTCGAAATACAATCTTTACTAGCTAGAGAAGGAATTGTAGCTGAACGTGTCCCTAACGGTACTAAGTCTGATATCATTCTTAGAGGAAAAACTTATACTCAGTCCCAAAGAGACAGAGCATTGTTGACAATTGTCCAAAGCGGTTTAATGGACCAATACGTTGGTCTTGAAATTTTCGATAAGGGTGATTTTACTTCCACAAAAGAAGATAAGAGAATTAGACTTTCACGTGCAATAAATGGTGAGTTATCAAGGCTTATTAGAAAAATTGATTCAATTGAAAATGCTTCAGTTTTTATATCAATTCCTGAACAAACAATGTTTACTGCGGATAAAAAACCTATTACAGCAACAGTTCAAGTTGTTATTCCATCTGGAACAAAACTTGATCAAAGCAAAGTAAAAGCTATTGAAAACCTACTACTTGGAAGTATTACAGGTCTTGAAACCGAAAATATTTCAATTACAGATACAAATGGAAATGTTTATCATAGTTTAATAAACTCAACTGATGACCAGCTTTCTCGAATTGAAGAAAATGATCAGTATATGCAAAGTAAAGTTGCAACTCAGCTTGATAGGCTTTTAGGCAAAGGTAATTATGTTGTTACGGTTAGTACTTTCTTGAGGCAGGTTCCAATTGAAAAAACAAGTATTGTATATGACCCTACGCAGAAAACCTCCGTGTCTGAACAATCTTTCACCGAAGGGTTGGGAGACTCTACTCAGGATTCTAATAAAGGCTTAAATGCTGTTAGTGTTTACTTGCCAAATGGACTTCCAGCAACAGGTAGTGATTCTTCTCAAAATAGAAGTTATTCAAGAAGCGCAAAAGAAACTCAGTATGGAGTTTCAAAGACTCAGATAAATGAATTTATTAAGCCGGGTATAATCGAAGAAATTACAATTGCTCTTACAATCGACGAAGCGGCTGTTCCTGCAAATATGACTGAAGAAGACTTGAAAGCACTTGTTGCAAGATCTGCTTCTCCAAAGGTAAACCCAGAAAGTGTTTCTATAGCATACTCTGATTCAATAGACCCATATTTAGCTTCAGATAGACCTGTTAATTTGCCTAAACCAGAGCAAACAGGTAACCCTTGGTGGATAGCAATTGCGTTACTTTTAGTAGGGCTTGGTTTCGGATTCTCAGTTGTTTCTAAAAAAGTTAGAGCAGCAGCGGAAAAGCAAAAACAAGAACTTGAGCAATTAAAAGCAAAATCCCAAGAGCAAGAGAAACAACTTAGAGATGTAAATCTAAAAGCTGCACAATTAATCGAGAAACAAGCTATCATGCAGCAAGGACTTCTTGAACAGCAAGCAGTACAGCAACAAATTCCTCAATCTGCAACTGTAATGCAAGATATTATCTCTAAAATCGATGATGTGTCCTCAGATATTGCTTTTGCAGAAGATGACTCTGTTATAGATAATTTAAAAAGTTGGATAGAAAAACCTTAGTAAACTGGAGAAGTTATGGCGATTGAAGGATTTAATTATAAAGAATTTGCTTCTAACCTTTCCATGCAAGCTAAAGCAGTTCTGCCACCTGATTTATCGGCTGAAGATAAAAATTATGTAGTTAATATAGTCAATAATTTTTGTTTTCTGGCGGGTGAAGCATTATATAAAGATGCGAATTTAAAGTTTGACGTTGATCAGGCCTCTGTAATTACTCAATTCATAGGTGAGTGGGCATTCCACAAATCTGTTGACCTTATTCATGGCCATATTCCTATGCAATTTAGAGATCCAATATTACAGAAGGTTGCTTTTACTGTTTTTGAAGTTGCAAAGCAGGCAATGACAAAAGACGTTCCACAACCTCAGATGATAAATCTAGTAGAACATCATGTCAAAAAAGTTTATGAAGAAGCGCTTATTGAACTCCATAAGCAAGGAGCATTAGACGATGCTCAGTTGAAAAATGCTGCAAGTAAGTCAAATATTGATGAAATGGCTCAGGCTGATAATGATGCTTTAGCGGAGGTAAGCGATACAAAGATTCTAAAGTTAGCTGCATTTGCAATGTTGCTTAGAAAGTTGCCTGACGAGAGAGTTTCTGCATTTTTAAATAAATTTGAACCAAATGATGCAAAAATATTGATTCAATATATTCAGATGGATGACTTGGAAACAAAAATCGATTCAAATATTGTCATGAAATGTCTTGAGGAAATTAAAATGAATCTTCCTCAGTCGAATAAAGTTAATTTGAATAAAACATTAGGTAATTTCAATAAAATTGTCACAAAATCAAATTCTAAAATTTTGGAAGAAATATTAAAAGATGAAAGACAGATTGTAAAAGATTTTATCTCTGATCCTGAATTTGATCAGTCCAGTCTTTCTCCTTGGGTAATTCAGGTTATATGTAATCATGTGGAAGAAAAATTAAATGATAATCAAAAGAAAATTAAGCAATAATAAAAATTTAAATTCTTCCAATAATGTTGATGAAAACAGGGAAGATGATTCTGTAAGACATAATGATGAAGCTGAAAAAGCTCCAAAATTTGACTTTAAAAAAATCGACTTTAAACAGAGAGCTGAAAGAAGACAAGGTACAAGAAGGCGCGGCTACAGAAGAATTGACGACAGGAACCTTGTTTCCAGAGCTCAAGAAGAAGCAATCTCTATAAAAGAACAAGCGATTAAAGAAGGTAATAAAATAGGCCTGCAAACTGCAAAAGAAGACGTCGAAAAACTATTAGCTGCTATAGAAGAGTTCTTTTCTTATAAAGATTCTGTTGTAGAAGAACTTTCTTCCCACATTTTAGATATTTCAATTGAAATTGCTCAAAAAATCATTAAAACTGAAATAGAAAAAGATGCACAACCTTTGTTAAATATTATTAATGAGGCTTTAACCTCTGTGTCTAGGGGTGAAAACCGTATAATAATTAAGGTTGCTCCTGATGATGTATCTGAGGTAAAAAGTTATGTGCCAGAACTTTTGTCAAATGCTCAATTTGAGGCTAAAATAGTAGTACTGGCAGAAGAATCTATAGAATTAGGTGGCGCAATTATAGAAACTAGTAATGGGGTAGTTGACGCTACTGTAGAAACTCAGTTAGGAATAATAAAGGAAGCATTTAAAACGATAATCTAGGGTGGTATAAATAGTGGCAGCACAAGGCGGCACACATAATCCAATAAGTGAAATTGTATTAGCAATATTTGTAATTATGTTAATACTCATTTTACTTGTAGAAATGCCAACTTGGGTTATCAATTTTTCAATAAGTTTAAACATTACTCTCGGTATTGTTTTGCTGATGATATCGTTGTATATTCAAAAGCCTCTTGAGTTGGCGTCTTTCCCGTCAATTATTCTTATCGGTACTATGTTTCGTCTGGTATTGAGTATCGCTTCAACAAGGCTTATTCTTGCTAAAGGTGAAGCGGGTGAAGTTATTGATGCATTCGGAAACTTTGTTACCGGCGGTAACTTAGTTGTTGGTTTTGTTATATTCCTGATCATCACTGTAGTTCAGTTTATGGTTATCACAAAAGGTGCAGAGCGTATCGCAGAAGTTGCAGCTAGATTTGCATTAGACGCGATGCCGGGTAAGCAAATGACGATTGACGCTGATTTTAATGCAGGCTTGATTTCACCTGATGAAGCTGTTAAGAAGCGTGAAGACTTGCAGCGTGAATCATCCCTTTTTGGTTCTATGGATGGTGCTATGAAGTTTGTAAAAGGGGATACAATAGCTGGTATCATTATTGTTATAATCAATATTATCGGTGGTTTAGCGGTTGGTGTATTGCAAATGGGCATGCCGGCTGCTGATGCGGTTCAAAAATATACGGTATTAACGGTTGGTGACGGTCTTGCGGCTCAGGTTCCATCTTTGTTGATGTCAATTTCAGCAGGTATCGTAATGACCCGTTCTTCTGCAACGGGCTCATCTTTAGGTTTTGATTTATCTACTCAGATTTTAAACAAGCCATACAGTTTGTTCTTTTCTTGTTTGTTTTTACTTTTGATTGCATTTACAAGTCATTGGACAGGTCTTCCTTGGTTTCCATTCTTGTTCTTCACTGCAGTAATAGCACTTTCTGGTTTTTCAGTTCTTGTTAATCAAGATGTACAATCACAATTAGGGCAACTTGAAAATGTTAGGCAGAATATGCAAGATTTGGTTAATCCAAACAGAATGTATGAACGCTTAGGTGTTGATGTTTTGAGTTTGCAAGTTGGTTCAGGACTCCTTGTTATAGCTGATCCAGATCAAGAGGGGCAACTCTTGCCAAAAATTGCTGCTCTGAGGCAGCGTGTTACGGACGAATTAGGTTTTATTATTCCAAATGTAAGAATTATGGACTCATCTGCGTTGAACGCTAATGAGTATTTGATTTCTATAAGAGGAAATACAGTAGCAACAGGAACCGTGTATCCTGGAAAACTTATGGTAATTGCTGATCAGTGGGATTCTTTAGGCAAAGATGTACCTAAAGATGCTATTGTTAGTGTTGATCCTACTTATCAAACTCAAGCATACTGGCTCAATCCTCCAAGTATTGAGGCAGGTGTCAAAATAACCGCTGTTGATTCTGTAGATGTTATCATCACTCACTTGCAAGAGTGCGTGAGAAAATATGTAGACGAAGTTATGACTAAAACAGACGTCCTTAAACTTATGGAACTTGTTAAGAGTCAAGACCCTACACTTGTTAATGACCTTGTGCCAACAATTATCTCCACAAGTGATTTGAGAAAGATTTTTGTTAATTTAATCAGAGAAAGAGTTTCTATAAAAGATATTATTTTCATTTTTGAAAGACTTTGTGATTACGCAAGATTTTCAAAAGAGCCAGATATCCTTTCTGAAAGGCTTCGTGCAGCGCTCGGTAGACAAATTTGTCTTTCAAATACCACTCCAGATAAGACATTATACGCACTTACATTGTCGCAAGAATGGGAAAAAACCCTTGATGATAGTTGTCAGAGAACTGAGCTAGGCACAATGTTCCTATTGAATCCACTACAGGTTCAAGAACTTATTGAATCTTCTGCTTCAACACTTATGAAAGCTCATCAAAACATAGGTAAACAGCCTGTTATACTTTGCTCGCCAAGAATTAGGCTTCCTCTTTATCAACTTCTTGAAAGACACATCCCTACGATTGTTGTTATCTCTTATTCTGAATTGATTACTGATATAAGGGTCGAAGCTGTTGATACTATCGGTGAATCTTACATTCCTGAGTATAATTTTGAGTAAAAATTATGAATGAAAAATCTGAAAAATTAATAGAAGACATAAAAACAAAAGCATTTAACACCATAAACGAAACACAATTAATGGGTTTTAAAGGAAGTGTGTCAAAGCTTTTGGGGCTAACTGTTGAAGTAAAATTGCCGGGGCTAAAAATAGGTGATTTGTGCTACATAGAAACTGATACGGGAGAAAAAAAACCTGCTGAAGTTGTTGCTTTTAAAGGTGAAAATGCTCAATTACTATTGCTTTTAGATGGTGGTGGAATCGGTCAGGGTAGTTTAGTTACTACTACTGGAAAACCCATAATAATTCCTGTTGGTGATTTTCTTTTGGGAAGATTGATTGACCCTATGGGGCAGCCGCTTGATGGTCGTCCTTTAGATACAACAGATGCTCTTTGGCGTCCAATTGAAGGTCCTCCTCCCGGTCCATTTGAAAGACCGATTATAACAGAACAATTTTCAACAGGTGTAAGAGCAATAGATGCTTGTATGACTTTTGGTACAGGGCAACGTATGGGACTTTTCGCCGGTTCTGGTGTTGGTAAAAGTACTTTGCTTGGTATGATTGCGAGAAACTCAGATGCAGATGTAAACGTTGTTGCATTGATTGGAGAACGTGGCCGTGAGGTTAAAGAATTTATCGAGGATGCTCTTGGCGAAGAAGGTATGAAAAAGTCAGTTCTCGTTTGTTCTACGGGTGATAAACCTCCTTTGATTAGGCAGAAATGCTTGCTATCTGCTACTGCAGTATGCGAATATTTTAGAGATCAGGGTAAAAAAGTTTTCTTGATGACAGATACAATCACACGTTGCGCTATGGCAGGTCGTGAAGTTGGTCTTTCTATCGGTGAGCCTCCTACGATGAAAGGTTACCCACCTTCAATATTTTCTTGGCTCCAAAAGGCTCTTGAAAGAGCAGGAAATAGTCCCAAAGGTTCAATAACCGCATTATACACAGTTCTGATGGAAGGGGATGATATTTCGGACCCGATTGTTGATATTGTAAGAGGTATTGTTGACGGGCACATTTTCTTATCAAGAAAAGTTGCTGAGATGAATCATTATCCTGCAATTGATGTTTTAGGAAGTATCTCAAGGCTTATGTCTTCGATTTCTACTTCAGAGCATAAAGCAGCTGCTGCAAAAATGCGTAAAGTTCTTGCTATGTATAGAGAGAACAAAGACTTGATTGATGTAGGTATGTATACTCCGGGTACCAACCCAAAACTTGATATGGTAATCGACATTATGCCTGAAGTTAATGGATTTTTGCAACAAAGAACTTCTGATTTAGTTGATATGGATAGCACAATCAACAATCTTATTTCTATGATGAGCGGAATTGATATTTAACTAATTTTGTTTATTGGTTTTTATATTATGGGTTGTATTATACAAATCAAGTGCTTTTGCGGGCTCTGTTAAATCCCAGAATTTGTTCTTAATATCTACTGTGATATAAGGCATAAATAAATTATTATCATTTGAAAATAATAATTGACGTTCTGTAGCATTATTTTCTTCATATAGTTTGTCGTATATTCCTAGTATTGTTTTTACTTCGTAGTCTTTTGCAAATAATATTGAAATAGCTGTAAAGTCTGCGTGCCAAATGTAGTTTCTTTTATCATTCTCAAAAAACTTTGATATAGGAGGTTCTTTAGGGTCAGGAATATATAAAGAAGTTTCACATTTTTGTAATTTGTCTTGCATATATTCAATATTTTTATTCCACCAGTAAGTATTATCAATCTGCCAAATTGTTTGTGCAATACCAACAATAGCTATTATTGTTATTGTATTGTTAAGTATTACAGGTGATATTTCTTTTTTCGCTATATCTTTTACAGCAATAAAGAATAGAATTATCGGGAATAAAAATATATCAATAACTCTATAATGACCTTCAATTATTGGATTTACATATAAATCAAGTTGTCTGAACATAATATATAGATTGTAGAATATAATAACTGTTGCTATTGAAATATGTTTTATTGTTAGTTCTTTTTTGCTTTTGAATATTGCTATTACGAGTCCTATTAGAATTAATCCAACTATTGTTATTGAAAAACTTGTATCAAATGATGTGCCTAAAGAACCGAAAAACTCATTCAAAAATCTTGATATTTCGCCCCCATTCCCTTTTATCTTAAACATAAAGAAGTAAATGTAAAAGAAAGCAAATAGTGACGCTATTCCAACTGATATTTTAGTAATTTTATTTTTTGTGTTTTCTTCATCTTTTGCAAAAAGTAATGAGGAAACAAGAAGTATAGGAACACAAAAAAGCACCAATTCGTGGGAGGCAAAAAGCATTATGGTAAGTAATGCAATTATTACCAAGTCTTTTGTTGTGTAGTCAATCTTTGATCTAATATAGTTGTATAAAAGCAATATCGTTAATATTGCTACAGAACTTTCAACGACAACAAATATTTGATATAAAAGAATAACCATTGAATAAAAGAACAAACTTGCGATGAAAGTATCATAATTTTTTGTGCGATTTGAAAGTTTGTAGTTGAAATATACTAGTAGCGGGCTTATTGCAAACCAGCAGAAAGAATAAAAGACGCTAATAGAAAATTTTGATGATAATATTAACATTTTTGCAACTAAAAATGAAGGAAGTTGCATAAGAGCACTTACAAAAAATCGTGGATGTCCTGGATCTATATATAACTTTGTTGTCCCATCAGCTATATTGTTTAAAATATGCAATAGTTGAGGGGTTCCATCCATATAAGCAACCCTAACCGAAAATGCTGCATATAACACATGGACAATTGTCATTGCAATAAAAATCCATAAAATGACTTTATTATTTTTGTTTATAAAGCTCTCTTTTTCCATATTTTTTTTACCTTATTACAATATTAACCAGTTTTGATGGTACGACTATAATTTTAACAATTTCTTTGTCTTTTGTAAGTTCTTGTACTTTCTCGCTTGCAAGTGCAATTTTTTCAAGTTCTTCTTTTGTAGCTTCTGCGTCTGCTTCAATCTTGTCTTTAACTTTTCCGTTGATTTGTACAACAAGTGTAATAGAGCTTGATTTTGCAAGTTTTTCTTCGTATTCAGGCCATTTTATATCATGGATTGAAGATTTTGCACCCATATCAGAGTATAACTCTTCTGCCATGTGTGGAACAACAGGCGCAACAAGTTTCAGAAGTGTAATAACTGCATAGCTGAATACATTTTTATCTTCTTCTGTGAATACTTGTTTATTTGCTACGTATTCATATAGTACGTTTACAAATTCTCTATATTTAGATATTACAGTGTTGAATTGGAATTCATTTGCAATATCTTGAGAAATCTTTTTAATTGCCATGTGGGTTTCTCTTACAAGAGCATTATTTTCTTTTGCAAGAGATTCAACATTACCTAAGGTGTAGTTGTGTGTTATATTTTCTTGATTTGCGCTGTATAGCTTCCATAGTCTGTTTAAGAACTTAAAGCAACCTTCAACGCCAGCATCTGACCAATCAAAGTCTCTAGCTGGAGGTGAATCTGACAGAATGAATAATCTTGCTGTATCTGCCCCGTAATTTGCAAATATTTCATCAGGGTCAACTGTGTTACCTTTTGATTTTGACATTTTAGAACCGTCTTTTAGAACCATACCTTGAGTTAAAAGGTTTTTAAAAGGTTCATCAAAACTTAAAAGGTCTAAATCTCTTAAAACTTTTGTGAAAAATCTTGCATATAATAGGTGTAAAATAGCGTGTTCAATACCACCAACGTATTGATCAACAGGTGACCAGTAGTTGATTAAGTCTTTATCAAAAGGTTTTTTGTCGTTTCTAGCGTCAACATATCTGTGATAGTACCAGTTTGAACACATAAATGTATCCATCGTATCGGTTTCTCTTGTTGCTTTTTCTCCGCATATCGGGCATGTTGTTTCTTTAAAAGTAGGTGATGTTGTGATTGGAGATTTGCCTACTACTGAAAAATCAACGTCTTCAGGCAATAATACAGGTAAATCTTCTTCTTTAACCGGAACAGTTCCGCATTTTTCGCAATAAACCATTGGGATAGGAGTTCCCCAGTATCTTTGTCGAGAAATTAACCAATCTCTAAGTCTATATTGGGTAGTAGCCTCACCAAATCCGCCTTCTTGAGCAAGCTCAATCATTGCTTTTTTGCCTTTTTCATTTGGAAGGTCATTACATTTGCCTGAATTTATCATAACGCCAGGGTCTGTATATGGCATATCGGCATCTGTTAAAGTTTTTTCTTTGTTTTGAATAACAATTTTGATTGGAAGGTTGAATTTTTTTGCAAATTCAAAATCACGTTCATCATGAGCTGGAACCGCCATAACAGCGCCTGTTCCATATTCAACAAGTGCGTAATCAGCCGTCCAGATAGGGAATTCTTCACCCGTATATGGGTTTATAATATGTGTTCCGAGTGGAACACCAGTTTTTTCTCTTTCTGTTGAAAGTCTTTCGATCTCTGTCATTTTGCGTGCGTTTGCGCGGTATGCTTCAACAGCTTCTTTATTTTCAAGAGTAGTAAGTTTTTCGATATCTCTGTACTCAGGCGCAACAACAAGGTACGTTATACCAAAAGCAGTGTCTGGCCTTGTTGTATAAACTGGAACCGTAACATCTGGAAGTTCTTTGACTTTGAATTTTAATATTGCGCCTTGAGATTTTCCAATCCAATTCCTTTGCATGGTTTTTACGCTCTCAGGCCATCCGTCAAGTTTATCGATATCTTGTAAAAGTTCTTCAGCGTATTCTGTTATTTTTAAGAACCATTGTGAAAGGTATTTTTTCTCAACTATTTCGTCGCATCTCCAGCATTTGCCGTCGATAACTTGCTCGTTAGCTAGAACTGTTCCGCACTTTTCACACCAGTTTACAGCTGCTTCTTTTTTATATGCTAAACCTTTTTTAAACATTTGAATAAAGAACCATTGAGTCCATCTATAATAATCAGGCAGGCATGTTG
Organism: Cyanobacteria bacterium OH_CDB_20; assembly: GCA_023415935.1. Classification (GTDB taxonomy): domain Bacteria; phylum Cyanobacteriota; class Vampirovibrionia; order Gastranaerophilales; family Gastranaerophilaceae; genus JAEZIX01. The sequence goes on along the minus strand of JAEZIX010000062.1, from coordinate 34,251 downwards.
TAACTTCTCTATCCCAATCAATCATGAGTCCTAATGATTTTAGCTGTTTTTTCATATATGCAATGTTGTCTAAAGTCCAAGTTTTAGGATTAGCGCCGTGCTGGATTGCTGCATTTTCAGCAGGAAGCCCGAAACTATCCCAGCCCATAGGGTGCAATACATTTAGCCCGTTCATTCTTTTATAACGAGCGACAACATCAGAGATTGTATAGTTTCTAACATGTCCCATGTGGAGTTTTCCAGAAGGATACGGCAGCATAGATAATATATAATATTTTTCTTTGTCTTTTGTGTTTTCAACCTTGTTTACTTGGTTTTCATCCCAATAGCTTTGCCACTTTTTTTCGATTTCTTGTGGAAAATAGCGTTCTTCAATCACTCTTTACTCCTTTGTATAAAAAATAGTTCTTATATTATTATAATCAAAACATAATATTTAGTGGTTAATAATGTCCTCTTTGCATTAGCATTTCAAAAAAGCTAAAAGGATATACTTGAAGGCCTAAATTTGTTCCATATTCTATAGCAAAAGCATTCAAGTCATAATATTTTTGAGGAATTAGCGAACCTGCTTTTTTTCTTGCACTATGGCAGAATTCAATTGAAACTGAAGCTCTTTTTATTCCAAGTTCACTTGTTAAGTCGAGCCATTTTTTTATTTCTTCTTCGTTATCATTAATTCCGTCTATTATTATGTATTTAAGTTCTAGTTTATCGTCAGTATTTTTAGTTGATTTCTTGTATTTTTTTAAGTTTTTTACAATTTCATCAAATTTATCTACCCGTTTAAGTTTTTGGTAAGTCTCCCTTGAGCCCGCATCAATTGATATACATACTACTAAGTTAGAGTATTTTAACGCTTTTTCGATTGCTTTGCTGTATAAAATCCCTGAAGTTAGAATTGAAAAATGATTTGCTTTTATTTTTATCAGTAAATCGACAATTTTGGGAAATTCTTTCAAAACCGTTGGTTCACCCCCTACAAAGCAGAAATTAGTTTTATGATTTATAAGTTTTTTGTTTGCAAGGTTTTTTAATATAGGGTATGCATCAAAATATTCGCTAGGCCTTATTTTGTTGCTGTAAAAACCTTTTGTAAATTCAATATTCGAACAATATATACAAGAACAATTGCAATGAGTCCAGTTGCTTATTTCAACTTCAGTTATTTCGTCGACTGAGTCCCATTCTTTATCCTCTAGCCATTCGCAATTTTCGCAGGATTCAGGCAGTACATTATTTTTACAGTTTTCAATTATTTCTCTCCGTTTTTTTTCAATTGAATCAAAATCAATTTTTGAATCATTAATACGATCGGTCAATATTGGCCCTATGCCGAGTTTGTTGCAGAATCTAATTCCAAAAAGGTGTAAATTAATTCCATTTTGTATAAATTTGCAGCATTTATATTTCATTGTTACCTCTAAATTATATTTATAATAGAATCGAGCTCAATTTTTACGCATTCTTTTTCGTCGCAGCTTGTTTGTCTTTTGTCCCAAAGACATGGCCTGCAATCGCAGTTTTTATTGGTAATGGCGGTATATTTATTTGATGCAGGGATGAGTTTCTTTTCATCTGTAGGGCCAAATATTGCGATTGTTCGTGTTCCCGTTGCCACACCAATATGCATTGGGGCTGAATCTGAACAAACTAAAATATCAGAAGATTTTATTAATTTTGCAAGATCAAATATATTTTTTGTTTTTCCGTACATATCTTTAAAGTTTGTGGTGTCTTTGTCTTTTAGATATTCTCGTATCTCTTCAATACATTCCTCATCATCAGGTCCACCTGCTAGATAAACCGTTTTACCTTTATGTAAAAGCTCTTCTATTAGTTTTCCCCATGTTATATTTGACCAATTTTTTATGATATTTTTCTTTATGCTCATTTTGCTAACGCCAGGATGAACAAGAATATAATTTTCAGTTTTTTCTTGTGTTTCAACAATAATCTCAGGGTCTTTATATTCTTTCTGGGTGAGGTCTTTTACTAAATCATGATACATTCTTCCGGCATATTGCTGTTGATTTAAAGGAATAGCTTTTGTAAGAAGTAATTTAGTCAAGAAGCCGCTATCATAGCCAACTCTTGTTCCAATCCCTGTAAAGAATAACAAAACCGGTATAAGTTTGTTAGCCCCAGATGATACAACTAAGTCATATCTGCCTAATAGCGCTTTAAAATAAAATTTTAATAAGTCTTGATATTTGCTTTTACCCTTTATGTCAATACCGATTGTCTCATCAATGAATGGGCAAAGATTTTGAATGCTTTTACTTCTTGGTTCTAAGACAAGTGTAATTTTAGAATCAGGATATGCTTCTTTTAAACTTTTAATAGTTGGCAAAAATAGAATTTCATCTCCTATTCCGCCAAAATTGATTACTAATATATTTTTATAATTTTTCATGACTAAAATGGTTTTGTTTGATTCAATTTATTTCTTAATTCTCTAAATCTTGCGATATCTTCTTGAGCTTTGCTGAACTCTTTAAACACAACCTGGCTTGATGGGTGAACCATTAATATATAATCAATATGGATTTCAAGGAAGTTATATTTTCTAGGCGGAGCAGAAGAGTTTCTTGACATAATTTCAGCATTAGTAACTGCTAAAAATCTTTTTTCTTTGTCATTTAAAAGATCTGTTAAGTCACGATTGTTGTTTGTATATTTTGATACGTGAACAACGCCTTTAATGTCATGGTCTACTGTTAAAATACATACCTCGATAGGAATTGTGTCCATATGCTTAGCCATTTATTCTTCCCTTATATCCTTTAATTTCTACAAATATGTTCTTTTGCAATTATAGTATAAATTTCTATTTATGACTAGTTAAATTTTCAACATAAAATACAAGCGTTTCACCCTTATCAAGGTTTATTAACATATTACCATTCTTGATTTTAGGCATATATCCCGTTCTTATTGGTAATAGCTTCTTTTGTGTTATTTGTATGTTGATTTTTATTTGCCCTGATTCAGCTTTATCTTTCGAGTTGTTGTATACAACTATTATAAGTTTATTATCAAGTTTTCTTTCATAAGCAAATATGTTTTTATTACTGGAGTTAAGTACTTTAAAAGAACCTTTTGTTATAACGTTGCTGGCGTGTTCTCTTAATTTCGAGGCGATATAGTATTCGTTTAGTATTTTATAGTTTCCGCCTTGAGGTTTTCTAGAGAAATTAAATATATCTATTTTTCCTTTGTGAACATAATAAATATCATTGTCAGTAGTTGTGCGAAGAGCTTTTTTGTTTTCGTATTTATAAGTATAGCTGTCACCGGTGAGCATTCCGTCAACGTAATATGGGTTTAGAGGAAGTGTTTCTTCGAGCCAAATCATATTTATTGCAAGGTTTTCGCCTCCGTTAATAATAGGGCTTTGCTCGTCGTGCGTTGCAAAACTTCCTATTACTGATTTTTTATCTTTGCTGTTTTTATTTATCTTTTCAATAAGCTCTATTTGAGTTTTAAGTTCATTTACGGATGTCCATGACTTTCTATTGAAATAACTTCCGTAAAATCCGTCAAACCCTGCATCTAAAAGTCTTTTGTAATTTGTAAATACAGCATATTGAGATGCTGGCTCTGTCCAGCTGTCAGAAGCTTCTGCTAAGAATAAAAATTCTTTATCTTTTTCTCTTGAATACGAAATCAATTTTTGCCAGAATTCATATGGTTTTATCGTTGCAACATCTGCTCTTATTCCGTCAGCGCCTGCTTTCATAATCATATCAACAAACTTTTTATGTTCGTTAAATAAATCTTCATTCAATGTTTTGTTTTCGTTATAAACTTTAAATAACCTGACATCTGTCCAATCGCAAGGAACAATTGGGTTTTGTTCCCTGTCAGTTAAAAACAACTCAGGTTTTTGTAAGAACATATCATAAGAACCGCAGCTTGGAAGGTCAATTATTACTCTAATATCTCTTTTGTGGCATTCGTCAATAAATGATTTTAGCTGTTCTTCGGCTGTTAATGTGCTTGTTTTGTCAACAAGTTCAGGGTTAATTGATGTTAAATCGCTCATAGAGTATAAAGAGCCCGCTGTTCCTAGTGATTTTATCTTACCAACAGGCGTAATCGGGAGCATATGAATTGCATTAAATCCATATCCTTTTATCTCATCAAGCCTTTTAATAGCGTTTATAAAAGTTCCTTGTTCTTCGCCATTTTCTGCTTCTATTATGTCGTTTCCGTCTAAATCTTTTGAATTAAAAGTTCTGATATTTATAACATAAATGTTTGCTTCATTATTTTGAAACGTTGTCCTTAAAGTATTTAAACCATCCTCACTTGCTTGTATGGCAGGCGCTGTAACTAAAGACAAAATTAGCGCAAACAGTATAACAAATCTTTTCATCATTCCCCTTGTACAATGTGTCCTGTTTATTATATCAAATTTTTCCCATGCTTATTTAATTTTATTGTTTGTTTTATAATTACAGTAATAAAATCGCTTAAGAGAGGTTCAAATGAAAAGTACTTTAGAAACTATTTATTCAAATGCGTTAAAAGATATTGAAACAGTTAATTCTATGCAAGATTTAGAAGAGTTTAAGAATAATTATTTAAGCAGAAAAAGCGAGCTTAATAATATTAAAAAAAATCTTAAAGATTTGTCTGTTGAAGAGAAAAAAGTTATTGGCGCTCTTGCAAACAAGGTTTCTAACGATCTTGAGAGTTTAGTTTCTGAAAAATCGGAATCGCTTTATAAAATAGAACTTAATGAAAAATTAAAATCTGAAACTATTGATATTACTCTTCCGGGAGATTATCTGCCTCAAGGTAGAGAACATCTTCTTACTCAAACAATTAATGAAATTGTTGAAATCTTCCAAGGTATGGGATTTTCACTTGTAAGCGAAAAAAATAACCCTGAAGTTGAAACTGAATACATTAATTTTGATATGCTCAACTTCCCACCGGATCATCCTGCAAAGGATATGCAAGATACTTTCTATACAAAAGTTGCTCCAAATGCAATTTTGAGAAGTCAAACATCAGGTGCTCAAATCAGAGAAATGTTTGATAAAAAACCTCCAATAAGAGTCATTGCACCGGGTAGAGTTTATAGATGTGAAGCTGTTAACGCTCGTAAAAACAACCTGTTCCATCAAATTGAAGGTCTTTTGGTTGATAAAGATATTACAATGGGCGATTTAAAAGGTGTTTTGAATGAATTTATAAGAATTTATTTTGGAGCGGCTCGTCCGACAAGATTTAGAACAAGCTATTTCCCTTTTACAGAGCCTAGCGCTGAAGTTGATGTTCAGTGTATTATGTGCGAAGGCAAAGGCTGTAGAACTTGCTCAGGTACAGGCTGGCTTGAAATATTAGGTTCGGGCATGGTTGATGTTAATGTTCTTAAAAATGTTGGAATTGATCCTGAAGTATATTCCGGATTTGCTTTTGGTATGGGGGTTGAAAGACTTACTATGCTTAAGTATGCGATTGATGACATAAGACTTTTCTTCAATAACGATGTAAGATTCTTAAAACAGTTTTAACCCATAACATAAAAGGATTATAACAAATGTTAGCAAAAAGAATTATTCCTTGCCTTGATGTTAAAGATGGACAAACTGTTAAGGGCATAAACTTTGAGAATTTAAGGTTCGCTGGAGATCCTGTTGAACTTGCAAAAAAATATTCTGATGAAGGTGCTGATGAGCTTGTTTTCTTGGATATTACAGCAACCAATGAGGGCAGAAAAACAACTGTTAAAATGGTTGAGAAAGTCGCAAAACAAGTTTTTATACCCTTTACAGTCGGTGGTGGGATAAAATCATTAGATGAGATGAAAATCCTTCTAAATGCAGGAGCTGATAAAGTTGCGATAAATTCTGCTGCGGTTAAAACACCTGAACTCATTAAAGAAACCTCTGATTATTTTGGCTCTCAATGCATTGTTGTTGCAATTGATGCTAAAAAAATTGATAACGAGTTTTACGTTTTTATTAATGCCGGCAAAAAAAATACAGGGATAAAACTGTTTGACTGGGTTAAAGAAGTTGAAATGCTTGGCGCAGGTGAAATACTTTTAACATCAATGGATGCTGATGGTACTCAAAATGGATTTGATCTTCCTATGACAAAACTTGTGGCTGAAACTGTTAATATTCCGGTGATTGCATCAGGTGGCGCTGGCGCTAATCCTTTGCACTTTGTTGATGTTTTCGAAAAAGCATCAGCTGACGCAGCTCTTGCTGCTTCAATTTTTCACTTTGGAACACTTCCTGTTCCTGATTTAAAGAATGAACTTTTAAAACATAATATTTCAGTTAGAAAGGTTTAATATGTCAGAAGATAAAGTTTTATTTGACCCTGGTTTTGCTCCATTAGTTGACGATTTTTATCAGTCCATGGGGATCGTTCAGCAGATTATGTCTTCTGTTCCTTCTATGCACCAAAAAAAATTCAAGTATAAAATGCTTCAATCTGATATTTTAAAACTTGTTAAAAATAACGTTGCTTTCTACTTGGGGTGTATGCTTTGGGCATATTACCTTACAGAAAACTTTAAAAATGACCCTAAAGAACTTGAAGGAAATACTTTTTCTGAGCTTTCAGAAGAAGAAAAAAATGAATACGATTTTTTTGGAGAAATCGATTTTATAACAGACTATTTTGAGCAGTATAAAAAAGATACAAAATACTATCTTGGAAAAGAGCAATCGCTTCCTCAAGAGTGGCTTTCTATATTGAACACTTATAGAGAGTTTTTGGAGATAAATAATAGTTTTCTCAATGTAAAGTTGACTTCTGACATCAAAGTGCCTGCTGCGATTGGTATGCGCGATATTGGAATTGATATCAAAGCTGCAATTGATAAATCTATTGCCGATAAAAATATCGAAAGTCTGTTATTGCTTAATATTCTTGCTTAATAATGTTGAAAAATATTTGTGTTTCTAATACGCTATACATGTGAAAACTGCGTGGAGAGTATGTGCGAAAATAATTCTTTAAACTTAGAAGATTTAGCGCAACAGTGCAAGATTAATAGGACTCAAGATAGTTCTGAAGCTATTTTGTTAATCCGCTCTTTATGCTCAAATTATACAGAAACTGAACAGGCTGATATTTACAATTATTTCTTTGATATTTGCCGTGATTATCAGGTTATTCTTCATATTCTGAAGGAAATTAATAAACTTAAAAGTAAATCAAGCGTCCCTATTTTAGTTGATACGCTTGTTATGAAAGAAAAATTTAAAGACAGAATTAAAGACGATGATGCTAGAACTCAAATAAGAGTCATGGTAACAAAAGTCCTTGCCAATATGAAAGATACAGCTGCTGTCTATCCGCTTCTTTATTGTTTAAATAATAAAGATGACAATTACAAGATAAGACTCAGCGCAGCTGAAGCTTTGGGTAAAATTGGTGATAAATATGCAGTTACACCTTTGGTAGATTTGCTAAACGATGAAGAAGAAAGTTCTATATATGTAAAGGAATCTGCTGCATTTGCGCTAGGGATGATTGGAGATATGAAAGCTGTTGATCCTTTGGTTTCAATACTTGAGACAAAAAAAGGAATAATGGATAAGTTCACTTTCTTAAAAGAAAGGGCTATTGAGGCTCTAAATAAGATTAATTTTAGAAATGATAGGGTTTTTAAGGCACTAAAAAACTCTTTAATGGATGAATCCTCACAAATAAGAATTAATGCAATCGAAGCTCTTATGAACACTGATGACGAAAGAGTTGTTCCCCTTCTTAAAACAATGCTTAATGATGAAGAAAGAGAAGTAGTTAAAAATGCTGTGATTGCTCTTTATAATCTTGAAGGCGATGAAATAATAAACGAAATACTTAATAACAATGAATCTTCTGAATTTGCGAAACTTGAGGCTAATGCTTTATCTGAAGAATTAGACTCAGATTGTGAAGATGATGAAGATTATGAGGAAAATGATGACTAAGAAAGCTATAATACTGCTCTCTGGCGGGCTTGATTCTGTTTGTAGTCTTGCTGTAATTAAAGATGATTATGATATTGAAATGGCACTAACTTTTGATTACGGCCAAAAAGCTGCTGAAAAAGAAATCAAAGCAGCTAAGAATATTTGTGATTTTTATGGTATCCAACATCGCGTTATACCTTTAAATTGGCTTGAGATAATTACGCAAACATCACTTGTGGCAAATACTGATGTTCCTCTGCTTGATGAAACAGAGCTTGATGACATCTCTACCACTACAAAAACAATGGATTCTGTTTGGGTACCAAATAGAAATGGATTGTTCATCAATATTGCTGCTTCTTTTGCTGATTCTTTTAACTATGACGCTATAATATTTGGCGCAAATAAAGAAGAAGGTACAACTTTTAAAGATAATACAAGTGATTTTGTAGAAGCAATCAATCTTTCTTTAGAAAATTCTACAAGTTATCCAGTAGAAGTTGTTGCTCCTCTCATTGAATTTGATAAAAATACAATAGTAAAACTTGCTCTTGAAAAAGGTGTGCCGCTCAAATTCATAAGGAGCTGCTATCTTGATGAAGATACTCAGTGTGGAATGTGTGAATCTTGCGTTAGATTGAAAAGAGCATTGAGTGCAAATAATAGAGAAGACTTGATAAAAATATTATTTTAATTGAAAATAATTTTATGAATACAAAATTTATTGAAAAAGAAATTAAATATACCGGTGCAGAACTTGCCCCACATTGGATTTACAAGAACTTTGAGCTTCTTGGTGATTCTATTGTTGCTTTTATTGGAGAGTGTGAAGTAAAACTCACTGAGATGGTTGATATTGAAGATGTAATAAATAATGAGCCTATTTATAGCAAAAAAATGCTGAATATTATTGTTGAAAATTTCAATATATCACTTACAGAAGGTGTTTGCAGACAAAGACTCTTGATTGCTATTATTAAAGAAACAATTGAAAAACTTTTGCCTGACGTTAATCTAACAAGAGATGGAGATGATTTGTTTGTCTTTGGAAAAAAATTAACCGTATCCATAGCTACAAAATCTCATACTTCTGTTCTTATTCATACAGGTATAAACATTGACCCGGAAGGTGCGCCAATTGATGCTTCAGGGCTTGAAACAGATTTGAAAATAAAAAATATAGAAGAATTTGCAAAAAATGTTATACAATCTTATAGTGATGAGATTTCAAGTATAATAAATGCAACATGTAAGGTTAGAGGAGTGTAGTATGGAGTCTGGTAATAATAAGTTGAAAAAAGAGTAAAATAAAAAAGTTTTGGTGATTTTTTTATCTACTTTTTTTGTAAGTTTGTTTCTTGCAGCGTTTGCCATTAAGGCATTATCTCCTAATGTTGATGTTGAAATTGCTGATGATTCATCAAATTATGCAGACGTTGATGATAGTGTAGATACTGAGGCAAAAGACGTTGATAATAGATTAAAATGGATTCAATTTGAAGATAACATGCCTGGCGTTTCAAGACGATATGATTCAGAAGAAGAAGGTATGACAGATGAGCTTACACAAAAGACTGAACAAAAACAAGATAAAAAAGATGACTTAGAAAAAGTTCGTTCAAATACAAAAAACGGTGATGTTCAGATTTCGACTCAAAAGAAACAAGAGGTTAAGACACAAGCGCCATTACCTACAAAACACGATGTTGTTGCAGTTTCAGCACCAACAAGAGTTACAAAGGTTTATATCGGATACTACTCAACACTTGAACAGGCTGTTAATACTCAAAATAAAGTAATTGCTTCAGGTGTTAATGTTTCACCTTTTGTTAAAGAAGTTAATGGTCTATATGTTGTTCAGGCGGGTTCTTATGCTAATAGCCAAAAAGCACAAACGTTATATAGCCAGTTATCTGCAATGGGTTATCCAGCAAAATTAGTTATGGAATAATAAAAAACCTCTTCGTATTGAAGAGGTTTTTTTTATTTTGGTAGTTAGTTTTTCTATTAGTTGCCGCTGATTCCTGAGTATTTTGGAGTTGATGCTTGGATTTCTTTTGTTTCTGCTTGTTCCACTGTTTGCAACTCTGTTGTGATCGCTTGTAATTGTGTTTCTAAACGTTTTTGTTCAAGTTCAAGTTGATAATCTTCTGCATCTAGTTTTTTCTGTTCAGCTGCTGCTTGGTCTTGTAAAGATGCATCGAAGTTATTGCCATATAGATTTTGTTGATATGCCATTTGTTCATCTGCTGACATATTTTGATAACTTTGCTCTTGTGATGCCAAAGGTAAAGTTGTTGAAACACCATTGTTTGCATCAATTGAGGCTTGTTCGTATGATGTGCCTCTGTATTGAAGTGACCTTAGATAGTTGTCACCACTTAATTTTGAGATTTCTTCTGCTGTAACATCACCATCTGCAATAGTTGCGCCATACTGCATAATTTGCATTCTTTTTTGCGTGATTTGTAGCAACTTCATGTTCATCAAGTTCTTTTGTGAAGTCAACAAGATTTTTCTTGTACTAAAAATAGAATACATAACCTACTCCTACCATTTTAAATTTATAACCTAACCTTACATTTATAAAAAAAAATCAGATTAGATAATTGACCTGGTAAAAGGTTTCACTCTTTGTTTTTTATTTATTGGTCTAAAATGCTTATGTAGTATACTTCAATGGCATATATGCAGTGTGGTTTGTATTTATTGTTTATTGACTTGATATATATAAATTATTTCTATTATTTATCAATTTTAAATAATATTTTTGGAAAACTGAGCTTTACAAAAGTTAATAATTACCTGATTTATGTAAACTTTAGGGTGAACATTCCCTTTTGATGCTTGATACATTGGCTACATATTTCAGTTTCTAGATAATTTTTCTTGGAAAAATCATCAAATGAGCTGCCGCAGTGCCCCCTATTGTCTCCGGTCAGCATCATACAGTTAAAGACTCCTTTATTAGTGAGAGTTCTACTTTTAGCGCAGTCTATGTTCGTCAGATCTTCGACATTTTTGTCGGGATATCTCGTATATTCATTCTTGTTAATATAAGGAATTATGTCAAAATTCATATTTTCTGTTTCGAAACTAAACTTTTTGCAAACGTTTCTGAATTCTTCTTGAAGCTCTGTTATTGGAAGCTGCCAATAATTTACAATCGATAGTATAGGATTAAAGCCATATTTAACAAGACTTTGTGTTGCGTGAATGCTTTTTCTGTAAGAGCCTCTTCCTCTTAGCTCATCATTTTGTTTCTCGTCATAATGGTTTATCCCTATCTTAAAAATAATTTCATGCCCGAGAGTATTTTCTTCTTCAACTTTTTTCAAGAATCTTGCTTTTTTGTCGTTTATGCTCATTCCATTCGTGTGAATTATAACTGATGCACGTTTTAGACAAAGCCTTAAGATTGAGTTGAAGTCAGGATGCAGCATTGGTTCAGCACCAGAAAGGTGGATATATTCAATATTTTCATTTTTAAGCGCTATTAGTGCTTGTTTAATTTTATCAATTTGGATGAAATCCTTAATTTTCTTATTTTCAGTAAAATCGATATAACAATGCTTGCATTTTAGGTTACAATTTTTTGCTGTAAGTTCGATAAATAAAGTATTAAAATCCTTCAATTCCACACATGGCGCAGTGAGTATAGAATTTTCCATTGCGTTATTTCCCCTTCTTGACTGTCTAGTTTTGTTTAATTAATTTTAGTCTTATAATTCTTTATAATAAATTAGACAATGGAATAGAAATATTTACTAATAGGCTTATTGTAAATTTATTTTTTTTGCTTTATAAGTTTGATTTCTTTTTGTAATTATAATTATAAACCATCCTTATACACCATATCCATTATCTTTCTAAGGTTTTAAGGTTTTGTGTCCGATAATGTTCTTATATGGAGGGCATATGGCAAGAATTATTGAAAATTTAAGAGGAAGAAGATTAATTGAAATGTCTGCTGATGATGTAATAAATATTGTCAGAGAATACCAGAATACTGTGCAAAAACAGCTTTCTTACGATGAGTTAAGAGATGTGCTTCAAAAGATGAATTTATGTATTCCGGAGGATATATAGACTAGTCCAAAAGATTGTATTAATATCTAATTTACTTCCCGACATGGTATTATTAATATAATATTTGTTATCTTATGCAGGAGGTTTTATGAAGAATATTATTACAATTGTTATGATTTTAGTTTTGCCGGTTCTAGCATATATTTTGCTTGATAATAATAGAAATCATAATATTATTGAGGTTGCTCAAGCTGGAAATAAACCTCGTGTCATAATCTTTTCAACAGCAATGTGCTCAGACTGTATGAAAATGAAAAAAGTTATATCAGAAGTTGAGCCTCAATACAATAACAATGTTGATTTTGTTAGATATGACGCGCAAAGCAGTTCTCAGGAAATAACTTCTTTAATGAAAAAATATCAGGTTACGCTAGTACCAACGTTAATTTTTCTTGATAAAGACGGTAATGTAGTTAAAAAGCAAGTTGGGTCAGAAAGTAAGGATGCATTTGTTACTGATATTAAGAGGCTTTATTAATGGAACATTACATTTCTCTTATAACACAATATATTCAGTCTTCTAACATGCCGATACTGATTATATTGGTTTCCTTTATCGGAGGCGTCATTGCGTCGCTTTCACCATGTAGCCTTGGCATATTGCCTATTATAATTGGCTATGTTGGTGGCTATTCGCATGAAAAGAATTTTAGGCTTTTTGTTCAGCTTTTATCTTTTTCTGTCGGGGTCGCTTTATTATTAACTATTGTTGGCATAATCTGTGCGCTAACGGGAAAAGCTTTTGCAGGTGTTGCTTCGCCAATTTGGATTCTTCTTTTGGCTTCAATCATCATGATTTCGGGGTTGCATTTGCTTGGCGTTATAGAAATTAATTTTCCGACAATTATCAAAAAATTCCCGCAAGGTGATTCAACAAGTCTTTTTGTTTATCCTGCTTTAATGGGTATTGTATTTGGTATTGCAGCTTCACCGTGTGCATCACCTATACTTGCCACTGTTTTAGCTATGGCTTCTATATCTGCAAATATATTATTTGCTGCTTTGTTATTATTTGCTTTTGCACTTGGTCAGTCATTGATAGTTATTATTTGCGGACTTTTCACTTCCGTCCTAAAGAATTTAAAAAGCATGTCAAATTTGTCTGAGTTTTTGTTAAAATTCAGCGGATTTTTGTTTGTACTTGCAGCATTATATATTTATTACAAAATATTTATGCCATTTTTTATATAAAAGAAAAGTCAGCTATCAAAGCTGACTTTTTTCTTATATATTAATATACATGTAATAATATTATGAAATATCCCATCTTCCACATGTTCCGCCCCAACGAGCGATGATGTTGTCTTTATTTTCTTTTGCGGTTTTTAGTTCGGTGGAAGTTACTTCTCCTTCAATAATTGTGATAATTTCACAATTGTTAGCGCAGCCGGTGCATTGATTTGTAAATGAATTAAAGTTCATTTCTCCGATTTCCCAGCCTTTGAACTTTGTTGGAACTTCGTTATACTGGTGATTTTCCATTGCAAGAAGAGCAGCACCGATTGCTCCCATATCTTGATGATTATTTGGGACTATAACTTTAGTATTTAATGCTTCTTCAAATGCTTTCACCATGCCTTTATTTGTTGCTACTCCGCCTTGGAAAGTAACAGTTGGTAGTATTTCTTTACCAAGTGCAAGGTTGCTTAGATAGTTTCTTACAAGTGCCTGACAAAGCCCGTATAATAGGTCTTCTACAGGGTAGCCAAGTTGTTGTTTGTGGATAAGGTCGCTTTCAGCGAAAACGCCGCATCTTCCGGCAATTCTAGCTGGTGATGTTGATTTTAGAGCGACATCTCCGAATTCTTGTATAGGAACATTAAGTCTTGATGCTTGCTGGTCTAAAAAGCTACCAGTACCAGCTGCACATACTGTATTCATTGCAAAATCAGTAACGATTCCGTCACGAAGTATAATTATTTTACTGTCTTGTCCGCCGATTTCTAATATTGTTTGAACTCCAGGTACATAAGTACTTGCAGCTACGGCATGGGCTGTAATTTCATTTTTAATAGTATCAGCACCAACTAATGCTCCTGCTAGGTTTCTTCCGCTTCCTGTTGTTCCTACGCCCATAATGTTATATTCACAAAGTGCTTTTTTATGAATCTCTCTAACACCTGTTTGAACTGCTATGACAGGTTTTCCTGCAGTCCTTATCATATAGCTGTCAACAAATTTTCCTTTTTCATCAACCAGTGCAATTTTTGTTGTTACAGATCCGACATCTATTCCTAAATATACATTTAATGACATTACTTTTTCCTGTTTTCATGTTTCATACTTGTTGTTCTTATAATACGTTAAAAAAAATGCTATTAAAAGTTTCTATTTTCTAGTATTGTAAATAAAGTTAAATTTAATTATATTAATTATCAAAAAAATATAACTTTCAATTTAAAATATATAAATGAAAAAATTTGTATTAGATAATCGTAAAGGCAATTTATGCGTAAATGGAAATATTAGCTACTTATAACTCTTACAAAAATCATATAGGCAGGTACAAAGACTGGAAAGAAAAACAGGATTTAGAACTAGCAAAGCGTTGTGCTTTAAAATCATCCGGTAATGTTGCTTGTTCCTATGATTCAGAATTAGCTAAGAAAAAGGCAAAAATTATTGCCGATTCCACCCTTATATTAGACGATTATGCACAAACAAAAGCTGAAGACATCGAGGCAGTTTTCCAAACGCTTGAGGTTGAACTTCTTGGTGCTGTTACAGCCATGACATTTATTCCTGAATCTGTTAAAAACTTGATTCCTATACTTGAGAAAAAAGCTAAAGATGGCAATTTTGCTCAAAAAGCAGTTAAATCCCTTAAAGCCTATCAAGATAAAACAATAAAACTTTTTAATAAGAATATTCCGCTTCCAAAAGCTCTAAAATACACACTTGTTCCAATTGCTGCAGCTCTTTATGTTCCTTTTGTTACAAAGTTTGTAAAAGGTCAACTTGGGGCAACAAGACGCGCAAAATTTGACGTTATGCATAATGAACTCTCTGATCCTAGAGGTTTTGCGGTGCTTACTCCTGAGCAAGAAAAGCAAGTTGATGATGAGTATAAACTTCAAAAAAATAATAAAAAGCATGCTAATAAATTAAAAGCGTTTTTTAAATCAGCTTCTGAATCAGTTCATTCGGCAACTGATGCTATTAATATTCCCAAAATGCTAAGAACAGTTAAAGATTTAAATAAAAGCAACTTGGAGTATGAAGCAAGTAGAACTTTATATGATAAAGAATTAAAAAGTAATGAGCTATTATTTGATAAAATTCAGTTAACTGATGCGCAAAAAAATCTTGCGTGTTCAGATAAGACTCTTTTAAACGATATTGTTAAAGTGGCTGATATAAATACCATGCCTGAAGTTGAACGAATAGATAAGATTGTAAATGTTGGATATGGCTCTTTGTTTATGGGCGGTTTTCTTGAGTATTTGATGACTGATAAAGTCGTTGAAGCATTAAAAGTTAAAAACCCAGTGATTAAACTTGCGCTAAACTTGGGAGTGCCTTTTACCTGTTATATGCTTATCAATAAAGGATTAGCAACCCTGCAAAATGATGCTCTTAAAGCTATCAGATACAAGCATTTAAAAGAGTTTGTTAACAACAGTGAAAACTTTAACTATTATAATCAAAACGAACTTGATAAGGTTCCTGATAACACTGTAAAATCTAAAGAAGAGCCTAAAAAGCAGAATCTTGTTGCCTTTTTACTTTCAATTTTTAAAGATATAAAAGAATATAAAAAGTATAAAAAGCAGCAATTCACGGCTGACAAGGAAAAGATGAGACTTAAGAAGAACCTAAATCTTTCTAATGAACAAATTCAAGAGGCTAAAGATCTTCAAAGAAATACTTATATGACAATAAATAAAGTTGCAAATAACAATCAGAAGTTCTCTGAAAGTTTAGAAACTCTGACTGAAATATTAGTAAACCCACTTGAACTTGGGTGTACTGCTCTTGGAGCTGTGCTTGGGAAATCTGCTTCAAATATAGTTGCAAAGGGTAAGTATCCAACATTATTCAAGGCCTTGGGTGCTTTAATTGGCTTTATCCCAGCTGCAGCTGCTGAATACATCATGACAGGCAAACAAAAGAAAGCGCTTAAAGTTGCAGGCATGCTTGTTGTAGAGGATCATTCTGATTATAGAAAGTTTGTTGATTACAACGAAGAGCAAAAGAATAGGTTAAGACTTGATGAGAGTCCTTTACCTCCTGCTTTTTCTGCTTTTGCAAAGAAAAACTAGTCTATATCAATAGGCTCTCTTTGGATTAGTTTAATAGCATTGCGAGCTGTTTCTTTTAATTTGTCTGAAACATTAGGTACGACAGTAAGCTGTCTTAAGACATCTATAGTTCTTTTGAATGTTCTTACAATATCGCCTTCAGATTGTTCAACCTGATTAGCTATATATTCCCAGTCAGACCCATTGCACCACATTTCGATAAGCGGAGAATAGTATGAATTTATAAACATCTCTGTTTTAATATCTTCATCTCTTTGCCAGTTTGCAATTCTTTTTCTCAAATCACGGATTTTGTTCAAAGTTTTTCTTACAGTTGTGCTTAGTGGAACTTCAGCTCTTACATCGAATCTTAAATCTTCTGTTGTAAGCGCGCAAATAACAGCTGAAAGTTCAGACGGGTTAAGGTCGTCTAGGTAACCCTTTAATATAACTTCTGATAAGTAGAGTTCGTTCTCTGCTCTTATAGCTGAACAAGTGTGGCCTTTATCAGTAGGGAAATCACCTTCTAAATACCCTGCTTTTTCAAGTACAGTTTTATGAGCAAGGAAGTTTTTCCAATAGATATCTTTTGCATTTTCAATTGTTTTTGCTAAATCTTTATAACGTTTTTCATAGCGCTCAATGATTTCGATATCTTTCATGTGTTTTTTGTAACCACGGCAAATATCACATTCATAGCTTTTCATTTTGTGCAGTAATTCTTTTGTTTTTTGATTATACTCTTCAACTTCAGGTGAATTTTTTATTCCCTTACCTTTTGCCTGTTTTATGAGTGTTTTAGTAAGTTTTTTATATACAAGGAATTTTTCTTTTGTTTTATTGTATTCAAGTAAATCCTGGGTTGTAAGATTATGCGGACATTTTTCCGCTTTCAATTTGTCTATTACACCTGTAAATTGAGCTTCTTGCTGCATTAGGGGTTTAAGCCTATCATTTGAAGAAAAGTAGCCGAAACTTTTTAAGATAAGTTCTTTTGTCTCTTCAAGCGAAAAGTTTTGAAGAAGATTTAAAACCATAGAATAACTAGGAGTAAATCTGCTTTCTAAAGGATTTGCACCGCTTGTAACAAGTTCTGCAACCTCTTCAGGTGATTGGAAAGGCGTTCCCACTACAACAACATACCCGACTTCGTCCATGCCTCTTCTTCCTGCTCTTCCTGACATTTGCAGAAATTCATTGGAAGTTAGCATTCTATGACCTGAGTCTGTTCTTTTGCTTACTGCTGATATTATTGTTGTTCTTGCAGGCATGTTTATACCTGCAGCTAGAGTTTCAGTTGAAAATACGACTTTTATAAGCCCTTTTTGGAATAGTTTTTCAACTAACACTTTCCACCCAGGTAAAAGCCCTGCGTGATGGGAAGCAACACCACAATATAAATATTCTAAATGTTTGTTGTTTTCTAAGTATGGATTTTCTCTTAAATATTCATGGATGATTGTTTTTATTTCCCTTGCTTCATCAGGAGAAACAAGGCAAAGGTCAGAGCATTTTTCCATTTGCTCGTCACATTTTTTTCTTGAAAAAGTGAAATATATAGCAGGAAGCATTTTTTTCTTGTGCAAAATGCTTATAAGCTCTTTCGCAGTTGATTTTTGCGGTATATTCTTCCTGAAACCTTTTTGTCTTTTTTCAGGTTTTATTTTACTGTTTAACTGACCATCTGGAGTTAAAAGAGGCAAAATATCAAATGGTTTTGAAGAATCGTAATAGTAAAATCTTAAAGGCACTGGTCTAAAGTCTGTATAAACAAGCTCAGTTGAAGAGTGAACTGTATTTATCCAGTCACATAGCTCTTGTGAGTTTGCGACTGTTGCAGAGAGTGCTATAAGCTGGATATTAGGTTGACAGTATATGATACTTTCCTCCCAAACAGTTCCGCGTTCTTCATCATTCATATAATGAACTTCGTCTAAAACGACGTATTTTACGTTTTTTAAATTGTCAGCAACTGAACCAAAGTTTGTACCGTAAAGCATGTTTCTAAAGACTTCAGTTGTCATAACAACAATCTGTGCATCACGTCTTATTGAAGTATCACCTGTTAAAAGTCCGACATTTTCTTCGCCGTATTTATTCGAAAAATCTCTGAATTTTTGATTTGATAATGCTTTTAAAGGTGTTGTATAGAAAATTCTTGTACCTTCTTCAAGCGCTCTATGTATTGCGTGTTCTGCAATACAGGTTTTTCCCGCTCCTGTTGGTGCACAAACCACAATACTCTTGCCTTTGTCTATATGGCATACTGCGTCTTTTTGGAAATCATCCAGTTCAAAATCAAATTTATACAACTTCGTTCTCTATTCTATTTGAAGCTACTTTGTTGAAGCAGCTAATTCTTTATTATCATAATCTATTCTGCCTATTAACTTATTAAGTCTTTTAGCAGTTTCTTTGAATTGCTCGATTGATAAGCTTTGAGCTCCATCGGAAGAGGCATTATCAGGGTCATGGTGAACTTCCATCATTATCCCATGTGCTCCAACAATCAGACCCGCTTTTGCCATCGGTTCAACAAGGTATCTTCTTCCTGTTCCGTGGCTAGGGTCAATAATAATAGGAAGGTGCGAATACTTTTTAATAACAGGAATTGAAGCTATATCCATAGTGTTTCTGGTATAGCTGTTGTCGACACCTTTTATTCCGCGTTCACAAAGTATTACCTTATCATTACCATTGCTCAATATGTGTTCTGCTGCAAGTAAAAATTCTCTTATCGTATTTGCTCCGCCTCTTTTGAGTAGTATAGGCTTTCTGCATTTTCCAGCAGCTTTTAAGAGTTTAAAATTTTGCATATTTCTTGCGCCGATTTGGATTACGTCCGCATAATCTTGAACCAAAGGTAAATCAAGCGTGTCCATAACCTCTGTAACAACCAAAAGTCCTGTTTTTTCTCTTGCAATTGCCATATATTCAAGCGCTTTTTCTTCTAAACCTTCAAAATCATAAGGTGATGTTCTTGGTTTGAAAGCTCCGCCTCTCAAGAATTGGCATCCCATTTCTTTTGCTGCTTCTGCAACTTGCAATAGACCTTCTATATCTTCTTCAACGCAACAAGGACCTACCATCATGACAGGTTTTTCAAGCCCACCTATTTTTACTCCGTTACTAAATTCAATAACAGTGTCTTGAGATTTTCCTTCTCTTGAAGCAAGTTTATATGGTTCTTGAATGAGTTTTACTTTTCTTACACCTTCGTATGATGCAATTGATTGAGGTTCAATAAGCCTTTTATCGCCGATTGCAGCGATAACTGTCATTACGTCACCTCTATTTAAAATTGTTTTAAATCCTTTATTGTCCAAATGTTTTACAACAGACTGAATTTGCTGCTCAGTTGCATTTGGCTCCATAACTATAATCATTTGTTTATCCTCTATACTATTTTTATTTTATTATGCTGTTTGGCGCAAGTATTTGACCTTCAATATTGTTAAATATCTTGGAATTACTTGCAATAACAGAATCTTTGACAATAACATCTTCTCCGATAATAACATTATCCCATATTATTGAATTAATTAGTTTAGCGTTATTTTTAACTTTTGATTTGTTACCGATTATTGTATTATCTAAAATTTCTACAGATTTTTCTATGTCTGCTGTTTTGGAGATTGATTGTTTCTCAATACAGGTTACATCAATTTTTCCAGAAAGCGCATCGAAATTAGATTCTATATATTGTGAAACTGATCCGATATCACTCCAATATGCTTCTGTATTTATTGTATTAATTTTGATATTGTCTTTTAATAACTTTGGAAAAACGTCTTTAGCAAAGTCATACTTTGTATTCTTAGGAATATAGTCAAATATTTTGTAATCAAAAACATAGATACCAGTATTGATTTTATTGCTCTTTGCTTCTTCAATTGATGGTTTTTCTTGAAATTCTTTTACAAATCCGTCGTTATCAGTGACAACAACGCCGTATTTGAAGACTTCTTCCATAGCTACTTCTTTGGTAATCATAGTTGCTATTGCACCTTTTTTAAGATGCTCTTCGAAAATCTCATTAAAATTGATGTTTGATAATCCGTCAGCTGATACCACTAAAAAACTGCTGTCTTCATCAAAAAAGAACTGACATTTTTTAACGCCACCTGCAGTTCCTGAGAGTTCTTCTTCTTTTATATAGTTAAAATCGATATCTATAGGTGAATTATTTGTATATCTTTCGTGGATTTGCTCTGCAAGATAATATGTATTTGCAATAACACTTGCAAATCCAGCATTTTTAAGGTTTTGAAGCAAAATATCCATAACTGGAACATTACAAATGGGAACAAGCGGTTTCGGAACCTCAAAAGTTAAAGGTTCAAGTCTGGAGCCGACACCTGCTGCCATTATCATTGCTTTTCTCACCATATAAAAGTTTTCTCCAAGTCTGCAGACTAATTATAGCATAAAATTAGCTAAAACGGGAACTTAGAACCAAACCCCTTAGGGAAATTTGTACCCATGCCTTTTGGCATTTTAAGCTTACCTTTTTTAGCCTTATCTTTGATGTCAGAAAAGCCTTTCATCATTTTTCTCATTTGTTCGAATTGAGAAATAATCATGTTTACTTCATGGATAGGAATTCCAGAACCTTCAGATATTCTTCTTCTTCTGGAAGTATTCATAACTTGCGGGTTTTCTCTTTCTTCAGGCGTCATGCTTTGGATAAATGATTCAATTCTCTTAAGCTGCTTTTCGCCTGCGTTTGCAATCATTTCTTTATTGTCTTTATTGAGCCCAGGTATTGGAAGCATTCCCAAAATGTTTTCAATTGAACCGAATGCTTTCATTTGTTTTTGCATTTTTAAAAAGTCATCAAATGAAAACTCAGCTTTTTTCATCTTTGCTTCAAATTCTTTTGCCTGTTTTTCATCGAATACTTCTTGCGCTTTTTCAACAAGAGATACGATATCTCCCATTCCTAAAATTCTGTCAGCCATTCTTGCAGGATGAAAATCTTCTAAAGCATCAAGTTTTTCACCCATACCTGTCAATTTTATCGGTCTTCCGGTAGAATGAACAACACTTAATGCCGCACCACCTCTTGAGTCACCGTCAAGTTTAGTTAGAACAATGCCTGATATTTCAAGCTGGGTGTTGAAATTCTCTGCAATATTTATCGCTTCTTGACCCGTCATAGCATCAATTACAAGAAGTTTTTCTTGTGGATTAAAGACTCTATCGATAAGCAAAAGTTCAGCCATCATCTCGTTATCAATTTGAAGTCTACCTGCTGTATCAATAATTACAGGGTTAAAATGGTTTTCTTTAGCGTAATTTACCGCTTTTGATACAATTCCCTGAACATCTTTTGAATCATCAATTGTGAAAACTTCAGTCTGGGTTTGTTCACCTAAAGTTTTTAACTGGGTAATTGCAGCAGGTCTATATACGTCAGCTGCAACAAGAAGAGGTCTTTTGCCTTCTTTTTTGAGTTTGATTGCAAGTTTTGCACTAGATGTTGTTTTACCTGAACCTTGAAGACCAAGCATCATGATAAGAGCAGGTGAACCTTCAAGATTTAAAGGTGTATTTGATTTCCCTAAAAGGTTTGCAAGTTCGTCATGCACTATTTTTATAAGTTGTTGACTTGGGCTTACACTGGTTAAAACAGATTCACCTTCTGCTCTTTCTTTTATTGTTGAAATAAAAGATTTTACAACTTTAAGGTTAACATCAGCTTCAAGTAAAGCTCTTCTTACCTCTCTTAAGGCATCAGACATATTCTCTTCGGTTAATTTGTCATTCCCCGAAGTTTTTCTAATAATCTCTTGCAGTCTTTCAGATAAATTATCAAACATAGTAAGTAAATCTTATTATAAATAAGTTTTTTCTTCAATAATAGAGCAGGTTATATAAAGAGTTGTATTATTTATACTCTTTCGATTACTTTATCTATTAATCCGTATTCAACTGCTTCATGCGCGCCCATATAATAGTCACGCTCTGTATCAGCATATATTTTTTCAATAGTCTGTCCGGTATGTTTTGCAAGCATTTCATTTAAGGACTTTTTCATTCTTAATATTTCTTTTGCTTCAAGCTCAATATCTGAAGCCTGCCCTTTTGCGCCGCCTAAAGGTTGGTGAATCATTATTCTAGCGTTTGGTAGGGCCATTCTTTTTCCTTTTGTACCGGCAGAAAGTAAAAATGCACCCATAGAAGCAGCTTCACCCAAACAAATTGTGCTTACTTCAGCTCTTATATGCTGCATTGTATCAAATATAGCCATGCCTGCAGTAATTACACCGCCAGGGCTGTTAATATACATCATGATATCTTTTTCAGGGTTTTCAGAATCTAAAAGAAGAAGTTGAGCAACAATAGAATTTGCCATTTCATCATCAATTTCTTCACCTAAGAAAATAATTCTTTCTCTCAAGAGTCTTGAAAATATGTCGAAAGAGCGCTCGCCTCTAGATGAAGCTTCTACAACTGTAGGTACATAACTTAAAATTTGTTTATCTTCCATTATTTCCTCGATTCTTTTAACTATAGAATTAATTATATTATAAATTTTATATTTTGTGTAATACGAATAACTTATATATAATTATTATCATGTTAGATTTAATTGCCGCAGTAAAAATTCATAATATGGATGCTCTCTTGCCTCAGCCTTCTTGCCCTTCGGGTACTTATACCGAGCAAAGCACCCTGTATTCGCATGGATATGAAAATTCAAAGTATCCTGTTTTGGTTTTAGCAGAGCCAATATTTGATAATGCAGGGGATTCAATTGCAGATGGTTATTATGTTGTTATTCTTTCTCAGGATAAGAAATTTTTGCTTCTTTTTCAAAGCAGTTATTTAAAAGCTAAAATTCCAGTATTTAAATATGAACATTCAACTTTTACACAGGAAGAAAAAGATAAAGAAAAAGCTATACAGGATGATATTGATTATTACACTCAAAAAGGAAAATATAAAAAACTCGCAGAAGCAAAAGATCAGATGAGAAAATTCAAACTAAGACAAGATGCAAAAACTTCTGCTCAAATTTACGATTCAAAGCAAGGCTACTATATTCTAAAGTATTCTCAGGGCGAAGATTACGCTGAAGCAATAATTGCAAAATAATTGCTGGAATTATAATTTAAAAATGTTATTATATTTAAAGAATTAGTTTAAAGAGGTAGTTTATATGTTCAAAGCAACTCGCCCACAGTACTCTATAAAGTCTTGTCCTTCAGGTGATACTGTTGAGCTTGAAAATTTGCTTAATTCAATGTCTGAAACCGGCTGGGAACTCTACTCTATGCAAGAGGTAGAAGTCGATGATGAATATCAATATAACTGTATTTTTGTAAGAGATTTTTCTCAAGATGAAGTTAATGTTGAAAATACTGATATTATTGGTTTTAAGTCTAAAATGGAAAGGATTATGAATCCTACACTTGAACCTTATGATATTTGTATTGATTTACAGAAAAAACTTCAAGAAAAAAGAAAAAAAATCAGTAATATTAAATCATTGCTTGATTCTACACCGGAAGATGCAAGAAACTCTTTAAACAACGAAATTTCTAAAAACATTGAAGAACTTAATAATCTCAAAAAGAAACTAATCGAGGTTTTATCTCCTGATGTTATGAATTCTAAAATCGGTGAGGAAAAGCTATCAATTTCAATATCAGATGAGCTTATGGATTTAGTAAACCCTGATTCTGAAATAAATTTAATTTCTAAAATTGTATCTGTAAGACAACATTTGACCGAAAAGCTCGGTTATATAATTCCAAAAGTTAAAATTGATTCTGACGAAACTTTGCAAACAAATGAATTCGTAATCAAAGTGCGTGGTATTCCCGCATTAAGAGGATTTGCATACCCTGGTTACACAATGTATTTTAGAGATGATTTAAAACTATCTAAATTTACTAAAGATGTTGTTAAAGAGGATGATTTTATCACCGGAAATAAAATTGTTTGGATTGAGAATTCAAAAACTAAAGACTTCTGGGCAAAAGGCTTAGATGCTTCAGATTTTATTGGTAGATTGCTAGAATATATATCCATAAAACATATTGATGATTTATTTGATTACTCTGACATGAATAGATATATAGAAATTGTTGGTAATCAAAATCTTTATTTAATTGAAAATATAATTCCTGATTTTATTTCTGTTGCTGAACTTAAATATATTCTGACATCATTAATAAAAGAAAAAGTTTCTATCAAAGATATTATGTTCATATTTGAAAAGATTAATGATTTTGCAGATGAGCCTACAAAAGAGGATTTACTTGCGCGTTTAAGAGTAGCCCTTGCAAGGCAAATTAGTTCTTCTCTTGTCAATAAAGATGGATATATTCAGGCTTTTTCACTTAACGAGAATAATATTAAATATGTTGTAAAACAATCTTCATCAGAAGGTGTTCTCAAAATTGATGCTTCAAAACTTCAAAAAATATCTTCAGCAATATTAAATGCTGTCAAAAAGAATCAGTTGGAATCACATGATATTATTTTGGTTGCCCCTTATGAAATTAGATATATAATTTCTCTTGTATTAATGCAGTTTATTCCAAATATTAGAGTAATTGCTAGAGAAGAGATACTTTTTGATTATCCTCTAGAAATTATTGAAACAGTTTAAATGTTAAAAGACGTACTATATAAAGTACGTCTTTTTTTGTTGTGTTTATTAAGCTTTAACTGATAAATTTGTTTTTTGTTGTTGTGTTGGAGTTGTTGCAGCTACTTTGTTGTTGTTTTTAGCTGCAGCCTCTGCCTTTTTTTCTTTATTGTGTTTTACTTTTGAGCTTATTTTATTTGCGATAGGTGTCATAACAACAGGTCCAAGGAATCTGTATATCAATGTGAAGATTATCATAGTTTTGCATAAGCCAATTCCTGAAATAATCTTATCGCTACGATTAATCATTGCTGCTGCTTTTTTAATTTTATCATCATCGATGTTTGCAACAAATGTAGTTATATCTTTATACTCTTTAGAAGTTGTTTCAATAATTTTTTCAGGGTCTGCAATTTGTTTTACTTTATGAGCAATATCGTGGATTATGCCATTTCTTGCTCTTTGCATTGCATCAGTCGCTGTATCTGCAGCGAATTTAACTGATTCACCTGCAACTTCTTTTGATAAAAAGTCTTCTTTACCTTTTAGAACATCTGGTAATTCTACACCTTTAATCATCTCAGATATAATATTTTTTCTTTGCTTTCCTTTAACATTGTCTTGAATTCTTTTAATTGACTTACTTACTGAAGAATCTAATGTGTAGTTCAAAACAGTTGCTAGCGCGGTAACTAGAAAATCGTTTAACATTAATGGGAATTTTTGTTCTTTTTCAATTTTCTTGTTCTTTGCAGTATTAAACATATAAAAACCGGTTAGGAATATACTTTCTAATACCATCAAGTGAGTAAACCCACGAGGACTATTAGCTAGTTTATTGATAACGTTTGATATAGGTTTTAAACTAAGTGCTTTTTTCTCGTATGCTTGGATAGCGCCGACTGTATATTTGTTGCAAATCACTTTGTCGGTGAATTGTCTTACCACTCCAGACACGCCGCCTGAGAAGTTAACATCTCTGCTATTTTTTGCCGCATTATTGAAGTTTTGATATCTATTTGGAGAGCTTGCTATTTTCATTATTTTGTCCCTCCTGTCATTGCGATATTTTTAAATACCGGATTTATCTCATTTCTGTATTGTTGTGGAATTGTCATAGTTTGTTGTGTTTCTGGTTTATTATTTTTATTACTAGAGCTTTTCTTGATTCCGAATATGCCAAGTACAATCGGTACAAGTGATATAGTTGCAAGTGCTTTTAGTGGAACAGATAATGGTGAATGTGATGTTGCATTTAAGAATTGTTCCGTGATATTCTTTTGGCTTCTTATTCTATTAGCTAATATATCTGTTAATGCACCTATACTTTTCTTTAGATTTTCTGCATTATCAACTGGGAATTTATTTTTATTTTTTAATACTTTTTGAATGTAATCTTCTGGAATAATCTTTCTTGCGACTTCAATAAGAGCCTCACTGGTATTTTTCATTGAAGGTTCTGTTTCTTTATCAAGTATTGTGTGTGCAATATACCTTGCAGTAGGTTTTATTGTATCTTCTGTCAATAATTTGCCAGCTTCAACCAGTTCTTTTGATACTTTCGAAGTTGCATGTTTAAATGGTTCTGCAATTAAATAAGTTGCTATAAAACCGATTCCACCGGATGCAATAGATTTTGCTGATGCATATTTGTTCTTTTCTTTGTTTTCTGCACTTTTTGTCGGCATAGTCATAATGGCTAAAGGCCTCATAATACATGTAACAAATAATGCAATGATGGATGATGTTAATACATTATTTTCGTTTGCGTAATGGAGTAGCTTTTGAAGTCTGTCACTTTTTACAATAGAATTTGCAATTGCTTCTTCTACGACATGTGCCTTGTTTGCTTTAAAACTAATTCGACCGCAAGTATTTTTACTCGCGGTCGCATTATTTCTCACATTATTATTCTCGTAACTAGGCACACTCAACTTCCTCATCACACTTCCTCGTTGTCTGCCCGAGATTCGAGGAAATTTTGATTCATTAAGTACGTCAACTTTCATCTTTGATACTTTCTATTATCCTGTTCACTTATTTTAAGTAGAAACAAAATAAAATTTGCTATCTGTTTTATGATTTTAACAAAAATTTTTTGTTTGTTAAGTAGATTATTAACTATAGATTGGTAAAATCCTCTATTTATGGGAAATTTTATTTTAAATTCAAATTTACAAATTTTAATATGACTAAAAATGGCATTTTTTGTTAAGTTTTGTAAATACATAAAAAATAAAAGTAAATTTTTTAAAACCAAATGTTTTTTATAAGGTATAGGTTAGGTTTAAAATTAATTATTGGTGGAGGTTAGTTATGTCAGTATCAAGAACAGCAGATTGCACTTATTTAACAGGTGTTTCAAATGGAACAGGTGTAAATTATACATCTCGTTCAGGAGTTATGGGTTGTACTACAAATTCTATTTTCAATAATACAGGTGCAAAATATAATTACGGATTCTCATATGAGACAATGTATGAAAATAGAAAAGAAGCTGAATTATTCAATAACAAGGCGACTTCAGAAGAACTAGTAAGAGAACAAAGCTATAAAAATATACAAGCAGCATTGCAAGAAGGTCGCGAAGATGAAGCTGCAAAATTAATTGATGAAGCAGTAGCAAAATTAAAAGAACAAGGTAATGATTTACCTGAAGACCAACTAATGGCACTAGTTACAAATGAATATTCTCAAATAACTGGTACAGAACTTGAAGACGATATTAACCAATATGCAAAAGGTGGATTTGCAACAGCATTCAGCAAATTAGCTCTAGGTTGCAATGGAGACATAACAACAAAAGAATCATTAATCAGTAAAGTTACAGGCAGAGATAATACTACTTCAGCAGCTGGTGTGGTTGCAGGTGGAGTACTAGGTGCTGTAGGCTTTGTACTTGGTGGATGGATCCCAGCATTATTCGGAGCTCGCGGTTAATAAAAAAGACTTTAAACTCAAACAAAAACGGACTATATGTCCGTTTTTTGTTTTGTAGTTATTTCTTCGATTTTCTCTTTCAGTTCTTTAATTTCGTATTTCATTCTGTTTAATTGGCAACTGACAGGATCCGGTATTCTGTTGTGTAATAGTTGCCCGTCTACAACAAAGTTTTGGTGTACGATTCTGCCTGGAATTCCGACAACAGTTGAATTTGGTTCAACGTTATCAATAACAACTGAACCTGCGCCTATTCTTGTATTTGAGCCAATTATAATATTGCCCAAAACTTTTGCCCCTGCTCCAATTACGACATTATTACCAATTGTAGGATGCCTTTTACCATGTTCTTTTCCTGTTCCTCCAAGTGTTACACCTTGATATATTAGAACATCATCACCAATAATTGCTGTTTCTCCAATTACAACACCCATGCCGTGGTCTATAAACAATCTTCTTCCAATAGTTGCGGCTGGATGAATTTCTATTCCTGTTAAAAGTCTTGATAGGAATGAAATGTATCTTGGAATAAAAGGAATTTTCCAATATTTTAATTTATGCGCAATTCTATGAGCAATAAGAGCGTGAAGCCCAGGGTAACACAATATTACCTCAAGAATGTTGCTTGCTGCGGGGTCATTTTTATAAATTGTTTTTATATCTTCATTTACTTGTGAAAATGCTTTTTGTAATAATTTCATTTTTATTCCTCAAAAAGCTTTGTTGAGATGTATCTTTCGCCGAAATCAGGAAGAATTACAACTATTATTTTGCCTTCATTTTCTTTTAGAATTGAAAGATTTAAAGCAGCTTCCATTGCAGCACCTGATGAAATTCCTGTTAGAATTCCTTCTTTTTTAGCAAGTTCTTTTGCAGTTTCAATAGCTTTTTCACCACTTATAGTCATAAATTCATCAATATACTCTTTATGAAGATTTTGTGGTACAAAGTTAGCCCCGATTCCCTGTATCAGGTGGGGACCTGCTTTACCTTCCGTAAGCAGAGGGCTTTCAAATGGTTCAACAGCTACAACTTTTATTTCCGGTTTTAGTTCTTTTAGCCTTTTTCCAGCCCCAGATAATGTTCCACCTGTTCCGAAACCACCTACTAAAATATCAATCTTACCATCTGTGTCTTCCCATATTTCTTCAGCTGTTGTGCATTCATGGATTGAAGGATTATATGGATTTTCAAATTGAGAAGGAATAAATGAATTTGGATAAAGTTTTGCAAGTTCTTTTGCTTTATCAACTGCGCCTTGCATGCCAAGAGGAGCCGGTGTTAAAACAAGTTGAGCACCATAGCCTTTAAGCATTTTTCTTCTCTCTAAACTCATGCTCTCCGGCATCGTTAGTATAATTTTTAATCCCATTTGAGCTGCGCACATCGCAAGACCAATGCCCATATTGCCACTTGTAGGTTCAATTACGATTGTTCTTTCGTTAATTTTTCCTTCGTTAATAGCTGCCTGCAACATTGCTTTTGCGGGTCTATCTTTAACTGAATTTGATGGATTAAAGTACTCCAATTTTGCGAGAATATCGGCATTTCCTATGTTGAAATTTTTAGAAATTCTAACTAGAGGTGTATTTCCGATGAGTTCAGTAATATTCTCGTAAACTTTCATTTATACCGCCTTCATAAATTTTCTTTTACCAACCTGTATTATAAAAGGTGCCTCTGATTTTTTCAAAGTATATGTTAAATCAGTGCATTTTTCAGAATTTACTTTAACCGCGCCAGCTGCTATAAGTCTTTTAGTTTCTCCCTTGCTTGGTGCAAGCTCATTTGAAACAATAAAATCTATTATACTTATGTCGTTTTCTAAATTAGTTTCCGGAATATCGTCAGGAATACCTTTGTTTTGAACAACATTAACAAATTCACTTTGTGCATCATCGGCTAATTCTTGGCTATGATACATTTTTACTATTGTATATGCTAAACTCATTTTTATATCACGCGGATTTACAGTTTTTAATTGAAGCTCAAGTTCTTCCAGTTCTCTATTACCTATATCGGTAAGAAGCGCGTAGTATTTAGATATTAAACCATCAGGTATTGACATTATTTTCCCATACATATCTTTTGCTGAATCCGTCAGGCTTACGCAGTGGTCAGGATAAGATTTTGACATTTTTATAACGCCATCTGTTCCTTCAAGAAGTGGAAGTAAAATAACCATTTGTGGATTTGGTTTACCATATGCAGCTTGAATTTCCCTACCTAAAAGAACGTTAAATCTTTGGTCAGTTCCCCCTAATTCAATATCTGAATCAATTGCAACTGAATCGTATGCTTGCATAAGAGGATAAAAATATTCGTGAATTGATATTGGTTTACCTTCTGCGTATCTTTTTGCAAAATCATCGCGTGCCATCATTTGAGCAACTGTGACGTTTGAAGCAAGTTTTATAATATCAAGAAGTTTAAGCGGATGAAGCCAATCAGCATTATTAACTACCTCTGCCTTATTAATATCAACTACTTTAGACATCTGCTCAAAGTACGTTTGTGCATTTGCATCAACTTCTTCTTTTGTAAGACTTGGTCTAGTGTCAGATTTTCCTGAAGGATCGCCAATCATAGCAGTTGCAGCGCCAACTATTAGTACAATTTGATGTCCCATTTCTTGAAACTGTTTTATTTTTCTCATAACAACGGTATGTCCAAGATGAAGGTCAGGTCTTGTTGGGTCCATTCCTAGCTTTACTCTTAGAGGACGGTTTTCATCGTGCGCTCTTTGAAGTTTTTCTGCTAGCTCATTAATTCCACCAGGGAGCACTTCAGCTCCTCTTGCTAATTTTGTAGCTTGGTCTATAAATTCTTCTCTTAATATAAATTTTTTGTTTTCAGTTTTGTCCATTTTTCACCTACACCAACATCTGTAATAATCTTTCAGTGTCTTTATCTCCTCTGCCTGAAACATTTACGACAATAATATCATCTTTTGTTGTTTGAGGCATTAACTTCTCTAAATATGCAATCGCATGTGATGATTCAATTGCAGGAATTATTCCTTCTAATCTTGAAAGAAGTGCAAATGCTTTTACAGCCTCATCATCTGTGATTGGGATGTAAGTTGCTTTACCTGAGTCTTTCAAATAGCAATGTTCAGGACCGCAGCCCGGGTAATCTAAGCCGGCAGATATACTGTACGATTCTTTTACTTTGCCGTTCTCATCTGCAAGAACATATTGCATTTTGCCGTGCAAAATCATTTTCTTTCCTACAGTAAGACTCGCCGCAGTTTTTCCAGTATTTATGCCTTCTCCCGCTGCTTCAAGACCTATAAGTTTTACTTCAGGATTGTCTAAAAAGGCGTAAAAAGCTCCAATAGCATTAGAACCGCCGCCGATGCAAGCAAGTACATAGTTTGGAAGTCTGCCTTCTTTTTCTAAAATTTGCGCTTTAATCTCTGCTCCTATAATAGATTGGAAGCATCTTACCATTTTAGGGTATGGATGAGGGCCAACAGCAGAACCAAGTACATAAAATACTTCGTCTGCGTGCCTTAACCAATAATCGATTGCAGCATCACAAGCATCTGAAAGAGTTTTGCTTCCTGTATCAACAGAATGTACTTTTGCACCAAGAAGTTTCATTCTTTCAACATTTAAATGTTGTCTTTTTATGTCAATTTCTCCCATAAAAATTTCACATTCAAGGTCAAGAAGTGCAGCAACAGTTGCCGTAGCGACGCCGTGTTGTCCAGCTCCTGTTTCAGCTATGACTTTTTTGGCACCCATTTTTTTTGCTAAGAGTGCTTGCCCGATGACGTTATTAATTTTGTGTGCGCCTGTATGATTTAAATCTTCACGTTTTAAATATATTTTACCTTTGCCATAATAATCAGTTAATCGTTTTGCAAAGTATAAAGGAGTTGGCCTACCTGAATATTCTTTTAAAAGGTTATAAACTTCATCTAAAAACTCAGGATTATTCCAGTTTTTCTCAAACTCGTCATTTAAATTTTCCAGTACAGGCTTCAAATTTTCAGGAACAAACGCTCCACCGAATTCACCAAAAAAGCCTTCTTCACTTGGAAGATTATATTTTAGATTTTTGACAAACATACTAGTCCTTTCTTTGCTGTTTTTTATAATATCACAAATAAAAAGAGAGCCGGCTTAATAAGTCGACTCTCTAAAACCTTATTTAAAAATCAAATTAATTATTTGATAATTTAATTTTTGTAGCTGTTCCTCTTTTAGAAATGTCAACTTTGCCTTCTCTTGCAAGCCAACCAAGACCTAATTCAGTAAAATTATTTTTAAGATCTAAATCTTTTTTCATTTTTGCTAGAGATACTTCACCGTTAGAGTTAAGATATTCCCAGATTTGTCCTGCTGATTGTCCGATAGTTTCCATCATTCATTTCCTCCTTTTATGTAATAATGTTTGGCTTAAATCGTTGTTTTATATATAATACAAAAAAGTTTGATTGTAAAGGGGATAACCATGTCAAAAACTCTAAAAGGTAATGTGTTCAAATATGGCGCCAATATTGACACTGACGTTATAATTCCTGCGAGATATTTAAATACATCAGATGAACGAGAATTAGCAAAATATTGTATGGAAGATATCGATAAATCATTTGCTGAGCATGTAAAAATGGGAGATATTATAGTTGCAGACGAAAATTTCGGATGTGGTTCTTCTAGAGAACATGCACCAATTGCGATTAAGGCTTCAGGTATTTCAATTGTTATTGCTAAAAGTTTTGCAAGAATATTTTTTAGAAATGCAATTAATATCGGGCTTCCGATTTTGGAGCACAAAACTCTTCCTGATGAATGCAGTGCTGGTGATGAATTAGAAGTGGATTTGGACAATGGAATTGTTATTAATCACACGACTTCAAAGACATATGAATGTGCTAAATTTCCGCCTGAAATCCAAGATTTAATTTCAAAAGGTGGGTTGGTAAATTACACTAGAGAAAAATTAAGAAAATAGGAAATGGTATGAAACAATATAATATTACTCTTTTAAAAGGTGATGGAGTTGGTCCTGAAGTTGTGGCAGAGGCGGTTAAAGTCTTGTCTGCTGTTGAGAAAAAATATGACTTGAAATTCAACTATGATGAAAAACTGATTGGTGGCTCTGCGTATGAAGTCTATGGGGTTCCATTACCTCAAGAAACAATAGATTCAGCTAAAAAATCTGATGCAGTTTTGTTAGGTGCTGTCGGTGACTGGAAATATGATACAATCGATCCTTCTTTAAGACCGGAAAAAGCTCTTCTCGGAATAAGAAAAGAACTTAATCTATTTGCAAATTTAAGACCTGCAATTGTATATGAAGAACTTGCGCATATTTCAACATTAAAACCTGAAATTGTAGCAGGTGTGGATATTATGATTGTAAGAGAACTCACCGGGGATGTTTATTTTGGAGAACCAAGAGGAATAGAAGTTAGAAACGGCGAAAAGGTCGGCTTTAACAATATGATTTACTCTGAATCTGAAATCAGAAGAATTGCAAAAGTTTCTTTTGAAACAGCTATGCAGAGAGGTAAAAGATTGTGTTCTGTTGATAAAGCTAATGTACTTGATGTTTCAAGATTGTGGAGAGAGATATTTGTAGAAACTTCAAATGAATATCCTGAAGTTGAGCTTTCTCATATGTACGTTGATAATGCTGCTATGCAATTGATAAGAAATCCAAAACAGTTTGATGTTATCGCAACAGGAAACATTTTTGGTGATATTTT
The DNA here is from genome assembly GCA_023415935.1 of Cyanobacteria bacterium OH_CDB_20. Taxonomy (GTDB): domain Bacteria; phylum Cyanobacteriota; class Vampirovibrionia; order Gastranaerophilales; family Gastranaerophilaceae; genus JAEZIX01. The sequence goes on along the minus strand of JAEZIX010000062.1, from coordinate 729 downwards.
ATCTGACGAGGCATCTATGATTTCGGGATCTTTAGGAATGCTTCCAAGTGCTTCTCTTTCAGATAATGGGCCATCTCTTTATGAACCTATCCACGGCTCAGCTCCAGATATTAAAGGTAAAAACGTTGTAAATCCTATTGCAACAATACTATCTGCTGCAATGATGCTAAAATATAGTTTTAACTGTTCGGATGCCCATGACGATATTGTTTCCGCAGTAAGGCATGCTTTAAGAGACGGACATCGTACAAAAGATATATGCGACATTGGAACAAATCCAGTTACTACAAGCGAAATGGGTGATATTATCAAAAGTTTAATACACTAGTTTAGTCCTTTAGTATTAGTAAAAAAATATTACAGCCATAGTAATATAACCACCCAAACGGGTAGTGAAATATGGCTAAAAATATTTTATATTGTATATGTAGGTCAGTTGAAGTACCAAACACTTATCGGGGTTGCGATAAAAGAATTTTCTTTAAAACGTTCGGTTAAATTGAGATTGGCCTACACCTTTGTATAAGGTTAACTTCAAAACAAACGTCGCCGCAGATTGAATTTCATTCTGCGGTTTTCGTTTGCATGGGCTATAATATAATTAGTTAAGTTGGGGTTATTATATTTTTTTATTTTGTGTGCTAATATCTTATTACTCAAAGGATTTTTATCACGAGGTTAATATATGAAAAATAAATTATCAAAAAGTTTTGTATTTGTGGCTTTAAT
>JAEZIX010000077.1 GCA_023415935.1 Cyanobacteria bacterium OH_CDB_20 | reverse complement strand
AATTAGAGAGAGAACAAGAAAAATTTTATAACAACCTACCATACATACCTACCTTACACACTTACTTTCACACGAGGAATTATACAAAAGATTCCAACCGACTTCACAAGAAGCCGGTTTTTTTTATGTAAAGTATTTAATACTCTATACCTCTTCTTGCTTTGACACCTTTATCCCAGTAGTGTTTTACGGGTTTTATTTCTGATACAAGATCTGCGCATTCAATTATTTCTTTGCGTGCGTTGCGTCCTGTCAAAACGATTTCTGTATCTTGAGGTTTTGTTTTTAAAACGTCTAAAACATCTTTTATATCTATTATTTGAAGGTCAATTGCGATATTTATTTCATCAAGAATTATCAGCTTATATTCGCCTGACTCAATAGCTTTTTTTGCTGTAATCCAGCCCTCTGAAATTTTTTTATAGTCTTCTTCGTTGATGTTGTTTTTGTAAACAATCCTTTCAGCTCCGGCTTGAACAATTTTAAGATTATTACTTATTACATCGCTTAGCTTACAGAAAGAGTGCAGTTCTCCATAGTCGCTTCCTCCTTTTGTGAACATAACAATAAGTACATTCCAGCCCCTTCCCAGCGCGCGCATTGTTAAACCAAGTGAGGCGGTAGTTTTGCCTTTTCCATTACCGGTATAAACTTGTATATAGCCATGTTCTTCAAAATTTGGATTTATTAAATTATTTTTCTGCATTTTCCAATAAATCTCCGTTTTTTAAGAAACCAATTATTGCATAAGCAACTGCTTTCTGGTGTTTTTCGTCTGTTTTTTTTAAAAGATCAAGTGCATATTTTAGCGTTGTACATTCTGGTTTTTCGCCACCTTCTTCTATAAACCAGTTGAGATCTTTTTTGTATAACTCAGAAAGAATTTTAAGCTCTAAGATATCAATCTTTCTTGAGCCGTTTTCAATAGCTGACATTCCTGATACTGCTATATCAAGTTGTTTTGCTGCGTCTTCTTGTTTTATACCTGCTTGCTGCCTTGCTTCTTTCAACTTCCGGCAAAAAAACTGTCTGTTCATAAACTACCTTATTTAACGATTTTGTTATTCATTTAAATTATATTGTATATTAAAGGGTTTTAGGTTTTTAATGTAAAGTTATGTAAAACATGTTTCAACATGCCTCTTTTACTATAAAGTTTTTTTCAAAATGTATCGATACTCTACTCAAAGCATGAATTTGCTCGTTTTGGCAAAGTTTAATTTATAGCCACCGACAGGGTGATCAACAAAAAGGGAAATTGTATGGCGGAAAACAGTATTGATTTAAGTAAAATAAACCTTAAGTATCAGAACAAACCCGGAGTAAATAAGAGTAAAAAACTTATTGTTTCTGAGGAAGACTATGCTCAGAAAAATGAAGAAGCATTGAGAAAAAATGTATTTCTTAATGTTGCTAAAGAAAACGGGAAATGGAGTATAGATAAGGATGAATCTGCTCAAATTCTTGCTGACGCAAAGAAATTTGCAGGAGATGACAGTATTTTTACTGCTGCAGAAATGAAGGAAATGTTCACCGAATGGGGCTATTTTGACCAAAGAACAGACGCTGATACTGAAACTCAAGAAGAGTGGTTTAAACGAGGCGTTGAAGACTTTACTAATTACATGGCTCTTGCATTTGATGTTGACCTAACAGGTTTCCACGTTGATAAGGCTGTGCAAGAAGTTACTTTTGACGGTTCAGAAACTTCTTCAAACCCTCCAGCTTCTGCGCAAGAAGAAGTCCCAGGAACAGATATTATAAAACAGCTAGAAGATGCTCAGACAAGGGTTAATGATTTAACTGCTGAAATTGCAAAAGCAGATGAGTTGACACCTCTTACAATCAATGAAAATTCTGAGTTGCTTCCTATAATAACTGATGAAGACGGAAATAAATCCGTTAAAGCTGTAAGAGATTCAGGTGGAAACTCTGTATATGGTATTTTAAATACGATTTACGGCTACAACTCAATGAATAAGGAGCAAAAAAGCGCCTTGTTAACAGCATTTATGGATGCAAATCCTGAGACATTCCCTACTGCTGATTCAGGCTTATCAAGACAAGAAAGACTCGATGCAAGAAAAACAATTACAGTCGGACTTGAACTTAACCTTCCTGAAACGACAGCATATTTGCAAAGTCAGGAGCTTAAAACTGCTCAGAAAGAACTTGATCAGCTTAATTCTCAAGTCGGGCTTTATAAAGATCAGTATCAAGAAGGCGACGCTATAAAAAGAGAAACAAATGAAGACGGTACTATAAAAGAAACCTTAGTCGGTTCTGACGGTAAGACAAAGAGTGTTGTATTCTATTCTAAAGATAACGTTCCGGAATCTAAATACGATTACGTAAGAGATGAAAATGGCAATGTTACCGAGCAGTACAAATATGATTTGACATCGGAAACTCCTGATAGACCTGATGCAATAATACATTTTAGCTATTCAAAAAATGATGATGGTTCTTATAGCGTTTCATCTCAGACGATTGAAAAAGACATTGAGTATAACGATGCCGGTCAAATGCTGCATTCTGTAACATATGGAAAAGACGCTAAAACAGTTGTAGGACAATCTGATTGGGTTTATAATGAAGACGGTTCAGCAGTTCAAACTCAATATGCTGCAGACGGAACAACCCCTGTTTCATCTTCAACAACAGTTAATGGACTAAAAGTTTCTCAAGAAGATTATGTAGATGGAGTACTTTCGACTTTATACAATTATACATATGACGAAAGTAATAACCTGACAGAATTTAATATTTTTGACTGCAAAACATATACAAATAAGCAACAAAAATATTCTTACGAAACAGGAGAAAGAGTCTTAGACTCAATTGTTGTTCAAAAATATTCAGATATTAATAAAACATTGTTGCAGTCAGAAACCACTTATGGCTCAGACGGTACAACAATGACAGGTAAGAAAACCTGGGAATATAATGGTTATGAAGTAAAAGAAACTCAATATGCGGCAGACGGTACAACCCCTGTTTCTTCTGTTACAACAATTGATGGTATCAAAGTTGCATCAGAAAGTTATGATGCAAGCGGCGCAATAACTCAATCGTGTGCTTATTCATATGATGAAAATGGTAATCTCTCAGAAGAATCTAGTTTTGACCATAAGACTTTCAGCAACACAATTCAAAAATACTCAATGTATGAAGGCAAAAGAGTTTTGGATTCTGTAGTTGTTGAGCAATACTCAGATGCTCAAAAGTCTAAACTTGAATCTACAACATCATATGCAGCAGATGGAACAACCGTTACAGGTAAATCAGTTTATTCAACCACTGAGTATAATGGTCAAACATATAATGTTGAAACCCAATATCAGCCAAGTCCTGCTAATACGGTAGTAATGACATATGCTGATGCAAATGGAAACATTTCATACGAAGATACTCTTGAATGTTTTGATGATCCAATTGCAAATCCTGATAATGGTGTTGTTAAAAAGTATATTGCAAAAGATTATACGGCTGGAACAATAACCACAACAGAATATAATGAAGATGGAACCATAAAAAGTGCTGTAACCACAGATTTTGATGGTAATGTACAAGATACTCCTTCAAACGGTAACGGAAATGAGGGTGTTGGCGCAGCACCAGATTCAGATTCTTCGGAAAGCGATGGGTCTAGTTCCATCCCAGATTCTGATTCTTCAGGAAGCGGAAGCTCAGTTTCATCAACTTCTTACACAAAAGATGAGCTACTTGCTCTTGGTTCAGATGACAAACAAGGCGATACATTTGCAAAATACCTTGATAAAAAGAATTTAGATGTAAATACCGCAACAACAGAAGAGCTTGATGCAGCCTTGAATGAATACAACGGTCTAATAGAAAAGAAAAATGAGTTCTTAGAGCTTTATGAAAAGTGCAAATCAGATCCTGTATTAAAAGAAAAGTTGTTGAAGCAATATGATTTAACCGATTCAGATGAAGACCATGGTACTGCTAAGATGACCTTAGATGAGCTACACTTTTGGGTCAATAAAGTAGGCGCATTTAGAACCTCAAATGAAATCGGTACAAAAGAATACGACAAAGACTTCGATGAAAGAGTAGCATCTGCATTAGACCAGATGAATACTATGGCTAAGTCAGAATTTGACAAAATAGCAGGTGATTACAGCAAGAGCGACTTAAGAAAGCTTGGTTCAGAAGATAAACAAGGCGATTCATTTGCAAAATACCTTGATAAAAAGAATTTGGATATAGATAAGGCGACACCAGAAGAGCTAAAAGCCGCTGTAGAAGAATATAATGACCTAATAGAAAAGAAAAACGAATTCTTTGACCTATATGAAAAATGCAAGTCAGATCCTGTATTAAAAGAAAAACTAGCAAAAAAATATAACTTAACCGACTCTGATGAAAGTGGCGGCACTGCTGAAATGACATTAGAACAGTTATATTACTGGGTCAATAATGTAGGCGCATTCAGAACATCATGGGAAATGGGTACTGAAGCCTATGACAAGGACTTTGATGAAAGAGTTGGGTCTGCTGTAGACCAGATGAGTACAATGGTTGATTCAGAGTACACCAAAATCGTGGACGATTATACCAAAAGCGATTTAAGAAAATTTGGCTCAGAAGATAAACAAGGCGATACATTTATAAAATACCTTGAAAAAAGCAATTTAGATATAGATACAGCTACACCTGATGAGCTAAAATCAGCACTTGAAGAATACAACAAGCTCATAGAAAAGAAGAATGAATTCTTAGAACTTTACGAAAAATGCAAATCAGACCCTGCATTAAAAGACAAGTTGTCTAAAACTTATAGCTTAACTGATACAGATAAAGACAAAGGCACTGCTAAGATGACGTTAGAAGAGTTATTTTTCTGGGTCAATAAAGTAGGTGCGTTTAGAAACTCAAATGAAATCGGTACAGAAGAGTACGACAAAGACTTTGATGAAAGAGTTGCCTCTGCAATGGAGCAGATGAACGAATTCTTTTAAACCCAATAAGAACTTAAAATTAAATTAATTACAAAAGAGGCAAGGCAATTTGCCTCTTTTTGTAGTAAAATGTTGATATGAAAAAACCTGAACTTCTGCTTCCCGCGGGTAGCAAAGAAAAACTTGAATATGCTGTTAATTATGGAGCGGATGCTGTTTATCTCGGAATGGTTGATTTTAGTTTGCGTTCGATGAGAAAAGGTGAGCTTATTACTGCTGAAAACCTTAAAGATTGTATTGCGCTAGCCCATTCTTTCGGGAAAAAAGCGTATTTAACTCTCAATATTTTTGCGTTTAACAATGATATTGAACATTTAATCAAGCATATTGATGTTATAAAAGATTCAGGTGCTGATGCAATTATATTATCTGATTTCGGGATTTTTAATGTTGTCAGAAAATATATCCCTGAGGCTGAAATCCACGTAAGCACCCAAACAAATATTTTAAATTATGAAACAGTAAAATTCTGGCAAGATTTAGGTGCTACTCGTGCGATACTTGCAAGAGAACTTTCCATAAAAGAAATTGCTGAAATAAAGAAAAAAGTGCCTGATATGGAGCTTGAAGTTTTTGTTCACGGCGCACAATGTGTTTCTTTTTCAGGAAGATGTATGATATCAGACTACATGACTGGCGGAGAACGCAAAGCAAACCATGGAGGTTGCGCTCAACCTTGCAGATGGAGTTATAAACTTTTAGAAGAAACCCGTCCGGGTGAATATTTTGAGATAAACGAAAACGAAAGAGGTACTCATATTTTGAGTCCTAAGGATTTGGCTTTAATAAACTACCTTCCGCAATTGATTGACGCAGGCGTTGATTCTTTCAAAATCGAAGGAAGAACAAAAAGCCTTTATTATGTTTCTGCTGTTGCAAAAGCCTATCGAGATGCAATTGATGAATATTTTGAAACAGGCAAAATGTCAGAAGAAAAAAATTACGAGGAAATTATAAAAATAGGAAATAGAGGCTATACAACAGGCTTTTTTCTTGAACCACAAGGTCCTGAAGGTTATAGCTACGATATTTCAAAAGGTCTTGCAGGGGCCGATTTCTTGTGTGTTTTCTTAGATAAAAAAGATGATTTTTATAGAGTTAAGACGAAAAATAAAATTAATCTTGGTGATGAAGTTGAAATTATTACGCCTCAAGAAAAATTCCATACAAAAGTAGTTGAAATCAGAGATATAAAGACAGGCGAGGAAAAGCCTTTATCAAACACAAATGATGAAGATTACATAAAATTTTCAATCGAGCCAAAAGACCACAAATACGCGCTTGCAAGGACAATAGGAGTTAAAAACGTCAGATGATTTTGAAACCAGACTATAACGTAGTATCTTTATTTGATATTGATTTCGAAGGGTTAAAAAAAGAAGGTATAAATGTTCTTATGTTTGACTTAGATAGTACTGTGATGCCTTCTAAAAGTGGTGTTTTCCCTGAGGAAGTAAAAAAACTCCTTGGGAAACTTCAATATGATTTTGTTGTGGCGATAATTAGTAATAATAAAAATGAAGCCTATATAGAAAAGGTTAAAAAATCTTGTGATTTTGATGTAATCGGGCATGCAAATAAACCAAGTCCCAAAGTAATGGAACAGTACTTATCGGCACTTTATAAAAAACCCTCAGAAGCTGTTATGATAGGCGATAGACCTTTAACCGATATATTGGCAGGTAAACTTCTTGGCTGTAAAACAATTCTCGTTGACTCAATTACAAGAGAAACAGAAAATATCCAAACAAGATTTGTTCGCAAACTTGAAAGAATCACTATCAGAAAATAATACGTGATTTTTTTCCTGATTTCTTTGCCTCTTAAATTTTTTATTGTGTTTTTTTATATGTTTTTGTAGTACATTATTATAGTAATGACTTACATGTACAACCAAAGAAGGTGGAAAAAATATGGTGAACAAACTTATTAAAGAAGACACAAAAATGTTTTTAACCGGAAATGAAGTTCTTGCGTACGCTGCAAATGCCGCTGAAGCAGAATTCATGTACGGTTATCCGATTACACCGCAAAATGAAATTATGCATACATGGTGTAAATTACTTCCTAAAACTGAAGCTGGTTTCTTACAAACAGAAGATGAAATCTCTGCAGGCTTCTCTACTTTAGGTGGTATTTTAGCTGGTAAAAGAGCATTCACAGCAACTGCTGGTCCTGGTAACGTTATCATGCAAGATGCTCAATCAATGGCTGAGATGATGAGAATACCTTTCGTTTGCGCAGTTATGCAACGTGGCGGCCCATCAACAGCTACTGTTATATACGCTCAACAAGAAACAAGACTTACTTGCTACGGCGGTAACGGCGAAGGTTTCAGAGTAGTATATTCAACTGCAGGTCACCAAGATCTATTTGATTATATGATTAAAGCATTTAACATTGCTTGGAAATATCGTTTCCCTACATTCCTTTTAGCTGATGGCTATCAAGGTAAAATGAGAGAACCTGTTACTCTTTATGATCCAGCATCTCGCGGTATCACTATGGTTCCTACTGAAAAATTCTTACTTGGACCTGGCGAAATTGGTCCTGATAGAAAATCAGTTCACATGAGAAATACTTTCAACATGGAAGAAGAACTTATGGAAGTTCTTGATGAATACAAAGCTGAATACGAAAAAATGGCTGAAGAAATCGCTGAATATGAAGAATATAAAGCAGAAGATGCTGAAATTCTTATCATCGCTCACGGTATCGTTGCTCGTTCTGCTAGAACTGCAATTGATG
>JAEZIX010000075.1 GCA_023415935.1 Cyanobacteria bacterium OH_CDB_20 | reverse complement strand
GTCTTAACCTCAATAAAGAGCCCGAAAGTTATTTTGAACTATTTTAAGTATGGTTTTAAGTTGTTAAGAACTTTGTTCAAGTAGTTTGTATTTTCTTGAATATGATGACTTTGCGTGATAGACTTTTCTAAAGACAAAACATTTACGGAGTGGTTTATCAGAATGAATTATGTGCCTTTACATGTGCATAGTGAATACAGTTTATTAGACGGGGCAATCAGGATAAAAGAGCTTTGCAAGTTTGCAAAGGAAAACAACATGCCTGCTGTTGCAGTAACGGACCATGGAAGCATGTATGGTGCGATTGAGCTATATAGAACCGCAAAAGAAATGGGGTTAAAGGCTATTATTGGCTGTGAAGTTTATGTTTATCACGGTGATATTACTAATAAAAACAGTGCTGACAACAAACTTTACCACCTTGTATTAATAGCAAAGGATGTAAAAGGTTATCAAAATCTTGTAAAACTTGTAAGCGCTTCTTATGTAAAAGGTTTCTATTATAAACCGAGAATAAACAGGGAGCTTCTTGAACAATATTCAGAAGGCTTAATCTGTTTGTCTGCCTGCATTCAGGGGGAACTCGCTCAAGAAGTTTTGAAAGGTTCAAAAGAATCAGCTCTTGAAGTTGCAAAGTATTATCAAAACATATTTAAAGATGACTATTACGTTGAAATACAAGACCATGGTTTAGATGATCAAAAGCGTTCTAATCCGATACTAATTTCTATTGCAAAAGAAATAGGAGCAAAAATTGTAATCACAAATGACAGTCACTACCTTAATAAAGAAGATGCTTCCTGGCATGATACGCTTTTGTGTATTCAAACAAATGCCCTAAAAAGTGACGAACATAGGTTCAAGTTCCCCAATAATGAATTTTACGTTAAGACTGCAGAGCAGCTAAGGGATTCATTTAGGTGGCTTGAGGCAGATGTTTTTGAGGCTGCGCTTCGAAATACGATGGACATTGCTGAAAAATGTCATCTTATCCTTAATTTGGGCGAAAATATATTGCCAAGATACGATGTCCCTGAAGGTTTTACTCAAGAATCATACCTTCATCACCTTGTTTTAAAAGGTCTAAAAGACAGATATGGCGAAATTACTCCCGAGATAGATAAACGCTGCAAGTATGAGCTCAGTATTATTGAAAAAATGGGGTTTCCGGCATATTTCTTGATTACGTGGGATTTTATTAATTGGGCAAGAGAACACCATGTACCTGTAGGGCCGGGCAGAGGTTCAGCTGCAGGAAGTTTGATTGCTTATTCTCTTGGGATAACAGACCTTGACCCGATTAAGCATAATTTGTTATTTGAAAGATTTTTAAATCCTGAACGTGTAAGTATGCCCGACGTCGATATAGATTTTTGTATTGAGGGCAGGGGAAAAGTTATTGACTATGTAACCCAAAAGTACGGTGAAGACAGAGTTTGCCAGATTATAACATTTGGCTCACTTGCGGCTAAAAACGCTATAAAAGCAGTTGCACGTGCGCTTGACATTCCTTTTATCGAGTCAAATAAAATCTCCCAGCTTGTTCCTTCAGGTCCAGGGGTTACTATTGATAAGGCATTAGAAGAAAGCCCTGATTTTAAAGCAGCTTATGAGTCTGACCCTGCTATTAAAAGCTGGATTGACGAAGCCAGAAATATTGAAGGGCTAAAACAGAATACAGGCATGCACGCAGCAGGAGTTATCATTGCGCATGAGCCTTTAGATGAGATTGTGCCTGTTCAGCTTGCAAAAGACGGAAATGTCATAACCCAGTATCCGAAAGAAGATTGCGAGAAAATTGGGCTTCTTAAAATGGACTTTTTGGGGCTTCGAAATCTTACTATTATTCAGTCAACTCTTGACCTTATAAAAGAGCGCCACAGTATAGATTTGAATATTAACAAAATTCCTCTTGATGACGAGAAAACCTATGAACTCCTACAAAGGGGCGAAACTGACGGCGTTTTCCAATTAGAATCAAGCGGTATGAAAAAACTTGTAAAAGATCTCAAACCTTCAGTTTTCGAGGATTTAGGCGCATTGGTAGCATTATTCAGACCTGGGCCACTCGATTCAGGCATGGTTCAAGACTTTGTTGAAAGAAAACATGGCCGCCAAAAGGTTACCTACCAACACCCTGATCTAGAGCCGATTCTTAAAGATACATATGGTACAATCGTTTATCAAGAACAAATCATGCAAATCGCACAGGTTCTTGCGGGTTACACGTTGGGACAAGCGGATATGCTTCGCCGTGCAATGGGTAAGAAAAAAGTCGAGATTATGGAAAAAGAAAAATCCGGCTTTATGGATGGCGCAAGGAAAATGGGAGTTGATGAAAAAATCGCTTCCGATTTGTACGATACTATGTCAAAGTTTGCTGCATATTGCTTTAACAGATCTCACTCAGCAGCATACGCTTTTGTAGCTTATCAAACAGCATACCTAAAAGCTCATTATCCTATTGAATACTTCTGCGCTCTTTTATCAAGCGTAAAAGATGATCAAGATAAGACACAAATGTATATTGCGCAAGCCCAAAGTATGGGTATAAAGGTGCTTCCGCCTGATATAAATAAATCACATGCGGAATTTGCACCAGATGGTGATAATATTCGTTTTGGCCTAAACTCTATTAAAGGCATAGGTCTTGCTGTTCTTGAAATGCTTGAAGAAGAAAGAGCTGAAAATGGTGAATTTACTTCTGTTTCAAATTTTGCGTGCAGAGTAAATACAAAATGCTTAAACAAGAAAACTCTTGAAAGTTTAATAAAAGCAGGTGCTTTTGTGTGTCTTGAACCTTCAAGAAAAAAAATGATGAATAATATAGATAATATTATTTCTACTGCAAGTAAAGAGTGTGAAGCAAGAGAATTAGGTCAAGTTAGCCTTTTTGCGGCATTAGGTGGAGGTGGGGACACTGCTTCATCATCCTACCAAATGCAGTCTTTTGAACTTTATGGTGAAGATGAAGATTACTCTGATAAAGAAATTCAAGAGTTTGAAAAAGAATACCTCGGCTTCTATGTCACAAGTCACCCGCTTGAAAGCATAAGAGAAAAATTGCCGTTTTTAACTACGCACAATATCTCTGATTTAGAAGAAATGCCCGATGGAAAACCGGTAACTATTTGTGGTTTACTTACTCACGTAAGACAAATTCCTACTAAAAAAGATCCTACTAAGTTCTTAAAAGCAGGCGTTATTGAAGATTTGACAGGCAATATCGAATTTGTTGCTTTCCATAAGACATTGCAAGAATATAATTCATTTCTTGAAACAGAAAAAAAGGTAATTTTATCAGGAAAATTCCAAAGACGTTCTGAAGATTCTGTCCAAATTATTGTTGAAAGCGTAAAGCCTATTGAAAACAGTAACATAGTTACAATAGAGCTTTTAAAAGAGATGCCTTTTGATGAGATGGTTAGGTTTAAAGACTTTTTGTGCAATTATAAAGGCTCTGATCCTTTGATTTTCAAGCTTAATAATAAAAATGGAACAGCATCTAAAGTCCTTACCGCAACAAACTTCTGGCTTTCAACTAATAATGAGATGATTCATGCAGTTGAAAACACATACAAGGATTACTTGAAAGTATCAGTCAGTTCTCTTGATGAATAATTTTATGCGATTACAGAGTCAATGTATTTTTGAAGATAGCTGTAATGGTTATAAAATTCTTCAGGATTTTGCTGCGCTGCTTTAACTTTATCGGATAATTTCACAAATAAGTCAGCTAAATTAGGATCAAATTGAGTCCCAGCACACTTTTGAATTTCTTCAATCGCAACTTCATGAGGGAGAGCAACTCTGTATGAGCGTGTTGATGTCATCGCATCATACGTATCTGCTATTGCAATTATTCTTGCTGTTATAGGGATTTCTTCACCTTGTAATCTGTTAGGATAGCCTGTTCCATTCCATTTTTCATGGTGCGAGCGAAGCCAACTTGCAACAGATTTAAGCTTTTTGATGTTTCTAATCATCTTTTCGCCTTGAGCAGGGTGTTGTTTCATTATTTCAAATTCTTCATCTGTTAATTTTCCTGCTTTGCAAAGGATATTTTGTGGAATTGCAATTTTGCCTATGTCATGCAAAAGCCCTGCTGTTTCAATCTCTTCTAGGGTATCATTGTCAAGACCGAGTTCATTTGCAAGGATTAGCGAATACAATGTAACCCTTAACGAATGTCCGTGGGTATAAGGATCTTTTGCGTCAAGCGCGAATGCAATTGATTTAATAGTTTTATAAAAAAGTTCTTTTAAGTCTTTTAATATTACGTTTTTACTGCTCGAAAGCTCATATTTTTTCAAACCGTTTTGGATTGAGACTTTAAGTTCTTCAGGTTCAAACGGTTTTAAAATATATTGATAAAGCTGACATTCATTAATTGCAGAAACAATAATGTCAGTATCTTGATGCCCTGTTAGAAGTATTTTTACGATATCAGGATTTTTCTCGTTAACTTTTTTAAGAAATTCTGTACCTTCCATCTCAGGCATTTTTTGGTCACTTACTATTAGCGAAATATCTTCACCTTCTCTGTCAATAAGGTCAAGAGCTTCAAGCCCGTTATGCGCTGTTTTTATATTGTAAGCACCTCGAAGCGTGCGTTTTAACAGCTGAAGGTTATTATCTTCATCATCGACAAGTAGTATTGTTTGTTGAATCTTTTCAATATCGTTGTCAATCAGGGTATTTAAACTTTGTTCTATAGTATTTTCGGTCATACCATTCTCTTACTAGACACTCATGTATTGTTTGTATCGACACAATTTTAGACAAACTTTAGGTTATAGATGCATATTATTTACAAAAGTTTATTATCTTCAATTATACATATTTTTCAATTATTTGGAATACTTTATATGAGATATTTTTCTTGATAAAATTTTTTGTTTTAACTAATATCAAGGGGAGATTATTACAAAAATGAGGATATAGATATGTCAAGAAAACCGGTTATTGCAGGAAATTGGAAAATGCACAATTTGCAACAAGAAGCAATTGATT
>JAEZIX010000061.1 GCA_023415935.1 Cyanobacteria bacterium OH_CDB_20 | reverse complement strand
GAAAGAAGTTTCTTTAAAGAACCTTTGTCCATTTGTTTATTTATGAAATCAAATGATTTCTTTGTATTCTTATGCATTAATGTATCCATTTTTTATTCTCACCTTTAAGTTATTGTGCCATTCACGTTTTGAGGTTATTTTGACAAAACTGATTTTCTTACAGTTTCGTTAAACAAAATTCTTCCCACTGTGGTTTCAAGTCTCTTTCCTTTTTCATCACGAACTATAATTTTTGCGTGAAGAGTGATTACTTTTGATTCATAAGCTGCAATCGCATCGTCAAAATTATAGAAATAATGAACTTCTGATAATTCGTCTTCTTTCATGATTGTTAGGTAATACATACCCAAAACCATATCCTGAGAAGGAGTTATGATAGGCTGACCTGTAGCAGGAGCTAAAATATTGTTTGTAGCAAGCATTAGCATTCTAGCTTCAGTTTGAGCTTCAATTGAAAGCGGAACGTGAACAGCCATTTGGTCACCGTCGAAGTCAGCGTTGAATGCTGTACATACTAGAGGGTGAAGTTGGATTGCTCTTCCTTCTACCAATTTCGGTTCAAATGCTTGAATACCCAATCTGTGAAGAGTCGGTGCACGGTTTAACATAACCGGATGTCCTTCGATTACTTCTTCTAAGATATCCCAAACTACGCTTTCTGAACGTTCTATCTTCTTTTTAGCAGACTTAATATTTTGTACCAAGCCTCTTTCTATTAATTTGTTTACAACAAAAGGTTTAAACAATTCGATTGCCATTTCTTTTGGTAAACCGCATTGGTTTAAGCTTAATGTCGGACCTACTACGATTACTGAACGACCTGAGTAGTCAACACGTTTACCAAGCAAGTTTTGACGGAAACGACCTTGTTTACCTTCAATAATATTTGATAATGATTTTAAAGGTCTGTTGTTAGGACCAACAACTGTTCTTCCTCTTCTGCCATTATCGATTAGAGCATCAACCGCTTCTTGTAACATACGTTTTTCGTTTCTTACAATGATTTCAGGTGCGCCCATTTCAAGAAGTCTTTGCAAACGGTTATTTCTGTTGATTACACGTCTATATAAGTCGTTTAAATCAGATGTTGCAAATCTTCCGCCGTCTAATTGAACCATAGGTCTCAAATCTGGAGGAGTAACAGGAAGTACATCCATTATCATCCAGGTTGGAGATGTATTGCTTTCAAGTAATGATTCAACCAGTCTTAATCTCTTAAGTAATTTAGCTTTTCTTTGAACAGAGCCTGTTGCTCCTTCAATTTCGCTTCTGATTTCTTCTACCATTTCGTTCAAAGAAATTTCAGATAGTAAATCTTTAACTGCTTCAGCACCGATACCAACTTTTAATGCAGATTCTTCATTTTCCAACATAAAGTCTTCATATTCTTCTTCTGTTAGAAGTTGAAGTTTTTTGTATCCTGAATCAGCAGGCTCGATTACTATATAGTTATTAAAATATATTACTTGTTCTAAGTCTTTTAAAGACATATCAAGAAGTAAACCCAAATAAGAAGGGATACCCTTCAAGAACCAAATGTGAGAAACAGGAGCAGCTAACTTAATGTGACCCATTCTGTGACGACGCACTTTAGAATCAGTAACTTCAACGCCGCAACGTTCACAAATGATACCTTTATGTCTTACTCTTTTGTACTTTCCGCAGAAACATTCCCAATCCTTTGTTGGTCCGAATATTCTTTCGCAGAATAAACCGTCTCTTTCAGGTTTCAACGTTCTATAGTTGATTGTTTCCGGTTTGGAAACTTCACCGAATGACCACTTCAAAATTCGCTCAGGAGAGGCGATACTTATTCTGATATAGTCAAAATAATCTATACTTGTAGACAATTGTTTATCTCCTTTAATTAATATTGTTTGTTATTTTTTATTTTAGAGTAACCCCTTAACACAAGAGGTTACTCGTTATGATTTATTCTTTAAATGAACCTGATGATTCAAAGAAGTTTATGTTTAAAAGCTCAGAGTCAATATCAGAAAGTGTTCTCTTAGGAGCAGCCTTTCTAAGATCATCTGTATCTGACATTAAATCTACTTCTTCGCCGCCTTTTTTAGCAACTGAGATATCTAAGCCGATACTTTGAAGCTCTCTAACCAATACTTTGAATGATTCTGGAATACCAGGTCTTGGAATATTGTCGCCTTTTACGATTGCTTCGTAAGCACGAGAACGTCCGTTAACATCATCGGATTTGATTGTAAGCATTTCTTGAAGTGTGTAAGCTGCGCCGTATGCTTCAAGTGCCCAAACTTCCATCTCTCCGAATCTTTGGCCGCCGAATTGAGCCTTACCACCCAACGGTTGTTGAGTTACAAGTGAGTAAGGTCCTGTGCTTCTTGCGTGGATCTTATCATCTACAAGGTGGACTAGTTTTAAGAAGTATGTTAAACCAACTGCAACAGGTTGATCAAACGATTCGCCGGTTCTTCCGTCAAGAAGAGTAACTTTTCCGTCTTCTCTTACCCAATCACAGCCTGAGTTTTTGATACCTCTTAGAAGTTCGTGTTTTGTAGCTATATCTGATTGGTCTTCGCCATACATTTCGTCAAACGGAGGTGCTTCATAATAATCACCTGTTAAGTATGCCGCTAAACCAAGTAAGCATTCGTAAGTTTGTCCAACGTTCATACGTGAAGGAACACCTAGTGGGTTCAACACGATATCAACAGGAGTACCATCAGGTAAGAAAGGCATATCTTCTTTAGGAAGAATTCTTGATACAATACCTTTGTTTCCATGACGTCCTGCAAGTTTATCACCTACAGATACCTTACGTTTTTGAGCTATATAAACTCTTATTACAGTGTTTGCACCTGGTGGAAGCTCGTCGCCTTTTTCTCTGTCAAATACTTTAACATCGACAACACGTCCGCCTTCACCGTGTGGAACACGTAATGAATTATCTTTAACATCTCTTGCTTTTTCAGCGAAGATTGCTCTTAATAGTTTTTCTTCAGGTGGATGTTCTGATTCACCTTTTGGAGTAACTTTACCTACAAGAATGTCATCTGCGTATACTCTAGCACCTATACGAACGATACCTCTTTCGTCTAAGTGTCTAAGCGAATCTTCAGATACATTAGGAACTTCACGAGTAATTTCTTCAGGTCCTAGTTTAGTTTGACGAGCGTCAATTTCAAGTTTTTCAATGTGAACTGAAGTAAATATATCGTCATGAACGCATCTGTCAGAAAGCAAGATAGCATCCTCGAAGTTATAACCTTCCCAAGGCATATATGCAACTAAGATATTTTTACCTAAAGAAAGTTCTCCGTAATGAGTAGAAGCACCGTCTGCAAGTACATC
>JAEZIX010000040.1 GCA_023415935.1 Cyanobacteria bacterium OH_CDB_20 | reverse complement strand
GTGTAGCTGCTGTTGTAAGTCCATACACTGTTGAGCCTTGTCTTAAAACTGTTCCCCCACCGATAAAACCTATACCGGTAAGGATTTGTGCTGCAACACGTCCTGGGTCACCCATTGGGTAGACTGTAATCGCTGTTGAAAAGCCATAAATTGAAAGTAGGGTAAAAAGACATGAACCAAGACAAACAAGCATATGGGTTCTTAGTCCCGCCCATTTGTTTGTAAGCTCCCTTTCGAGCCCAATACCGGCTCCAAGTACAATTGAAAGTATAATTCTCAACAAAACGTCTGCATCGGGAATTTGCAAGTAGTTAATGATTTCTCTCATCAAAATTATCTCACTCTGCTTTTAGGGTCCAATA
Source organism: Cyanobacteria bacterium OH_CDB_20 (assembly GCA_023415935.1). Taxonomy (GTDB): domain Bacteria; phylum Cyanobacteriota; class Vampirovibrionia; order Gastranaerophilales; family Gastranaerophilaceae; genus JAEZIX01. The sequence continues at coordinate 15,326 of JAEZIX010000040.1, read as the reverse complement.
TATCTCTTATTGTATCACCAATTAGGTTAAATGATAATACCACTATAAATATGAGAAAACCAGGAGTCAAAAGCCATGGTCTTGAGATTATGTTAGAAAATTCTTGCGCTTCTTTAAGCATATTACCCCAGCTTGCATCTGGTTGTTGAATTCCAAGTCCCAAGAAACTCAATCCTGACTCTGATAAAATGTAGGAAGGAACGCTCAATGTCATTGCAATTATTACGTAACTGATAGTTTGAGGAAGTATATGTTTTGTTATAATTCTTAATCTTGAAGCTCCGAGTGATTTTGCAGCTTGTACGAACTCTTGTTCTTTTATAGAAAGAGTCATACCTCTTACTACCCTTGCAAATCCTGCCCATCCTATTAGAGCAAGAATTAATATTATAAGCGTAAAACGCTCTGCACTTGTCATATTTGCAGGAAGTATTGAGGCCAAAATTATTAAAAGGTAAAAGCTAGGAATAGACATTATAGCTTCAGATACCCTCATCATGAGGAAATCGGTTTTTCCTCCAAAATATCCTGAGATTCCGCCATACAAAAGCCCCAGAGGGAAAGACACAAATAAAGCCAAAAAACCTATTGTTAGAGAGATTCTGCCGCCGTATAAAAGTCTTGAATAATTGTCTCTTCCATTGATATCTGTTCCTAGAAGATATATATAGCCTCCCTTTTCGACATTGTAAAAATGCCTATCTAGAGGAATAATACCTAGAAATTTATATGGTTCAGCTTTTGCAAAATACTCTACATAGTATTTTTTAGACTTATCTTCTTTGTATGTTATTTTGAATGTTTTTTGATCAAATTCACGCTTAAAGTTGTAAGTGTATGGTTTTGATATTTTTCCGTTTTCATCAACTATATATAGTCTTGAAGGGGGAGAATATGCCATATGTCTGTTAGAATAATCCTTTGAATATGGAGTAATTATTTCCGCAACAAGGATCGCAAAATAAAGTACAATAAGTATTATCATTGCAATTCTGGCAAATTGATCTTGAAAAATTGATTTCAAAATGTTGTTTTTTATATCTTTTGTAAAACTTATCGGTTCTTGCATTAGTTAACCTCCACTCTCGGGTCAACCAATTTTAATAAAATATCTGCAATCAGATTTCCTGCAATAAGCATGATTGTTCCAATCATAAGTGATGCCATTACAAGATTTATATCAGACTTCAAAACAGCTTCTAATATTAATCTTCCTAGACCTGGGAATTGGAAAACGTACTCTGTTAAAGCTGCACCACTTAATAAACCTGCAAATTCAAATCCCAAAAGGGTAATCATTGGATTTATTGCGTTTCTTAATGCATGCTTATATATAACTTTGTTCTCAGGAAGTCCTTTTGCTCTTGCAAATTTAACATAATCGCTTTCAAGCACATCCAGAAGGTTTCCTCTCATTTGCCTTTGAAGCCCGGATAAAGAAATAGTAAAAAGAACAACAACAGGCAAAACAAGGTGGTGCATTATGTCTACAAACTTCCCAAAAGGTGTCATTGTTGAGTAGTTGAAGCTGGTTAGCCCTCCGGTTGGAAACCATCCCGTTTTTACGGCAAAAATCAATAATAGTAACGCGAAGAAGAACGACGGAATTGCCATGCCAATACTTGAGAGTATTGTAAGTATTCTATCAATAGGTTTTTTCCAGTTTAAAGCTGCTAAAATACCAAGTGGAATACCGACAAGCCATGTAAATAAGATTACAAACGAAGTCAAAAGAAGTGTGTTTGGAATTCTTTCTTTTAATTTTGTAGATACTTTTTCTCCTGTTGTACAAACCCCAAAATCCCCTTTTATAAAACTTTTTGCCCATAATCCGTATTGCACGATAATAGGTTTATCAAGTCCTAGCCTTTTAATCTCGGAGTTCAGTGTTTCTTGGGATATTGAAGGGTTTAGTTTTAGCTCTCCAAGAGGATCAACGGGTGAAAGCCTTATTAAAAAGAAACTCAGTAGCGATACTAGAATCAGTAGCGGAATAGTTTGCAAAAATCTTTTAATAATATAAGTCAGAATATTCATAAAATTTAGTTTAGATTATTTTGTCGTATTTGCCAATTGTACAAATAATTGTATATTTTTACTAAATTATTTTAACAAACTAGCAAAAAAATTAATTTACAATTTATAATCTATATGTAAAGTGAAAAGGTGTTTAAAATGAGTTTGCATGTTAAACCACAAAATATTCCACAGCCACCAAAGAACTTAATTCCTCTTACTAATGAAGCTGCATCCGCGTTTATTCGCGAAGCAGGCGAAAAAGCAATGGAGGAAGCAAAAAATTCTTGCAGATATGCCAGAGATACTTTCACAGCGGGCGCTGCTGATACAGTAAAACCTTTTATTAAAAATCCTGAAGTATTTGTTCGAAAGATGCCTTTTCTAGGTAAATTGGTTACAAAGTATATTCCAACTGCTCTTGCCATTCTGGCAGGTTATGCAGCCGGAACTCTTATAAATAAAGCTATTGATAAAATAATTGCAAATAAACAGAAAAAAGAAGGTTAATCACCTTCTTTTTTTTTATATATTGATTGTTTGTTATTTTATTAGCAAGAGAATGTCATTAAAGCTCTTACTGAACGAGCAGTTTCTCTAACTTCTTGTTCTGAATGCATTTGAATTGTATCATCAAGAATTTTTATTGCTTCAGTTTTATCTTCAAGAGATAAAAGTTCGTTTATTGCGCTCATTGCAACTCTTGCGCTTAGGTCGTTAATACCTTTACCTTTCGATAAAAGAACAATTGCAAGTGAATCATGAGTGTTTCTTTTGATAAGTGCTTGAGCTGTAAGTTCTCTGATTTCATCGTTATCAGCATTTGTGCCGATATTTACAAGTACGTTTACAGCTTCTTCGTCATTATGTTGACTTAGGGCAGTAATTATATTTTTAATTTTTGTCATATTATCCATTTTGAATTTCTCCTAAATTATGCAGACATTGCTGCTTGAAGTAAGTCACCAAGTTCACCGGCTGATTTTTTAGCCAGATTTTTAACTTTGTATTGGCTATCAGGGAACATTTTATTTTTTACTGTTTCAGCAAAATCATTAATATTTAGAGAAACTTCGATGTTGCCCCATCTAGTTAGAGTATCAGCAACATTTTGGCTCATTTTTCTACCAAATGAAACTACAGAATTCATTCTTGCTTTGAAAGCTTCATTAAAATTATTTATTCCACCAACAATAGCACTTGCAAACATTTTGCTTTTATTTGAAATTTTGTTTGTTAAACCTGTATTTGAGCTTTCAAACACATCTGCTTGGATAACGCTTCCCTTGAAGCTTACACCAAAAGGATTAGTCGAAAGACTCTTTGGTGATTCATTTTTAGGGGCTAATGCTTTCCCTATGTTAACGATTTTTCCTATTTCCATAGTTATTCATTCCTTCTTTAATTTAGTTAGATAACACTTCTAAAAATTACCACACTTATACATTTTGTATATCATCTTTTTAAAGTATAATTTATATTTAAATTTGCAACAAAAGTATAATGAAAAATTTGATGTTAAGTATAGTAAAATGCTTGAAAAATAACTATGCGGGTAATAAAATTATCAAAGACAAATATACGGAAATTTGGGTGTTAAGTTATGAAAGATTTGAGGATAAGGATTTCAGGAACGTCAGGGCAAGGAATTATAAGTTCTGGCGATATTTTATCTTATGCAACAGCTAGAAAAGGTTACTATGTAACAACTTACAGAGCTTTTCCTTCTGAAATAAGAGGTGACGGAAAGTGTTATTATCAGTTAAGAATAAGCGAACATAAGGCTTTAACGGTTACATTAATGTCTGATATCCTTGTTGCGCTTGATGATACAACTGTATTTAAAGAACTAAAAGATGTTGAAGCTGGCGGGCTTGTAATATATGATTCTAATGTTATTACTGATGAAATTCCACGCGATGACGTTATAAAATATGCTATTCCATTGACCGAGATTGCAAAAAATTCTGCAAGTGTTAGATCTAAGAATATGGTTGCTCTTGGTGTGGTAGTTGGGCTTTTGCATAACTTAGATTTAAGAGAACAAATTATCAAAGATATTGAAGCAAGGTACAAGGCAAAAAGTGCTGATATTATTGAAGCAAATAAAAAAGCGCTTTTAGCAGGTTATGATTATGTCTTTAATGAATTAAATCGTACCGATAATTATGACAATGTTGTTATGAAACAATCAGGTTCTAAGCTGATTATGTCAGGTAATGAGGCAATTGGCTTGGGTGCTCTTTTAGCCGGATGTAAGTTTTTTGCAGGGTATCCTATTACTCCTGCGACTGAAATAATGGAATGGCTTGCAAAAGAATTGCCTAAATTTGGCGGAAAAATGCTTCAATGTGAAGATGAAATTGCTGCTATAAATTACGCTGTCGGTGCTTCTTATGGTGGAGCAAAAGCAATGACTGCAACAAGTGGTCCGGGGCTTTCTCTTATGCAAGAAACAATAGGATTGGCATCTATGGCAGAGATTCCTCTTGTTATTGTTGATGTTCAACGTGGTGGACCAAGTACAGGTATTCCTACAAAAACAGAACAATCTGACTTGTGCGCTGCTCTTTTTGGAACACATGGTGATTCCCCTAAGATTGTAATGGCTCCGATGGATGTTTCTGACTGCTTCTATCAAACAGTAAAAGCATTTAATTTTGCAGAGCAGTATCAGGTTCCTGTTATTTTGTTATCAGATGCATCTTTGGGACCAAGAAGAGAATGCGTTGACTTAATTGATTTTGAGCATATTGAAATAATAAATCGTGATAATAAGATATATTCTGATAACTATCATAGATATTTGGATACTGCTTCAGGCATTTCTCCAATAACATCACCTTCCCAAAAAGGAGGAGCTTATATTGCAACAGGGCTTGAACACGATGAAGACGGCACTCCGACAACAAGCCCTCAAGTCCACAAGAAGATGATTGAAAAACGTTTTAGAAAACTTGAAACGGCTACAACTCAATTTGTTAAAGCAAAAAGGTTTGGTAATAAAAATGCAAAACTAGGAGTTATCAGTTGGGGTTCCAGCTGCGGGGCAGTTCTAGAGGCTATTGAAATGGCATCAGAAGCAGGCATTGATGTTGAAGCACTTTATCCTAGAACAATTTACCCGCTTCCAACAGAATGGATAAAAGAATTTATGCAGAACAAAGAAGTAATCATTGTAATTGAAGCAAATTATAACGCCCAATTCAAGTCTACAATTGTTGAAAAGTGCGTAAATCTTAATAAAGGTATTGATGTTTTTGAATACTTAAAGTATGACGGAAATCCTTTCTCTTCTGAGGAAATTTATGAAGAGATTAAGAGAGTTTCAGAAGTTCAGGCTGATAAAAAAGTTCTAATGACTAATAAACCCGTACATTTTTAGAAATTAAAGAGGAAAAAATGAGTAAGTACGAAGCAAAAGATTATAAAGGAAAAAGAAAACCTACCTGGTGCCCGGGATGTGGGGATTATTCCGTTTTGAATTCTTTAAACAAAGCTATGGCAGAAATGGAGTACAATCCTGAAGAAACCGCTATTATATCAGGCATAGGATGTTCAAGCAGATTTCCGTTTTTTATGTCAACATATGGTTTTCATACCATTCATGGTCGCGCTCTTCCTGTTGCGATTGGTTTAAAACAGGCAAGAACAGATATTAATGTTGTAGCAGTTGGTGGAGATGGCGACGGACTAAGTATCGGTGGAAATCACTTTATCCATGCGGCAAGAAAAAATCCTAATATTACATATATTATGATGGATAATGAAATTTATGCTCTTACAAAGGGACAATGTTCTCCAACTTCAAGAATAGGTACAGTTACAAAATGTAATCCTTATGCTTGGACTGCTGATAGAATTAATCCTGTACTTATGGCTTTATCTTTTAATGCTTCATATGTTGCAAGAGGCTATTCGGGAGATATGGCGCAGCTTGAGAGGCTTATATTAGGCGGTTTAAATCATAACGGATTTTCTTTTATCCACGTTATTTCCCCTTGTGTTCAATACAATAAAGTCAGCTCTTTTGAGAAGATAAGAGAGATTATAAAACCTATTCCGGAAGATCACGACACTAAAGACAGACTAAATGCGATGAAGTTTGCTTTCAGTGAAGATGGGCTTTATACAGGGTTGTTTTATTCGATTGACAAACCTACTTATGAAGAAAGATATGATGATGTTATCGAAAAATCACAAGAAAATCTGCCAGAAAATTTCTCAATAAATGATGTTGTTAAGCAATTTATGTAGGTGAATATGACAAAAGCACGTAAAATTTTTCTTTTTATACTAGGTTTATTAGGATTGATATGCTCTATTGAGCTTATTTCAGTTTATTTTCAGGCAAATTTTAGTGCTAATCCGACACCGAGTTTTTGCGCTATTAATCAGTATGTTGATTGTGATTTGGTTGCAAGAACACATCACTCACAGTTTTTAGGCGTCCCACTTGCTTGTTGGGGATTTTTGCTATACTGCTTTATTCTATTAATGATATTTGTTGATAAACTTAAAAATGTTAAATTCTTAGGTTTTTTAGAGGTTTTTAAAAACCCGTATTCGTATATTTCAGCAATATCTCTACTTGCGTTTTCAATTTCGATGATACTTGCATGTATTTCGATTTTTGATATAAAAAGCATTTGTATATTGTGTTTTGTTACTTATTTCATAGATTTAGGGATAGCCCTCACAGCAAGAGACAGGGAACATGGTTTTATTAATGATTTTAAATTGGGTTTCATTGATATAATTGATGCATTAAAAATTAAAAAATATGCTATAACCTTTGGGGTTTTGGTATTTTTAGCATCTGCTTTTTTAACTTTTACTTCAGTAACATATATTTTTACTCCTCAGGTGAAAAGGTATAATTCATTTAAATATTTTGCAGATTTAAAAACAAATCCTTTTAAGAAGAGCGGAAATATACTTGGTGATGAGAACGCTAGAATAATTGTTCAAACATACACTGATTATAATTGTCCTGGATGTTATATTTTAAACCTAATGTTGCACAGAGTGGTTACTGAAGTAAGTGGTGTTCAGATTGTCCATCATCATTTGCCATTGGATGGAGATTGCAATCCGCATATATCACAGGGAAGATCAGAGCATCAGGGTTCTTGCTTGATGGCAAGATATGCAATTGCTGCTGAAAAACAGGGCAAATTCTGGGACATGAACGATTTACTTTTCGAAAACACCCCAAAAAATGAGAAGGAAATTTTGTCTTTATCTAAAAAAATCAGGTTGAATACAAAAGAACTGAAAGCTGATGCAAATAGTGAAGAAGTGAAAAATAAACTTTCAGAAGACATAAAACTTGCTGATAAATATGAAGTTGGGGGCACTCCTACTTTCTTTATAGGTATGCAAAAGCATTTGGGTGCTGTTCCTTACTATGAATTAAAAGAGCTACTTATAAAAAGTGGGGCTAGAGAAAGAAAGTAAACTTAATGGAGAAAGTTTTGCTTCATGCCTGTTGCGCAACGTGTGCAGCGTGGTCAATTGAAAAGTTAAACGAGCTTGGATATGAGCCTGTTTTATACTTTTATAATCCGAATATTTTTCCTCCTGAAGAGTTTATGAAAAGATATAATGAGCTAAAAAAATATTGCGAGAAAATTGGGGTTGAACTTTTAATTGATAAGCAGGATTCAATAGCTTGGTATGATTATATTGTGGGGCTTGAAGAAGAACCTGAAAAAGGCAAAAGATGTGTAAGGTGTTTTGAGCTTAGGATGCTTAATAGTGCTTCAAAGGCTTTGAAGCTAGGGGTAAACAAATTTACCACAACATTAACAATCAGCCCGCATAAAGTTTCAAGTGATGTTTTTGAAGCTGGTAGTTATGCTGCAAAGCAGTTTGGGGTTGAATTTTTAGCAATTGATTTTAAGAAAGAAAACGGTTTTTTAAATACTATGATGATAGCTAAGAATGAAAACTTTTATCGTCAGAGTTACTGTGGATGTGAATATAGCATATATTCTTAAATTCTGTTTAGACAAACTTACATAACTTGAATGATTATTATAATACTGAAATAAACTAGAATGGGGTTATGAAAAAAACTGTAATCGCATATGTTCATTCTCACTGGGATAGAGAATGGTATAGAGAGTTTGAAGAGTTCAGATTGAGGCTCATCGAGGTAGTTGATAAGGTTGTTCAAGAGCTTGAAACAGGTAAGATTCCTGTGTTTTATTTTGACGGTCAGACAGCTGCTGTTGAGGATTATTTAGAGATTTATCCTGAAAAAGAAGCTGTTATAAAAAAACTTATAGCGGAGAAAAAACTTTATGTAGGACCTTTTTACTGTTCTTCTGATTCTTTTTTAACGTCTTGCGAAAGTATGGTAAGAAACCTTTGTTTTGGGATTAAAAAGTCTAAAGAACTTGGTTGCAGTGAGTTTTTAGGGTATTTATCAGACACTTTTGGACATTCTGCTTCTATTCCAAGTGTTTTAAAATCATTCGATATCGATAAAGCTGCTATGTGGCGCGGGCTTGGAGATTTGCCATCTGAGCTTTTATGGGATGGGGTTAAGGTTACTAACCTTATTCAGGGTTATTTTAATGATTTTTTGAATTTGAATGTTTCAGTTGTAAAACAGGCGGAGTTTTTAAAAGTGTACTTAGATAAAATAACTGCAAGAAGCAGCTCTGATAATATTTTGCTCCCGATAGGGGCGGATCACCTTTGCCCTGCAAGTGATTTAAAAAATAAGATAAAAGAAATTAATAAATATTTAAAAGGTTATGAAATCAAAATTGCAACTCCTTTTGAGTATTTTGAAGCGGTTAAAAATGTTAAACGAAAAGAGATAAAAGGTGAACTTTTAGACAATTCTCTGACATTCATTTTGCCTGGTGTTTATTCTTCAAGGGTTGATTTAAAAAGAGAAAATACTGTTTGCGAGTGGAATCTTCAAAGAGTAGTTGAGCCAATCCAAGCACTATCAAATTTTGCACTGGGAACAAAATCTTACCAAAATGAGATTGACTATGCTTATAAGACTTTAATCAAAAATCACGCGCACGACAGTATATATGGTTGCAGTATCGATAATGTTTCAAAAGATGTTTTAGCAAGGTTTAGGAATGTTGAAATTGTCTCAAACGGTATTGAAAAAAGAGTTTTAAGAGATTTATCAGGAAAAAGTGATGATATTTCTGTAATAAACCTTTCAAACTTTGAATATTCAGGTCTTGTAAAGGTTAGGACTCACAAAAAACTCGACAAAAAATATAATGCAACTTTGCTTTCGAAAGAAAAAGGATTTATTGACGAAAAACTATATAATAAAAATGAAATCCCTGTAACAGAAGACTATCAAGATATTTACACATATTTAATTGAAACAAAGGGTTTGAAACCTTTTTCCACTACAAAGCTTGAAAGCAAAAATATTGAGTCGAAAAGATATTTAAAGGCTTCAAAAAACTCAATTGAAAACGAGGTAATAAAGTTTGAAATAAAGGGTAATAAGGTTTTCTTAACTGATAAAAAAACAGGAGAAATATACAAAGACTTTTTAAATTTTATAGATAGAGCAGATATCGGGGACAGTTATAATTTTGGCGCTTTGAAAGGTGATACGAAGATAAAATCATCACTTGTTTCTTATAAAATAGTTAAAAATCCTAAGTTTTTAGCGCTTGATATGGTATTTGAACTCAAAATCCCTAAAACATCAACTGAAAAAGGGCGTTCAAAAACTGCTTTAACCCATAAAATAAAAGTAAAAGCTATTCTTCACAATTCAACAGATTATGCAGAATTTGATATTCAATTTGAAAATAAAGCTAAAAATCATATTTTGCAGGCGGAAATATTATTAAAAGAGCCTGTTAAAACGACAATAGCAGATGATATGATTTCCCTTTGCGAGCGCAATTTTGACCCAGATTTTGATATCTATAAAAAAATACCTGCTCCACGTGGAATAGAGATTAAACCAAACACGGCTCCTATGCAAAAGTTCGTCTGGGCGCAAGGTGTCGGTATTGTTACAGAAGGATTAAAAGAGTATGAAGTCTTTAAAAACAATCTTTTAATCACTTTAATTCGCGCAACAGGAACGATTTCAAATCCTAAAAACCCTACCCGAGGAACCCCTGCAGGACCGCCTCTTGAAACACCTGATCTTCAAATTTTAGGTGAGAATAGGGCAAGATTTGCAATTACATTTAAGAAAGAGGCAAAAGAGCTTTTTAAAACATCTGAAAGTTTCTTTAACCCTTGCATGACTTTATTTGCAAATGTTCAAAATAAACAATTCTTTGAACTTGATAACAAGAATATTTTGGTTCACGCTGTTAAATCATCAGGCAAAGACCTCATTGTAAGACTTGTAAATATTTCAAATAAAAAACAAACGTTAAACATTAAAATCAATATTCCGTATTCTAAAATATTTGAGTCCAATTCTTTAGAAAAAAATATCAAAGAAATAAATGGTAAAATTGAATTTGAGCCAAAACAAATAAAATCAATTAAGATAACAAAGTAACTTTACTGGACTTAATTTTTTTAAATACTAAAATAAATATATGAAATTCAAAAAGGATAAGATTTTGAGCAGGATAAAAGTTTTAACAGTATTTGGAACAAGACCTGAGGCGATTAAAATGGCGCCATTGGTTAAGGAAATTGAGAAAAACGCTGATACCCTTGAAAGTATCGTTTGCGTAACTGCTCAGCACAGGCAAATGCTAGATCAGGTTCTGGAACTTTTTGAGATAAAACCTGATTTTGACCTTGATATTATGAAAACAAATCAAGACCTCTGGACTTTGACTTCTGATGTAATACTTAAAACAAAAGAAGTTTATGAAAAGGTAAAACCTGATGTGGTTTTGGTTCACGGTGATACAACGACTTCTATGGCAGCTGCGTTATCAGCTTTTTACGCTAAAATACCCGTTGGACACGTTGAAGCTGGCTTAAGAACTTTTGATAAGTATTATCCGTTCCCTGAAGAAATAAACAGAGTTTTTGCTGACGCTGTTTGCACATACCACTTTGCTCCGACTGAAAAATCTTGCGAAAATCTTATAAAATCTCAAATTCCTCAAGAACATATCTACAAAACAGGAAACACAGTAATAGATGCACTTTTATACACTGTTGAAAATAACAATGTTGAAATTCCCGAACTTAAACTTGATAAGAATTTGAAAACAATACTTTTAACTTCTCACAGAAGAGAAAACTTCGGCGAGCCTATAAAAAATATCTGTAAGGCGATTCTGGAACTTGTTGAGACGAACAAAGATATTCAGGTTGTATATCCTGTTCATTTAAACCCTAACGTTCAGAAGCCTGTATACGAGCTTTTAGATGGAAAAGAAAGAATTCATCTTATCAAGCCGCTTGATTATGCGCCATTTGCATCATTAATGAGAAAATCTCATATCATCCTTACAGACTCAGGAGGAGTTCAAGAGGAAGCACCTTCTTTAGGTAAGCCGGTTCTTGTACTTCGTGATACAACTGAGCGTCCTGAGGCAATAGACTATGGCACAGTCAAACTTGTCGGCGCTGACAAAGACAAAATTGTTTCAGAAACCCAGCTTTTGCTTGATTCAAAAGAAGAATACAAAAAAATGTCAGAAGCTATAAATCCATACGGAGATGGCAAGGCGTCAATTCGTATAGTAGAAGTTCTGAAAAGGATTTAGAATAGTTAGTTTTTTTAAAACTTCTAACTTTGGCAGTTTAAAATGTTTATGAGTTTTGGTTTCGTAGTTGTATAGAATGCCTGCGCTTCCTACAAATATCACCAAGCCTGTAATAATCGCTACTTTTTGATACGGATAATGATAAACATTATGCTTCCTTTTCAGTCTGTTAACGATGCCTCGGGACATATTTATATGTATATTGCTCATTTGTTCTTGAAAAGCCTCCCTCATGCTGTTTTGAACATCATAGTACATGTCGAGTTCTTCTCTTGCGGCTTTAGATTTAAATATAAATTTCCTAAAATCAAGGCTCTCTTCAGGCGAAAGCTCATTATCAAGGTAAGCTGATATGTTGTTTTTAAATTTTTCGTATTCTCTTATATTAAAAATTCTTGTCGATTCTATCTCGTCAAATTCTCTAATCATTTTTTCGTAAGAGATTTTTAGATTTTCTAAAATATTTTTCATTTGTTTGTATTTTTCAAAGCAGGCAGGACATTTCATCAAGTGAAGTTCAAGTTTTTCTTTAAGTTCTCCTGATAATTTTCCGTCGATATATATAGAAAGAAGTGACGTTGCTTTTTTGCATGTTAGGTAATTTTCCAAAACAAATCTCCTACATTATGTAACCTTTTAGCTCTTCTTGCAGTTTGTTTCTGGCCCTTGCAATCCTGGATTTTACAGTGCCAACATTAGTGTTTGTGATATCTGCAATTTCTTCGTAACTAAGTCCCTGAAGCTCTCTTAAAATAATTACAAATCTGAAGTGTTCAGGAAGGTTTCTTATTGTCTCTCTTATAACCTCACTAAGCTCCCTACTCAAACTTTTATCCTCAGGTTTGGCTTTTTTGTCTTTTATGTCATAAACGGGGCAGGTTTCGTCTTCATTATTCCAATGTGTATCTATTGAAACGACATCCGGTACTCTCTTTTTCTTTCTAAGCTGATCATAGAAAAGGTTTGTTATAATGTGGCTGAGCCAAGATTTAAAATTTTGAGGGCTTTTGAGTCTTTTTATATTTTTTGACATTCTCCAAAGAGCTTCCTGAGTTAAGTCCAGAAGGTCATTTCTGTCGGGCGCTAAATAATAGAAAGAGGCATACACGCCTTTTTGTTCTTTTTTGATAAGCTCTTCGAGTGCTTGATAGTCGTCTCTTTGAGCATGCTCAATGAGTTCTGCGGTTTTCATACATTTATAACAGGTTTTATTAGACTTTTGCACAAAAAACTCCGAATGTACCCTACACATAACAAAAATAAAATCTTTTAGAATAAGTTCCAAGGTCCTTTTTTATATAATCAGTTAGGTATTTAAAAGAATCTTATGAACAAAAATGGTTGACAGCGGAGTATGCTTTAGATATATTAGAAACATACCTTAAGCCCCCATCGTCTAGAGGCCTAGGACAACACCCTTTCACGGTGTAGACGGGGATTCGAATTCCCCTGGGGGTACCATTTAAAACAAAAGAGCCGTTAAGGCTCTTTTTTGATTTTGATTTAATGTTATTTAATCAAAATCAAATGTTTCTTCAATCCATTCGTCTATTCTTCTGTAATTAACAAATCTTGAATTTTTTGATTTTTCATTACAACCATCGAGATTTTTATTGGAGCAATAGTTGTAGTTGTGTACAAAATGTTCATAATCACTTACTTTTAAACTAAAATCATTCCTATTATTATATGTTTTATATTCATAATAAGGAAAAATTTTTGCACTTATTAAATTCTTATTTAAAGTAGTAGGATAAATTGCATGTTCATTTTTGTATTTTTTTATGTAATGAATAGTTGGTTGGTATTCCCTTAACCCCTTTAATGTTTGATTTGTTGATATCCAATTACTTATAGCCAATGCTACAAAAACAAATATCCAGCCTAAAAGTTCTGTCAAAAAAATTGTTAGAAGAGTGTATTTTTTATATTGAAATTTTTGTTTAGGAATTAATAGAGTTATAATAAATAAAATAGGTAATATTATTAATAACCAGAAAAGTCCAATAAAATAAGGATATAAATCCGGAGGTTGGCTGTTTAGATATATTTCTGAGTAGCAAAAATATATAAAATTCACTAAAGGAATAAAAAAAGCAATTGAAAACATGTTTATAATTACTCTTTTTTTGTTTTCATAATTTTTGGTTATTTTATGAATAAAAATAATAGGTAATAATGCTGGAATAACAATAATTAATGAAATTAAAAACAAATTAATCATTTAACTTTTCCTCTTATGCAAATTATACAACATTTATAAGGAAAATAATCAAGCGGTTTTTTTAATGCTTTGTATAATTGAACTAAAACTTGCATCAAAATTGTTATTAGAAGTATCATAAAATACTTCTACTATTTTTCGAGTGTTATATGTTTGGGGATACTATTTAAAACAAATAAGGATATTTTTGAGATTTTAAAACATTATTACTACTTCTAAGACTCTATGTAGAATAACTTCATTATACATATTACCAATGTAGAACTTTCTAATTACTTGTATCCTATGATAAGAGATTCAGGAGTTTATCATGTTCAAAAAAATATTTTGGCTGTTACTATTAGTTGTTTTTATTGGATGCGGTTGTGTTTCCAACGACAATAAAAATGATTTATATGCATCTATCGTCAAAAAAGATAAAATTGTTGTTGGTATATCTTTTGACTCAAAGCCTTTTGCATTCAAGGATGCCAATGGAGAACTAAAAGGCATTGAAGTCGATTTAGCAAAAGAAATCGCCAATAGAATGTTAGGCAGTAGAAATAAAGTAATGTTTAAAAACGTAACTCCTCAAGATCGCATGAAAGCAGTAATGTCAGGCAATGTAGACATGGTTATTTCTACAATGACAATAACTCCTCAAAGAAATAAATATATTAATTTTTCCAATCCTTATTTTGTTGCCGGCCAAGTAATATGCGTAAGAAAAGACAGCAAAATTAAAACCGTAGATGATTTAATCAATAAAAAAGTCATAGTAATACTAGGAACAACCGGAGAACAAAACATAAGGCGTTTTGCCCCAAACGCGCTTATACTTGGTTATGTTAATAACTCAGAGGCTATAGATGCATTTAAAAAGGGTTTAGCTGACGCTATAACAACCGATGATTCTCTTCTTCAAGGACTTGCCATGGATAACAGTGATTATATAATATTGCCCGAAAGATTGACCAGAGAACCTTATGGGATTGCATTTAATAAATCCAAAACAGCAAATTCTTTCAAAAACAATATAAATAAAATCATAAATGAAATAGGACTTGACGGTACTCTTGAAACAATTAAAGAAAAATGGGGTGTATATTAAAATTATTTTGATTTCGACTTGACCGGAGTTCCAAACATTACTCTCATACCTCCGCCTCTCTTGCTAAGGGTTTTATTTAGCCCGCTTGTCATACAGTTCAAGTTTTTAGCGGCGGCATTCACTTGAGTCATTGTATCGTCTAGTTTTTTCATGGTTTTATCAATATCTTTTGTCGCTTCAGATATATTATCAGTAGTTGTTTTTATATTTGAGGTCGAATCTTTTATATTTGAAGTTGAATCTTTCAAGGTTTTTTCATCCAAAGAATTATTTATTTTTTTTGACGCTTGATTTAGATTTTCTG
>JAEZIX010000017.1 GCA_023415935.1 Cyanobacteria bacterium OH_CDB_20 | reverse complement strand
TCAAGCTGTATACCATATGTATCTCTTGCATAAGCCTGATACTCGTCATATTCTTCTTCACTCATACCGTGAATTTTTTCGGTATCAGCAGCGTTTCTTTCTTTAACAGAAGAAAATAAATTCGTAATATTTTTTTTGGCATCCCCAGTACTTGAAAATACCGAATCAAATTTTTTAATATATTTAGTATTTAAGGAACTTGTTTTTGTTCCAGATGACGATGCTGCAGTTGTAGCAGTAGGATTTGTATTATTTTTATCAGTCGTGGTTTTCAACTTTATCTTTTGAACCATAGATTTCTCCAATTCTATAGTAACTCTCTTTGTATATATAAAGTATATACATAATATACAATTGCTTTTTCTATATTGCTTTATTAAGTTTTATTACAAACATCAACTGTTTATATGTTGAAGTAAGACTCAGCCAAATATAATCTAGAAAGAAAAGAGACTATAAAATATGAATATATTATATCTTTTTCCACCCCAATGGATGCCAATTAGTCCGCATTTTGCCCTACCTTCTTTGATGGGGCAGTTTGAAGGCAGTGAATATTCAGTTAGTGCAATGGATTTGAACTTAGATTTTTATAATGAAGTTTTAACAGAAAACTTTGTATCAAAATCATTAAAAAGAGCTATAGAAATTGAGCCTGAACTGTTTTCCGAGATTGGATCTTTCTATGAAAGAGGAAAAGACTTTAAAACGTATACAAATTATCAGAAAAACCGTATGGCAAAACACGTTATGATAAAAGACTTTCTTCAAAAACATAAGTCTGATATAGATAAAATTCCAATACTGGTTGAAGGTGCAGTTTCTGTAATGCGGTCTAAAACTCACTTTTATAACCCGAAACTTTTATTGCAATCATTAAATATAATTGATACTGCCCTTAAAATTGTATCAATGCCTTATTTTCCAGCAATAATAAGCCTGAGTAGTTATAACAATCAGCATTTTGAGCTAAATTTTGACAGTATTAAGTATTATGTTTTTGACGAAGATACCAATATATACATCGATTTTTATAAACGTATGCTGCCAAAAATCCTAGATAAAAAGCCTGACCAGATTGGTATTTCAATAAATTCATCAAGCCAAATAATTGCAGGATTGACGCTCGCTTCTATATTAAAAAAGGAAACCGACGTGCACATAAGTATCGGCGGGAATTTCTTTGCTAGAGTAACAGAATCATTAGAAAAAAGACCTGAATTTTTTGAGCTTTTCGCAGATTCCCTCATTGTAGAAGAAGGCGAAACTCCTGTACTTGAACTTGCAGAATATGTTGCCGGAAAAATACCGATTGAAAAAGTATCTAATCTAATGTATTTAAAAAACGGAAAAGTATTATCAAACCCAAAAGTCGAACCTATGAAACTCAACAATATGAAGCCAATTAGCCTTAAAGGGTTTGAACTGGATAAATATTTTGTTCCTGAATTAATTATGCCTTTCCAAACTTCAAGAGGATGTTACTGGCGAAAATGCAGTTTTTGCGATCACGACTTTGGAATGCATTACAACATTAAAAACTTGGATAGCCTTGTTGAGCAAATAAAAGAAATGAAATCAAAGTACGGTATAACCAAGTTCGAATTTATTGATGAAGCTATCGGCCCCAAATATATGGAAGAGATGTCTGATAGGTTCATAAAAGAAGATTTAAATATTACTTTCTTTTGTGATGCAAGGCTTGAGAGTGAATTTTCAAAAGAAATTATGCAAAAAGCATATAAAGCAGGGCTTAGAATGGTTTTATGGGGGTTAGAATCCGGCTCAAGAAGAATAATGGATTTAATAAATAAAGGCGTTGATTTTGACAAAAGACTCGAAGTACTAAGAAACTCAAGAGAAGCGGGCATTTTTAATTTTGCGTTCATCTTCTTTGGATTTCCTGCTGAAACAAAAGAAGACGCAATGAAGACAATAGATATGGTTTGCAAAAACTCAGATATAATAAACGTTTACGGGAAAAGTATTTTTACAATGGGCAAACACACTAAGTTAAGAGAAACTCCTGAAAAATACGGTGTTGTAGGAGAAACGAAACAAGAAGAAGAATTCTCACCAACATATACTTTTACAGCAAAAGGAATGACCAAAGAAGAACTCAACGAAATGTCTGACTTGTGCGCAAAGAAGGCCTTTGAGGTATATGGCAACGGACTAATATTCCAGCTTATCAGCAGAGAGCTTCTATTCTTATATATAGATAAATACGGCTCTGACTGGGTTTCTAATTATAGGTTCTAAATAAGGGAAATATAATGGATTTTTTTGACTCATTAAAAGGATTATTTAATTTTACAAAGCCTGAAGAAGGCATTGAAGAAGTTTATATAATAAGAGAACAAGCAAAAAAGAAATTTGCTTTTCAGCTTCAAAAACAGCTATTTATGACTGAAGATGAAGTAGCTGAGATACTAGATATAATAAAAGATCACGAAAAAAAGATTGATGAAATCAAAAAAAACTTCGACTATAACAATTTTTCAATACTTAAACAAAATCAATTTGAGCTTGAGTTAAGAACAATTGAAAAAGATATGTGTCAAATAATTAAAGAAACAATAAAAGTTATTATGCGTGAAAAAGCAGAAACAGCTAAGGACTATTTTAACAAACATCCTGAAATTTGATTAGTCGAAAAATCTAAATCTCAAAAGCGCTAGTATTGCATGGACTCCATCCACCCAGGTTATCTTCTTACCTTCGTGTATTGCTCTTGCATCATAGGTAATTGGGAGTTCTTTTATTTTTATCTTTTGTTTTAAAACTTTTGCAGTAATTTCAGGCTCAAAATCAAACCTGTTTGATTTTATATTAATATTTTTTATAAACTCCGATTTAAAAACCTTATAACAAGTTTCCATATCTGTAAGTTTTGAGCCAAATAAAATGTTTGCAAACATGGTTAAAACCTTATTCCCAATATAATTTGCAATCATATAATTCTTAGAAGAGCTCTGTGACAGGAATCTTGAACCATACACAACATCGGCTTCACCTGCAATAACTGGTTTAATCAATGCCGGATAATCCTTAGGAGAATACTCTAAATCAGCATCTTGAATAACTATTATATCTCCGGTTGCAGCTGTTATACCGGTTCTGATTGCAGCACCTTTTCCCATATTAACTGAATGATGCAAAATTTTATACTTGTTTTTCAAACCGTCTAATATATTAGAAGATCCATCTGTTGAACAATCATCAATTAATATTATTTCTTTTTCCAAAGAACAAAAATCAGTTTTCTCTACCTCATCAAGAATAGCAAAAATCGTATTTTTTTCATTGTAGACAGGTATTATAATGCTTATTTTTTTCATAGGAGCATTATAAATTAATAATAGAACGCTTGCAAATTGTTTAACTTTTGTCAGAATTATACTAAATTAATGATATATATTGCAGAATATAATGTATAATATATTTGTGGAGAATTTTATAGTGGTGGAAGAATGGCAAATTTTGAACTAACAAATGAAAATCAAGAGCTTTTTAATGCTGAAATTATTGTACTTAAGGAAGCTTTTTTTGAGTTTGAAGCAAAAAATTATGACTCTTCCTATCAGAAATTAAAAGACGCGCATCAGGTTTTTAATGATATTAATATGCCTGAGCTGGTTTCTGTTTGTTTATCTTTTATGGCTCTTACAGAATATCTAGGAAACAAAAAAACTTATTATGAAGCATTCCTCGTTTTAGAAGAGGCAAGATTTTTAGCAGCCCAAACAGAAAGCGGGCTTGCAACAATAGTCAATAAACTTGCATTTGCTCAAGTATTTTTAAACGAAGGCAATTATATTGAAGCGCTTTTATATCTTGACAGATTGGACTTTGACTATTCTAACTTCCCTTACGTAAAACTAAAAGTCCATGAAACAATGGCAATATGTAATTTAAATATTAATAACATTGAAAAAGCAAAAATGTACTTAAATATAGCGCATAAAATTGCTGAAGAAGAAAATTTTGAACAAATACTCAAAAAACTTGAAACTATCAAAACAGAAATAATGGAAAAGTGCGGCGACACAAAAACAGCATCCGCACCTGCACAAGACCCTATGATTGCAATGCTAAAAATTGCACGAACCATTTCTGCTGAAACCAATCTTGACTCACTTTTAAAAACAATTGCTGAACAAACAAAATTGGTTTTAAACGCGGATAGATGTAGTGTCTTTTTGATTGACAAAGAACATAATGAACTATATTCACGTGTTGCTCTTGGCGTTGATGACGAAAAGGAAATAAGATTCCCTATAGACAAGGGACTAGCTGGACACGTTGCAATAACAGGCGAAACCATCCACATAAAAGATGCATACAACGACGACCGTTTTAATAAGGAAATCGACCTTAAAACAGGTTATGTAACCAGAAACATATTGTGTATGCCAATCAGAAATTCAAAATTCGAAGTTATAGGGGTATTCCAAGTCTTAAATAAATTCGATGGCGAATTTACAAAAAAAGATGAAGACCTACTTATTACAATAGGCTCTAGCGCTGGAATATCACTCGAAAATAACTTCTTAATAAACAACCAGCAAAAAATGATTAGAGAACAAAAACTTCTTTTTGATAATTTTATAGAAGCTCTTGCTGCATCAATCGATGCAAAGGACAAAATTACAGCAGGTCACTCTCAAAGAGTAAATCTTTATGCGGTAATAATTGCCGAGCAACTAAAACTTCCTCAAGTTGAAATAGAAAAAATTGCAAAGGCCGCAAAACTCCATGATATTGGTAAAATAGGGATAAGAGATGCGGTTTTACAAAAAGAAGGCAAATTAACACCTGAAGAATATGAACATATAAAACTTCACGTAAAAATTACCCACGACATTTTGAGCAAAATAAGTTCTTCCAAGGAATTTGACGAAGTAGTTGAAATAGCATCATCTCACCATGAAAAATATGACAAGAGTGGCTATTTCAGACATCTGTCTTCTAATGAAATTCACGTTGGAGGAAGAATACTTGCTGTTGCAGATGTGTTTGACGCAATTACTTCAAGAAGACACTACCGCGACAAGATGCCTATTAAAAACGCATTAGATATCATTATTGAATCAAAAGAAAACCATTTTGATCCAAAAGTTGTTGAAGCATTTTTTGATGTCACTTGCGATAAATTTATCAGTGTATTTCTTACTGAATACCAAAAAGAGCTGCCTCAAAAAGACAAAAGCATATTGGCTAATTACAAAATGATTGATTTGTATAGATTATTGAGCAACGAAAATCTGGAAAACTACGACCAAGAATTCGTTAATCTTTTCATCGCATATTATACAAATAAATCACAACAAAACACGCAGGAGTAGACTTGAGACATAAATTTTTAGCAATCGTTTCCATAATGTTATTTTCTAGCATGGCTGCATTTGCTGTCGATGGAACTGTAACTTATACGGAATCCCAAGATTCAGGGCAAACTATTCAGAAAACAATTTATAAAGATTCTTTGATTATAAACAACTTTGACGCAGAAAATACCTATAAAAGCCTCATAAAAGTTTCTAATTCAAATAATCAAGAAACAATCAAAAATTGTTTCTATCAGGACAAAGAAATTGCTTCTGCCCTAAAAGAAGCAAAAGAACGCTTTGAACAATCAAACGTTACTGTTTCATATAATACTTATGACAAGTTAATTGATTCAGGCAAACTAAATGACTTTTATTATGTCTATTTGGCTTACAAAATGGCAAATATAGGCTTTTTCTCTCTTGCTGAAAAATCAATTAAAAATATTGACAATAAAAACCTTTGGCAAGATTACACCGAAGAATTAAAAAGATATTATATGCCAAAATCGAAACTAAGTTATGAAGAAGAAATGTTCTTGGCAAATATTTATACATCAATTTATTACAACAACCTGACTCGTGAATCAATTTTTGATTTGATGAAAAAAGACAAAATAATGAGACGTTCAGACTACGCTGAATATCTTGCTGCAAGTGCTTTTTATATTGAAAAAGACTATACAAAAGCCCTTGGAATGATAAATAGAGCCTGCTCACAAAATTCTGACAATGTTTATTATATGAAATATAAGGCAAGAATTTTAACTGAGTTGGAAAAATACAACGAAGCATTAAACATAATTGAAGATATTGAAAATAAAAAACTTAAGATGGTAGACGCTGATAACACCGCAAATACAAAAGGACTAAAGTATTTAATCTTAAGCAAAAATGAGAAAAATGAATTCAAATCAAAACTTTATCTTGCAAAATATTTCTACATAAACAATGCTCAAGATAGAGCTCTTAAAGAGCTCTCAGGAGTTCAATACAAGAGCAAAATGCCAGAAATAAGCACTTTAATGGGCGATATTTATTTTTATCAAAAAGATTATAAAAAAGCCCAAAATGCATATAATGTAGCATTAATGTTTAATAAACGATGCTCATCAGCTTTTAAAGGTCTTGGAAATATAAACCTTGCTCAAAACACCTTTTCAACAGCAAAAGAGTACTACGAAAAGGCATATCACTATAACAAACAAGATGAAGATACACTCTTAAATCTTGCAATAGCCTCATTTGCACAAAATGACATTAAAAGCGCAAGAAAATACGCTGACATTGCCCAAAGTGTATCATCAAAAGACAATTACAAAATTTATTATGTTCAGGCAAAATTAAAACCGGAAAAAAGCGCTCAATACCTTGATAAAGCCTTACTTATAAACCCTTTATATGCTGACACCTGGTTTGACTTAGGAGATATTGCACTCGCAAAATCTGATATAAATACGGCGGAAAAATACATAGCAAACGGAAACTTCTTAGCACAAGGAAGCTATAAATACTATTATTATATTTCTAAAATTGATGATAAACTTAATAAAAAGCAAGAAGCTGAACAAAATATGCAAGAAGCAGTAAATATGTACGCAAAAGACAATCCGCAAAAAGAGATATCAGAGGTAAAATAGATGCAAAAATACAATTTGCTTTTAGTTGAAGATCACGTACTCATACGTTTTGGCCTAAAAACCGCATTAGAAGTAAAAGATTACGTTGGAGAAATTTATGAGGCTTCAAGCGCAGAAGAGGCAATCTCTATAGCAGAAACAAATCATATTGACGGAATTGTAATGGATATAGGTCTTCCAAACGCAAACGGCATTGAAGCAACCGAAAAAATTAAAAATTCAAACCCTGATATCAAAGTAATTGTATTAACATCTCATAATACAGAAGCGGAAGTTATTGATTCAATAAAAGCAGGTGCAACAGCATATTGTTCAAAAGACATAAACCCTGAAAGACTTGCAGATGTTATACTGTCAGTATTGGAAGGCGCTGCCTGGTTTGATCCTAAAATATCTAACATTGTAATTAACGCGGTTATCCACGACAAGGAAATGGTTAGAAGCGATGAAAACAGTGAATACAACCTTACAATAAGAGAAAAACAAGTACTAAAACTCATACGAGAAGGTCTTAATAATAATGAAATCGCCAAAAAGCTTTTCGTAAGTGTAAATACAGCTAAAGTTCACGTAAGTAGTATAATCCAAAAACTTGGCGTTGAAGATAGAACTCAAGCTGCAATTAAGGCACTAAACGACAATATCATCTAATAGTAGTTGATAAAAATTATTAATATGTTTAAAATAGTAAAAGGTAGTTAAAAATAGTAAAAGAAAGGCATTATGTCTTCATCAATCGCAAAAATTCTGTTAGTAGATGATAACCCGAAATTCTTAGCGGATGCTCTTCCTATGTATGGATACGAGGTTGATGTTGCAACAGATGGCTTGAAAGCCTTAAATAAACTCTCGAAATCCGCTCTTTATGATCTTGTTTTACTTGATGTTATGATGCCTAATATGGACGGCTGGGACACTTTAAAAGCTATAAGAAAACATAAAAATACTTCAACCATGCCGGTGATTATGATTACTGCTGTAAACGAAGAACAAAAGCAAATATCAGGATTAAAATTCGGAGCAGATGACTACATAACAAAACCTTTTATCCTCCCAAACCTTTTGGCGAGAATTGAATCACTGTTAAGACGCTCAAGCTGGCAAAAAGATAATGCACAAAATATGGATTACTCTTTCTCTATTGAAGGCGAAATTGAACCTTTAACTCAAAGAGAAAAAGAAGTTTTAAAAATGGTTTCAAAAGGCGAAAGCAATTCTTCAATTGCAGACAAATTATTTGTACGTGAAGTTACTATAAAAACTCACCTAAACAGTATTTTTAAGAAGTTAAAAGTATCAAACAGAACGCAAGCGGTACTTTTAGCAATGCAGATGAAATTAATTGATGATTAAGGAGAATAATAATGCGCTCAAAAGATGAACTCGTTGAATTGATATTAAACAGTCCTGAAGAATATAATTCATACAAGTCCGATACAAAAGGAGAAATAGATTTAAGCGAATGTGATTTTTCAAATTCCACAATTGCTAATATTGATTTTTCTCACTGTGATTTATCCGGCAGTTCTTTTGCAGATGCACATCTGGCAGATGTAAATTTTTCAGATTGCGACTTGAAATCAACTGATTTCACAAGAGCAACTATCCTTGAATGCGATTTTTCAGAATCATTACTTAACGGTACAGACTTCAGCCTTGCAAGAGTTGACTATTGTAACTTCGCAGATGCTGATATGGCTGGAGTTATATTTATTGAAACAGACTTATCAAACTCTGACTTCACAGCTTCACAAAATCTTACAGCTTGCAGATTCGACGACACGACAATATGGCCAGACCCTGAAATGCTACCTGAAGACTTTGATACCAGCTATTCTAAAGATTTATCTTCTTTAGAAGATGATGATGAAATGAAGTCTTCTGACGATTATTAAAAAGATTTCTCAATCAGTAGCAAAATAAGAACAACAAGACTATTAAAACCTAATTTCCAAAACCCATTTTTCTACCTTGGTTTTTTGGCTTATATTGACTCTCATCAACTTTTAGTAGTTGAGTGTCCGGCATATCTATTACTGTTATGTAATCTTGAAGCGTAATATCGCGTCTTCCGTCATTTTTTGCAATTTTTGCTGCCTTAGGGGCGATAGTTTCAACGATATCCCTATTACAATGACCTTCAAGCTTTTTTGCAATTTCAGAGATTTCTTCAGGTGAGTTATGTAGAGTTTTGCCCTTCTCATACTGAGAAAGAATATGCATCAATAAAGCTTCTCTTGCTTCCTTATCAGGCAAGCCCACATATTGCTGAAAATCAAAACGGTCTTTTACAGCACCATCTACAAGCGTATATTGATTTGTTAAACCAACAACAATAATGTTGTTCTCTCTTGCTGTTTGAATTAGATTAAGCAACGTAGCTCTTTCCTCAAGGTCATTGCTGTCATCCCTCTCATTCCTGCTTTTTGTCACAGAATCTGCCTCGTCAATCAATAGAATACAAGGTTTTCCAAGTGCTTTAGCCTTTTGACCTACATAATTAAAAACAAGTTCATAGTTTTCAGATGTTTTGTGTATAAAGGAAGAGCCAACTTTACCTATCCTAAAAATAAACATTGAGGTATCTGCTTCTTGTGCAAGTGCCTTTGTTATATAAGTTTTACCACAACCTGGAGGACCATATAAAAATATACCGTTGGGATACTTAGAACCATATTCTTTTGCATCTAATGCTGCTTGCACAGGGTCTTTAATCGGAATTACAACAGCTTCTCTTAACGCCTCTTTTAAATCAGCCATACCTTTGATATCGACAAAGCCCTTAGGGGAGTTTGCATCCGGTTTATATTCTTCTAAAAGAGAAGCTGCACTTTCAAGTTCTTTCTGAGACATTTTGCTGCCGGGCTGGCTTTTTGCAGCAGCTATCCCTTCGCCTGCAGCCACAATAAAATGCCCGCTTGGAGAAGTCAACTCTTTAACCAATTCTCTTCTCCAATTTTCTGATTCAGAAACACCTTTTAGTGTAGCAACATTTGCACCTTTTTCATAATCATTCATTTCCTGCGAAAGAAAATCAAGTTTTGGATAGTGCGTGCAAATAAGCCTTGTGAGTTGAATTTTAGCACCTATTAACATATCTGAAAGTTCAGGAATAGTATATTGAATGCCTGGTTTTCTTCCGCCGCATTCTTGAAGAATTATCCGATTTTCAATTCCGTTACAAAGTTCTGAAAGCCTCAAAATACAATTTGGGATAGTTCCACTTTCAGACACTTGAGGATCTTTGGCAAGTACTTGTCTCAATTTTTTATTTGCCTTTTCGCTATATCCAAAGCTGGGTTTATAATTTATTCCTAATGGAGTAACTCTCAAAATAAAATCCTCTTCAGTCTTACTTCACTCTTTTATGCTTTAAAAACGAAACCACGAAAATTTGCTAGAAAATACTACAAAACTTCAAATACATTTACATAAAGAAAGCTACTTGATTTCTCAAGTAGCTTCGCAATTATAAAAAGAATAATTTCTTAGTCTTTTTCAGTAGGTATTCTCATTGCGTAGAATGAACGTAATACAAAGATAAGTGCAACAACAAGTAAGACAACGCCTACTATTGGAGCAGCTTCTCTGAACGATTCACTGATAGCAATTTCCATAGCAAGAAGTCCGAACAATGTTGTAAACTTAATAATTGGATTCATTGCAACTGAAGAAGTATCTTTGAATGGGTCACCAACTGTATCACCAACAACTGTTGCGTCGTGAAGAGGTGTTCCTTTTTCTTTTAAATCAACTTCAACAATTTTCTTAGCATTATCCCAGCATCCGCCAGCGTTTGCCATAAATACAGCTTGGAACAAGCCAAATACAGCAATTGCAATTAGGTAGCTTACGAAGAATGATACTGGATGGTTGTTACCAGCAATTGGAGCTGATAAGCAAGCTAGAGAAAGTGCAAATGCAAACAATGCTATGAATATATTAAGCATACCTTTTTGAGCGTATTGAGTACAAATTTTAACAACTTCTTTTGAGTTTTCAAGATTAGCTGATTTTTCATCTGCACTGCCAAGTTTAATATGTTTTTTAATATATTCAACAGCTCTATATGCACCTGTTGAAACTGCTTGCATTGAAGCGCCTGAGAACCAGTAGATTACAGCGCCACCTGCTAAGAATCCTAATAATGTATAAGGATTTAATAAGTTCAATATAGCTTCAGGTTCGATACCTAAAGTTTCTTTAATAACAAGTATCAAAGAGAAAATCATAGTTGTAGCTCCTACAACAGCAGTACCGATAAGCACTGGTTTTGAAGTTGCTTTGAATGTGTTTCCTGCACCATCATTTTCTTCTAAGAATTGTTTTGCTTTTTCAAAGTTTGGCTCAAAGCCGTATTCTTGTTTAATTGCTTCTGAAACATTAGGATACTCTTCAATTAATGATAATTCATAAACTGATTGAGCGTTATCTGTTACAGGACCATAACTATCAACAGCGATTGTAACAGGTCCCATTCCTAAGAAACCAAATGCAACTAAACCAAATGCAAATACTGAAGAATATACCATTATTTCAGGTGGAATATGTAAACTTGCAGCATATGCAATTCCCATAAGGAAGATGATTACAAATCCAATCCAGAAAGCTGAGAAGTTACCTGAAACAAGTCCTGAAAGGATTGTTAAAGAAGCTCCGCCTTCTCTTGAAGCTGTAACAACTTCTTCTGTATGTTTTGCTTTAGGGCTTGTAAATACCTTTGTAAACTCAGGTATTAAAGCTGCGCCTAAAGTACCGCAAGATATGATAGTTGAAAGAACTAACCATAAGTTGCCGCCTAAATCTGCAAGTAAGTATTTACTTACAGCAAATGTCATACAAATTGAAAGGATTGATGTAATCCAAACTAAGTTTGTTAAAGGTGCTTCAAAATCAAGTTTTTCTGATTTTGAATATAATACGTGGCTTAATGCACCGTTTATCCAATAAGCAATTACTGATGTTGCAATCATTAAGAATCTCATTACGAAGATCCAAGTTAACAATGTAACTTGATTAACATCACCCAACACGCCTAAAAGAATGAAACTTACAAGCGCAACACCAGTTACACCATATGTTTCAAAACCGTCAGCTGTAGGCCCTACTGAATCTCCTGCGTTGTCGCCTGTACAATCAGCAATAACACCAGGGTTTCTAGGGTCATCTTCTTTAATACCGAATTGGATTTTCATTAAGTCTGAACCGATATCTGCAATTTTTGTGAAGATACCACCTGCTACACGAAGAGCAGACGCACCTAGAGATTCACCGATTGCAAAACCGATAAAGCAAGCACCAGCCAAATGTCCCGGTACAAATAATAGAATTGTAAGCATTAAGATAAGCTCAACACTAACAAGTAAAACCCCAATACTCATACCCGCTTTTAGAGGTATGTTAAGTATGCTTAGAGGTTTACCTTCTAGTGAAGCAAAAGCTGTTCTTGCATTTGCAAGTGTATTCATTCTGATACCGAACCAAGCAACACCATAAGAACCTAAGATACCAATAACTGACCATCCTAAAATGATAAGTACTGATTTAGGATCCATTTGTTGCAAGTATCCGAAATAAAACGCAATACATACAGCAATCAATGCTTCTAAACCTAGTAAGAACTTACCTTGTTGAATAAGGTATGTTTTACAAGTTTCAAAAATAGTATTTCCAACGTCAGCCATAGCTTTAAAAGCCTTAAGACTTCTAACGTCAAGAAATGCTTTAAGTCCCCATAAAAGACCCAAAACAGAAACGCCGATTCCAACAAGCAATAGCTTGAAATAGAACGGGTTAGCACCTGCAATATCAGGGACAACTAAATTAGCTTCCCCGGCAAAAGCAGGAGCATGTGCGAAAGACAATGCCATCAAAAGAAATAGCACTGATTTCAAGGAACAAAATATGTTCTTCAATCTCATCTTTCTTTTCTCCTTTTCCTATCATCTATACAATCTACACGATTGTTCATACTACCCAAATAATTAAGTATATTGTAAAACGATTATAAATAATTGGCAATCATCAAAAAAGACCAAAAAAATGGCGTTACTTTTGTAAACGCCAGAGATCTATTTATGAAAAGTTACCCTTACTGGATGCAAATTCCCCTATTATATATTTGCACCTTCCTTGTTTTTTATTTTATTTAAAGCTTTTTCTGCTCCTTCATATTCTTTTGTAAGCCCAAGTACAAAGTCAATTGATTCTTTATCCCTTGCAATAGCTTCTTTTATGGCAAGAATATCCATAGGAGTAAGTCTTTCTATATCAATATCTTTTACTGATTTGAACAATTTTTTAAATTTAGCTTGAGATTTAGCGTCATATCCAGGAAGATTCATTCTGAATCCATACCATTTGTAGAACTGATTTGCCATTATATAAATATTTATTGGTAAATTTCTCAGCAAGAATAATTCTTGTGTTTTTAAAGAAATTTTAATTTCACTATCTGCAAATAATCTAATTACCAAAGATAAAAATAGAGCTTTTATTCCCTGTTGAGGAGTTACAAATCCTTCTTGTTCACCAATAAAGTTAAGAATTTTGTCTGCAAAGTTCATTCTGTAGACTTTCGTACCTTTTGACTCAACAAATTCTAAAAGTTTTTCAGGTGCTTTTATGTACTGCTTAACAATATTTTTTGCATTCATATCAACTTTTGCTTTTGCAAGTTCTGTTTTACTTGTTAACTTTAAAGTGCAAGAACCGTTCATAACAGTTTTTGACGTTGATTCTGAATACGATATATTTTTGACTTTTATAGTTTTATTTGAATAAAACTTTTTTTGAAGCCCAAGTATTGCTAATAATAATTTGTAATAAATATTTCTCATAAATCTTTCTCTAAACAGCGGTGTCCCCGAAGTCTTATTTATATAAAAACATTTTTAAATAAAAAATTGCCTAAAAAATCAAAAATAGGTTATAATTCACTAAAATAAGCAATAAAACGGGAACAATTTGTACAGTTATTATAAAAAATACGTACCATATTTATTTTTATTACCTGCATTAATAATATTAACGCTGTTTTTCTTTGTACCGTTTTTTGAAACAATAGTGCTTAGTTTCAAGGATTTCAGCACAGACATTTACAATCCTACTTGGGTCGGACTTGCAAATTATACAAAACTTTTAAAATCCCAAGAATTTTATCTGGTTATGGGAAATACATTTATTTACTTAATCGGAGCAGTGCCTATTCTGGCTATTGCACCTTTGTTTATAGCTATTTTAATTAATCAAAAGATAAGAGGAATAACACTATACAAGGTTTTGATATATCTACCCGTAGTTGTATCAATAGTAGTTGTTGCAATCGCATTCAAGTGGCTTTACGCGCAGCAAGGTATTTTAAATTATCTCGCGGATTTAATGGGATTTGCACCGATTGGCTGGCTTACAGACCCTAATGTTGCAATATATTCAGTCATTTTGGTAACTATATTCAAAGGTATCGGCTATTACATGATGATATACCTATCAGCCCTTATGAGCGCGCCAAAAGACCTTTATGAAGCAGCTGATGTTGATGGAGCTAATATGTTTCAAAAACATTTAACTGTTTCTATCCCACATCTTATGCCTACGATTGCACTTGTTGTAACCATATCATCTATTTCAGCACTTAAAGTATTCGCCGAAATCTATGTTATGACAAGGGGAGGCCCGTTAAACTCAACAAAGACAATAGTTTATTATATATACGAAAGAGCATTTGAAAATCTTGATTTATCATTAGCCTCAGCTGCTGCTGTTATATTGCTTTTGGTTGTAATGGTCTTTTCTATAATCAATATAGTATTTTTTGAAGGAAATAAGTACAAAATATGATAAGGAATTTGATAAAAAAAATAAGCACACATTCGATATTGATAACTGTATCAATACTATCAATATTTCCTTTCTTGTGGCTGATTTCAACTGCTTTAAAAGGACCTGACGAAAATATATTTCAATACCCTCCTGTTTTTATCCCAAAACAATTTACATGGGCAAACTTTA
Source organism: Cyanobacteria bacterium OH_CDB_20 (assembly GCA_023415935.1). Lineage (GTDB taxonomy): Bacteria > Cyanobacteriota > Vampirovibrionia > Gastranaerophilales > Gastranaerophilaceae > JAEZIX01. The sequence continues at coordinate 23,741 of JAEZIX010000017.1, read as the reverse complement.
CAGGCGTATGGAAAGAAATTCCATTTCTTCTGTATTTCTTCAATAGTATGGTAGTTGCAGGAGTAACAGTTGTTTTAAACCTTATTTTCTCCGCGCTTGCTGCTTATCCACTTGCAAGAATGGAATTTAAAGGCAAAAAAAGCGTATTCTTCCTTATCCTTGCAACAATAATGGTGCCTTTTCAGGCAATTATGCTTCCTATATATTTGATAATATTAAAGCTCAATCTTGTTGATACTGCGGGCTATTTTATGGGTTATTTAGGTTTGATACTTCCTTTTGCAGTAAATGCTTTTGGTATATTCCTTATGCGCCAAGCATTTTTAACAATTCCAAAAGAAATGGAAGAAGCGGCTTTTGTAGACGGATGCAATGTTTTTCAAATTTGGCTCAAAATACTTATTCCAATGGTTACGCCAACTCTTGCAGTTCTTGCAATATTTACTTTCATTGGTTCTTGGGGTGAGTTCTTATGGCCAAGTATTGTATTGACTAAGAAAACCCTTTACACACTTCCTGTCGGAATAAACGATTTACAAGGTATGTTCAGCTCAAACTGGCGCTACATTGCTGCAGGTTCTATCATTTCAATAATACCGATACTTATATTCTTTATAAGCATGCAAAAATATTTTATATCGGGTCAAAACGAAGGCGCAGTAAAAGGTTAAGAAACTTCTGCAACTTCTTGTGATGAAGTTTTTGGCGGGATTCTATAATACGTTGCAATTATTTTATAGATTGCTAATGTACTAAAAATAGCTACCAAAGAAATCGCAATGTATAAGGCAATAACTAAAACTAGACCCATTCCCAATGAACCACCAAGCGTAGCAATTGAAGCGAGCGGGTTTGCCTTGTTCATAATCATTGTGCCTATCAAACCGGATATAAATATTCCCGGCAAAATCATAACTGCTAGACCTATAAGGAAAAATATAGTTGATACAACAATAATGTCGTTAAACATTTTTTTATAGATACTTTTTGATTTATGCCATAAAACATACATTCTCTTTATGTTTAGTGTCTTTAAAATCGATTTTGTAACAGCAAATCTCATTGCAACAAGCGGGAAAATATAAAATGCTAAACAAATCCACAAAAGAGATATTGCAGTAAACAATATGATTTTAGAAATCAAAGTTGGTATATCACCTGAAACAAAATCTATACGAGCTGCGCCAACTCCAATTCCAATAGTCACTGCAGCCAAGATAATAAAAGGTGCGATAAACAGTAAATTTACAAAACTAAAACGAAATCCCATCGAAATAAATTTAATTACATTATTTTTAAAACATGGAAAAGCATTCTCTTCACATTTTATAGCATTGCTCAAATATTGAACCCAAAATCCGCCAAAAAATAATGATAAAAGAAATGTAATCACAATCAATTTAGGAGAAGAATTAAAAATTCCAATCAAAATCTGCAAAATAATAAGCCCTGGCAAAACTTGTTTAAATCCAGGTGTTTTAGGTATAGAACCAATAAACTCAAAATATTTTTTCATACTTTAATCCCAACTGTTCTTGAGTAAAAAAAAGTTCATTAATAAATGTCTTAACAATTGTAACATAACTACTCCAAACATTAAAGTTTATCCACCATGTAGACGATAAAAAATGAGTAAGGAATAAAGATTCCTAATCCCCCTCTCAAGTTCGTGTTCTCAATTAAATAGATAAGTTGTTCTCAGGAGTAGTTATAATGAAAAAATTATGCAATGTACTTGTGCTTATTTGTGCTGCATTAATATTATCTATAAACGCAGCGTTTGCGACAGATTTCACAGCAAACACAACAAATCCAACACTTACAACTGCATTAAATAAACTTGAATCAATCGGCAAAGACGATGTCATCAATGTTATCCAAGGGCAAAACTCAACAGGAAAACCTATCAAAATATTATTCAGGAACTTAGCAGTTTATGGACAAGGCACTTGTGAAGCAGTTACAGGAAAAACTGCATCCGGAAGCCTAGTTATTATGATAAACAACATCCACGAAGACGCTCCTGTTGAAGCAATAGCTTGTTTAATTGCTCATGAAAGCGTACACCACGCAAATACAAAAACCTTTGCTGAAGAATTAAGAGCCTGGACAAAAGAAACAATGACCTGGATTGCTTTTACACAAGAAAATCCTGATTTGAAAATATCAGACTCAAAACTTGTAAAAAGAGAAAATTATTTAGCTAAATTATACGCACAAGACGGAAATCAAACAACTTCAATTGAACATATCATAGCTACAAACTCTGCTTATCAAAATCTCAAATAATAAATAAAAATTAATTATAACCTCCGAACTTATATATTTAGACGCCACTGGCGTCTTTTTTATTATTTAAAAAAACTATTTGCAATAAAATCATTTATAATACTATAATTGATTAATATGATTTACTAAATGAGAGTTATTTATGAAACAATTAACAAATTTCTTTAATATTATAATTGGTGTAATTTTGATATCAGGTGCTATTTGGTATCTTGTTTATTTAAGCCCAAAGAATGTCAACTACACTAAAAAAGTAGCTTATGAATTTCAAAATCAAAACAAACAAACAAATCATATAACAGAATCAGATAATGTTATAACTCATAATAAACCAAAGAAGAAAGACTATGTTGTAGAAAATATTCCTGCTGTATATTATGAAAACTCAACTCCTAGAGATCAACTCTACAACGTACTTAATACTAACAAAAAAGTAATTACAATACTTTGTCCAGAAAAGTCATTCTTAACCAAACTTTTCATCTATAGTTTTGAGAAAAAATTAGCTAAGAACGTTAATAAAAATTATTATTATTACATCGTATTCCAATATGATGATGATTATGAATACAAATGCGAAAAAGGCGGACAATACTGTGCTCCAAGATACCTTCTTGAAGCCTGCACCGACAAACTATGCATAGTAAATCCTCGCAAAAGACAAAACCTTATTCTTACAAGGTTAAACCCTGATATCGCAATGCAAATTCTTGATCAGTATAAAAACTGGTAATTTATTCATATCTCAATGCTTCAATAGGATTTAACAAAGATGCTTTATAAGCAGGATAGTATCCAAATGCTATTCCCACAATGCCTGAGAATGCAAATGAAATTATTATAGGTAGTGGAGATATTGAAACCTGCATGCTTGGCAGCAAACCAATAATTTCTGCTCCTAATATACCTATCAGAACTCCAATCAAACCGCCAAGCAAGGATAAAATCAACGCTTCTATCAAAAACTGTATTCTTATATCTATTGCTTTTGCGCCAATTGCCATTCTAATTCCGATTTCTTTAGTTCTTTCTGTTACAGAAACGAGCATTATATTCATAATACCTATTCCCCCGACAAGAAGTGATACAGAAGCTATTGCCCCCAACAAAAGCGCCATTGTATTAGAAGCCTGCTTTGCCATTTCAAGCATTTGAGTAAAATTTCTTACTCCAAAATCATCTTCTTTATTCCTGCCGATATTGTGGCGTTCTCTAAGAAGATCCTTAATTTCTTCCTCTGCTGAAGCTAATGTTGTAGAATCTGTTGCCTGAACGCTTATAAACTTAACCATACCAGGAAAGGCTGAGCCAAATATTTTTTTCTGCGCGGTTGTAATTGGAATCAAAACAGTGTCATCTCTGTCTTGTCCCATCCCGCTTTGACCTTTTGATTTTAAAACGCCGATAACTTTAAACGGTACTCCGTTAATTCTTATTGTTTTACTCACAGGTTCAACGTCACCAAAGAGGTTTGTAGCAACCGTAGTACCGATAAGAGCCACTTTCATTGTGTTTTTTATATCATCATCATTAATAGGGCGGCCATCATCAACATCCCAAAGGTTAACCGCCAAATAGCCTGTGTTTATGCCATAAACACTTGTTGCCCAGTTTTGATTGGAGTACACAATTTGTTTAACCTCGCTGACAATAGGAGCGACTTCAAGTACTGATGGACATTGAGCTTTTATTGTTTCAGAATCTTTAATGGTCAATGTCGGTTGAGAGCCTGATCCCATTCTCACACCTGAAGATGTTGAAGAACCTGATGTTATGAGCAAAAGATTTGAACCGATAGACTCTATATCTTTTGAAATTCTTGCCTTTGCGCCTTCACCTATCGCAAGCATAATGATTACAGCGCTTACCCCAATAATTATACCTAAACTTGTTAGTATAGAGCGCATTTTGTTTACTTTTAACGAACGTAGCGAAATTTTGAGTGTAGAAGAAAAATCTATCATCTTACTTTTACCTCATCTTTCACAATTTTTCCGTCAGAGAATTTAACGATTCTCTTGGCATATTGAGCGATATCAGGCTCGTGCGTAACAAGAATTATAGTTTTACCTCGCTGTTCATTCAGTTTTACAAAAAACTCCATAACTTCAACACTGGTCTTTGTATCGAGATTTCCCGTTGGTTCATCTGCAAATATAATAGGAGCATCATTAACAATAGCTCTTGCAATTGCAACTCTTTGCTGTTGACCACCTGACATTTCATTTGGCATATGATTTTCTCTATTTGCAAGTCCGACAATTTCAAGCGCTTTTTTTGCAAGCAAAACTCTTTCTTGAGAATGAATACCCTTATATATCATAGGCATTTCGACATTTTCAAGGGCAGAAGTCCTCGGAATAAGGTTAAAACCCTGAAAAACAAAACCTAATTTTTTATTTCTAATTTCAGAAAGTTCATCAAGAGTAAGCCCTGAAACATCGAGGCCATCAAGAAAATATTTACCTTCGGTTTGTTTATCCAAACATCCCAATATATTCATAAACGTTGACTTGCCTGAGCCTGATGCGCCCATAATAGCTACAAACTCACCTTTTTCAACACTAAGTGATACATTATCTAAAGCATTAAAACTTGTATCACCTGTTTTATATGTTTTTGTTATATTTATAATTTCTATTAAACTCATATTTTAAAACATTCTCATTGGAGGTTTTGTGCTGCCACTTTCTTGTTTTTTGCCTTTTTGTCCAACTAAGACCCTATCACCTTCTTTTATTTCATTTGAAACAATCTCAGTAAATTCAGAGTCTTTTGCGCCTGTTTTTATATTTATCCTTTGAGGTTTATTGTCTTTTATAACCCAGATGCCTTGCTCTTTGAACTTTTTACCTTGAGTAAGCTCATCTGGTGAAAATCTAAATGCTTTAGTTGGAATTGCTAAAACATTTTCACTCTTTTTGGTTATTACAGAAACATTTGCAGTCATCCCCGGGATCAGTTTCTGATTTTCATTGTCAACTGCAACAACTACTGTATAAGTTACAACATTTGAAATTGTATTTGGAGAAATCCTAACTTGAGAAACTTTTCCCCTCAATGTTAAATCGGGATAACCGTCAAGGGTGTATTCAACATCTTGCCCTGTTTTAATTTTGCCGATATCTGCTTCTGAAACGTTAACTTCAATCTGCATTTTATTAAGGTCTTGAGCTACCATAAACAAAGTCGGGGTTTGAAAGCTAGCTGCAACAGTTTGTCCGACATCAACATTTCTTGAAACAACAACTCCATCAACAGGCGAGATAATTTTTGTATATCTTAAGTTCGTCAAATTTGACTGCAAGTTTGCTGAAGCCTGACTTATTGTTGCTTTTAGTGCAGATAGTTGCGCCAAATCGCCTTTATACGTTGCTTCAGCAAGGTCTAAATCACTTTTTGAAACAAAGTTTTTCTTATACAAAGACTTGTATCTCAAATAATTCTTCTTATCAAATTCAAATGTAGCCTGAAGTTTTTGGTAATTAGCTCTTGCAGCTACCAAATCACTATTTGATCTATCAACTGCTGCCTGGAAAAGAGAAGGATCGATTTGAGCTAAAAGCTGGCCTTTTTTAACAACTGAATTGTAATCAACGTATATTTGAGAAACCATTCCTGAAACCTGAGAACCAATATTGACAGTAGATACAGGATTAACTGTACCTGATGCTTCAACAGTTTCGATAATTGTATTTTTAGTAACGTTAGCAACTTCATAGCCAAAGTCTTTATTTTTTTTAGAGGTAAATAACCATATAGCAATAGAAACTAGAAGGCAGACTCCAACAATTATTAATATATTTTTTTTCATTTTACCCCCATTGATTTTAAGAGTGTTTCACGAGCCACATTATAGTTAAAAACCGCAGCCACAAGGTCTAATTGAGCGTTGTTATAATTAAGCTGAGCATTTTGAAGTTCAATAAAATTACCAAGACCAACTGAGTACCTTCCATCTGCAAGTTCAAAATTTTCAAGTGTTTGTTTTACTTTTTGAGCTTTTAGAGGAATTCTTTTTTCAAGCTGAACCATATTAGTATAGTTTGTTTGGACTTCAAAGAAAATATTTTTCTTTGACAAATTAATATTCTCATCTGCAATTTTAAGATAAGATTTTGCCTCATCAATACTGCATTTGACATTCATTAAGTTAACAGCGGAAAAATCCAGACTCGCAGACGTATTAAAACCGCTGTTTGTCATATCTTGATTCTTTCGCCAAGAATATCCTACATTTGCGCTCAAACTTGGCATATAGCTTCTTTGAACAGACTTGAGAGATTCTTCAGATGCTTTTTTGACCATAAGTAGCGATTTTAAGTCCGGTCTGTTTTCATAGGCTTTTTTAATCGCATCTTCTTCTGTAACGAGCATTGGCAAAAATTTATAATCCTGAAGAATATCTTGTTTTTCAATGCCTGAAGTCAAAACGGCAGTGTATTCAAGCTCGTTTGAATTTTGCTTTTTCACAGTATTTACATTTATCTCGCTTTTAACCGGTTTTAGCCTTGTGAAGTTAAAATTCTCGGTATTTTTAACCCCATAATGTGTCTTATCGGTATTATACATAGCATTATTCAAGGTAATCATTGATATAAGATATTTGTTTTGAGCATCTAAAAGCTGAATTTTAGCGTCTGTTAAATAAACTTCAGCGTTAACAACGTCTATTTTAGACTTCAAACCCTCATCAAATAGGGCTTTTGTTCTATCATAATTAAGCTGATTAATCGAAACTGTTCGCTCTGCAATATCTTGATTTGCAAGTGCAGCAAGCACTCCAAAGTAGGCAAATTTAACCCTGTATGTGGTATTTAAAACCTGATTTTCATAATCATATCCAGCAGACTCAAGATTATATTTCTGCATATTGATCTTCGCAATAGTTTTGCCAAAATTCCAGATAAGCTGATTTACACCAAGGTTGAGTTGATAATAGTTATTACTATTCATTCCCCCCATATTGCCGTAGTTATTGTTCATCGTCATATTGTTATTTTGATGATAAAAACCTGTCCCAGCAGTAAGTTTTGGGAAATAGTCAGATTTTTGCTGCCCTACTCTTGCCTTTTGGACACTTTTCATACTTTCCGAAACAACAATATTAGGGTCATTTTTTAATGCTATATCAATGCAATCTTGTAGCGAATAATCCTTTGCAAATGCAAATTGCGGCAACAATAAAACAGCAACAAAAATAATGGATTTAACCATTTTGTTGATATATATGTTTTCTTTATGCTCAGTCATTGTTTCGTAAAACCCCACAATGAAATAATATTATTAATCACAAACTTATAAATCCTACACCTGTTTTAAAAAGTTATACTTTATAAAACGAGATTCACCCTGAAAGGTTCAATTCCTAAATCGTACGACAAATATCTATTTTAAAATTGACCCGACAGAGCTATATAATAGTGATTCATTCAAAACAACATGAAAAGGTCTTTTAGTTCATAGTAATAGCCATTTTCAAGATTTTTGAAAAATATTCCCGAAGAAAATGGAGCTAAATCAACTGTTTTAGTCTTATCGACAAATAATGACTCGACAAATCTTGCAAAAAGCTCCGAAGGTCTTTTGTAATAGGCTTTCAACTTACAAATCCTTCTTTGAACCCTACTTTGCTTTCTTTGGTATGAACGAAGTTTAATATAATTTATTAATGCTGGAGGAAGTTCTGTAAAATCCTGCTCAACATCTCTAACAGAAAGAATGCTAACTCTTCTCAAAAATGGCGATACAATCTTTACCCTGTCATATTTTAACAGGTATTTTGCGTTTGAATGCCTAAAATATTTTTTGAATGGCTTATACTCTTCAGAACGTTTAAAATCTGGGTATTCAAGTTTTATTTCTTCCTGAAATTTCTTAATTTTAGAAGAAATATCTTCTTTCATCTTTTTTAAAGTCAAAAGTCTTGAGTTTTTATCCACAAATTCAGTTACTTTTAAAAGTTCTTTTTCGACAGTTTTTGTATCTAAATCAGGGAAAAGCACCTCGAGCGAACCGCCTGTTTTTGCAATATTTCCCTCAATTTTTTCATTGATGTAGTGGGCAAATTCGTGGACTAAAACTTCTGCCGCCCTTTCATCTGTAAGCCTATTTGAAACATCAATTCTATTTTTAAGAAAAAAACCCTGATGACCTCTAGCTTTTGTTGACGTTTTTACTTCAATGCCAAGCCTTTTGAGAAATCTCACAATCTCTTTTTTGGATATTCTATTCTGATTCTCTAAAACACAAAAAGTCATTATATAGTTTCTGTCTCAATCCATTTCAAATAAGCATCGCTGCCATTTTCTATTTTAACTGCAATAATTTCAGGAAGTTCATACTCATGTTTTGAAATAATTGCTTCATTAACCTTTTTAAAAAGCTCTTCTTTTGTTTTGATATTGAGCAAGAACTCTTGTTCTTCGCAAATATTCCCATCCCATCTGTAGATAGAAGTCACGTTTGGAACAATATTAACGCACGCTGCAAGTTTATTTTCAATCAGATGTTTTGCGATTTTAACAGCATTTTCTTTGTTTGATGTTGTTGTGTTAACTAAATAAAAAATCATCTTTTCTCCTTAATTAAACAATTTGCCGGGATTTAAAATCCCTTTAGGGTCAAACATCTTTTTAATCTGTTTCATATAAGAAATAGTCTCTTTTGACAAAACTTTTTGCATATATTTAACTTTTTCGCAGCCGATTCCATGTTCACCTGTAATTGTTCCACCAAGAGCGATTGCAAGGTCAAAAATTTCTTCTTTTGCTTTATTATAATTGTTTAATTCTTCTTTATTTCGAGGGTCTAAAGCTACATTAGGATGGATGTTTCCATCTCCTACATGTCCTAAAATACAAGATTTTAGAGAATATTTAGAGAATATTTCTTTTATTCCATGGACAAGTTCAACAATCTTGTCTCTAGGGACAACAATATCACCTGTGACCACTTGCGGCGCTAGATTTGCACTTGCTCCAAAAGAAGCTCTTCTTGCAATCCAGATTCTCTCTTCTTCTTCTTTTGTATTAGCAACCCTTATTTCAGCAACATCAGAAGTCTTACAAACCTCTAAAATTTTATCATAATCTGAATTAATAGCATTTTCATTTCCATCAAGTTCAAGCAAAATGGCAGCTTCTTTATCCGTCAAAAGACCTGAAGGATAAAACTCTTCAACAGTTTTAAGAGTATTTTTATCCATTAAATCAATAACCGAAGGCATAATAAGATGCGAAATAACCTCATTTACAAGATGAACAGCACTCTCTAATGAGTTAAAATAAAGAAGCATAACTCTTGTCGCCTCAGGTTTTGGAATAAGTTTAACTGTAGCTTTGGTAACAAGCCCCAGTGTTCCTTCAGAACCAACAAATAACTGAGTCAGATTGTAGCCCGTAACATTCTTAGCACAGCTTGAACCTGTTTTGATAATGCTTCCATCGGCTAAAACAACTTCTAAGTCAATCACGTAATCTTTTGTAGAACCATATTTGAATGTTCTTGAACCGGCTGAAGATAGCGCAATACTTCCCCCAATCATTGATACTGCAAGATTTGACGGATCCGGCGGATAAAAAAGCCCAATTTTCTCAACTTCTTTTTGCAAATCTCCAACAACAACTCCCGGCTCTATTGTGCAGGTAAGATTGTCTTTATTTATTTCAATTATTTTATCCATTTTAGCAAAACTTACAACAATTCCGCCTTTCTTAGGGATACAAGCACCTACGTGGTTTGTTCCAGCGCACCTTGCAACAACGGGGATTGAATTTTTATTTGCAAATTTAAGTATTTCAGCAACTTCATCAGTTGAAGAAGGCATAACAACAACATCACAAACACCAAAATTGTCAGTAGCATTTGTCGCATCAAAAGAATAAGCATAACAATCTTCATAAGAAGAAAGCACATTGGCCTTCCCCACAATATCTTTCAATGCCCTGACTAAAGTTTCATTTTTATGTACATTTTGCGCTAACGTTTGCATACTAAAATTATATTTCAAACTCAAAATTTTATGTAGGCTTTTATTTTTAATTTGAAGTTATAATAACAATTCTAATATCTTACAGGGACACTACTTGCTTCCAATGAAAAAGACTAATAATAGCTTTTTAATAGAAATATGAAAAATGTATTAGAGAGAGTTTGTATATTTGCATTAATTGCAGTAATGGGGGTTTCACTCACCCCTCAAAGCGCTTATTCTTATATTGGAAGAAACACACCTATCATACAGGGTGAAGATACTGAGACAATAAACCTTTACGAAAAGGTAAATCCTGCAATTGTATCAATAGATGCTGAAATTCCTGAAGGGGTGTCTTCCGGTTCAGGTTGCATAATAAAATCTAACGGGCTTATACTTACAAGCTCCCACGTAATAGACAGAGCATCCAGCATAGAAATCAAAACATCAAAAGGCGAAGTTTATCAGGCGGCTCTAACTTCTATTATCGGAAAAAGTAACGACCTAGCACTCCTTAAAATAACACCAAAAAGACCTCTCCCAACAATTGCACTCGGAGATTCTGCGACAGTAAAAGTAGGACAAAGAGTACTTGCAATCGGAAACCCTTTTGGTTTCTCAGGAACTCTAACAACAGGTATTATTTCAAGAATTGACTACGCAAGAAATAAAATTCAAACGGATGCTGCGATAAATCCGGGAAGCTCTGGAGGACCTATTATAAACCTTCATGGCGAAGTAATAGGAATCAGCCAGTCCATATTCAACCCTGATAACAACAAATCAAACATTGGAATAGGTTTCGCTATCCCGGTAAATGATGCAAAAATATTAATCAATCAAATTGCAATAAGATAAAATCTATTACTCACTTTTTTGTTGCATCTGCAACTGTTTTTGTTTAACAGAAAGTGCAGCTTCGTGCCCAAGCATAAAGACTGCGCATACCTTGTAATTTTTGATATACCAGTTGCACTGTTCTTGCGCGCAAACTGCAACATTATCGGCAGTACTCATTATCGGGCAAATCGGAATGCTCATCTTGGGTCTCCTATTTTTTTATACTATCAGCTTGCTTTAAAAGATTACAATTTTGGTCTCTTTTTTGTTCTTGATCTTTGTATATTCTTGTTCTGTTTATAACTTCATCAAAATCAATCAAATGAGCGTCAAAATCAGGTCCGTCAACACATGCAAATTTTATTTCGTTTCCAACTGTAACCCTGCAAGCACCACACATGCCTGTACCATCAACCATAATAGGATTCATGCTTGCTTCTGTTTTAATACCTTTACCTCTTGTAAGCTCAGCAACTGCTCTCATCATAGGCATAGGACCTACTGCAATAACGTAGTTAAGTTCTTCTTTTGACATTATATCTTCAAGAACACCTGTAACAAAGCCTTTTGTCCCCATAGAACCATCATCGGTTGTAACAAAAAGTTCAGTACAGGCTTCCTTCATTTTATCTTCCCAGAAAATTAAATCTTTATTCCTTGCACCCATAATCATGTAAACTTTGTTACCTGCTTCTTTAAGAGCTTTAGCAATAAGATAGCAAGGCGCAGCACCATACCCGCCCGCAACACAAGCAACTGTACCATAATTTTCTATGTGAGTAGGTTTTCCTAAAGGACCTACCAAATCATATATCTCATCGCCTTCTTCAAGCGCTGCTAGTTTTTTTGTAGAATATCCAACTGCCATATAAACTATGGTAAGAATGCCCTTTTCTTTATCAGCGTCTGCAATAGTTAAAGGAACTCTTTCGCCTTCTTCATCAGCTCTAAATATAATAAATTGCCCAGCCTGAGCATTTCTTGTTATATATGGTGCTTCAATTTGAAGTTCATACTGATTAGGGCACAATTCGATTTTTGATAATATTTTATATCCCACAATTTTCTCCAATTCTAAATTTTTAAAGGCAAACGATTATAATCTAGTGTAAATGCCCTTTTCAATCTTTGCTACCAAAAAATCATTCGGACATTATTAGCTTATTGTCCTTTTATTATAGCAAAAAATTTAAAAACATAAAAAGGGTTGTTAATATTCTATTTCTTTCTCGGTTTTGATTTCTTTATTTGCGGCAATATAGTCTCTTACAAGAACGGCAAATTTTTCTTTTGCGCCAATTCTCATAAACCATTTAGGAATAATTCTGTCGACTCCTCCGCCAAGAGCACCTGAATGTTTTACACCGTCTTTTATATCAAACAAAGACTCCATACATCCCATTTGAACTTTGAAAGCGAGCCTGTTTCTGTCAGAACAGTCTAAAACCAGTTTTAAACTTCTGCACTTTCCAATAAGACCTTGATCGCTAGTACCAAGAGAATCTATTACGAAATTGCGCAATGAAGCTTCAAGTTCAACTATATCAGACACAGACATATTCACCTACGGATTAAAATCACAATATTATCTTATATAATTATGACATACTTTTATCAAAATAAAAAGACCGTCGAAACGGTCCTAAAAATAACAAACAATAACTTGGAGTCGGAGGGAATAAAATTTTTCCTATAGTAATTTCAAAAAATTACTACTTAATCATCTTTTTCACTACATATTTGTTTTTTCAAACATTGTAACTACTGTGTTAAGCTTTTCTTCTTGAGAGATTCCAGAATTTGGAAACTCTGAATCAAATGCCTTTAAACCTTTTTCAACTTCTGATTCAAAACCGTGAATAAATCCTGCAATTCTTTCTGCTTGTTCAGGTGTAACATACTTAGAAACATCAAGTACTTTGTCTGCTTTTTTTGGCTGAACATCAACACTTTGAGCCGCCATAAAACCAAGAACATCAGCTGCGTCAAGGTTTTTTCCTGACGGTGCAGGTGCCGGATTTTTTTCTTCTTCTTCTGTTTTACCAGCTTCTTTTTCTTTCGCTTTCATAGCTGCGAAATTAATTGCTTGAGAATTAATGTTAATTGGATTAATATTGTTTGCCATTTTGAAGACTCCTAATCTAATTATTTATTTCGTTATCGTAATTTTGTATTCGACATTTTTTTTGATTGCTTTAATAAAAAGGATGATTATATAACTTATTGTTACAAAGCTTCACAAAATAGCAAAAAAATCTTTTTGGAGTATTATAATCCTGTGTTTATTTAAATAGGAATATATAAATGAGAGTACAATGCATCCAAAGGAGCATTCCTAGTTTCAGGTCTGCTGATATTAAAGACCCTGATAAAGGCAATGGTGTTTCAAGACCAGACAATATGGGATTTGACATCGATTTAAACAATATGCCTCAACATTATGGTTCAGTGCTATCAAGTCCACTAGATCCTAGAAAATTATTCGTAGGCAAGGAAGAAATAAGAATTCCTAATCTTCTTAATCCTACTCAAGATATTCATATCCCGGCAAGTTCAATGATTAAAGACGGCAAGTTATCACCATTAAACCCTAGCGGTGTTCATGTTATCAGAGAAGATGGTGACGAAACTATTAAAATAACAGTTAAAAACGATGAGGACTATCCTTTAATTGTTGCAACTGTAAAAAAAGGAACTGATTTACCTGAATTAACATATAAACAAGGTAAGTTTATGCCTGAACTTACAGTGAAACATCCCGCTCTAAATGGTTCAAGAGCAAAGATGTTTGCAGGTTCACAACTAATTTCTAAAAACTTCAGCATTTTAATGCCAGGAGACCTCAAACTGCCTGGAGACAGGGTAATTCCTGTCAAACCAACAGAAGGTATAAGTTTCAAAGGTCATATTACTGTTTCTACATTAAAAAATGAAGAAGTAACTAGAGAAACCATTAATTTATTCCTAAATGGTGGATTTACAAAAGACGTTATAAGAGGCAAATACGCTGAAGAAGTAATAAAAGAACAACCTTCAATTGTTATTCCAGCAGGCGGTTTTGGAGAAAGATTCTACAATCTTACAAGAGAAAAATTAAACAAACCGGCATATTATCTTCCAACAGATAAAAGTTACAGAATAATGGGAACAACATTGAGCATGGCTGCTGCTGCAGGCGTGTTAGAAGGTGATGGAAAAGATACTGTAACTTATCTTAGCCAAGCACATGAAATAGATGGCGACGGCGTAATTCATACAAATTTATATAAAACAGATGGCGGCGCTATTGCTGAAGCATTAAACAGTAATGCTATTCCTAGCGACAAAGATATGATAGTTCTAAACGCAGATATCTTTACCAACGCTGATATCACTAGAGCATATCACGCATTAAAATCAATACCTGATGCAGCATTGATTATTCCTTATTATCCCGTACCTGCTGAAAGAGCTCAATCATTAGGTTTATTAGGAATATCTGATTTCAAAGGAGATTACAACGAAGTTTCTTCATTTGCAGAAAAAACAAAATATATAAACAATGCGCCTAAAGAGCCAAATCGCGAAGATTTCAATACATACAGCGAATATGCTAAGAAAATGGAAGAATTCAAAAAGAACATGGCTTCTCACATAACAGCTAAAATCTCAAGAGATCCAAAAGGTACTACTTACTACGCAAATCCTGGTATTTACTTATTCTCAAAAGAATGTATTGCAATAATCAAGAAAATGCAGGATGAAGCAGGCTTTGGCAATGATATTGTTCCAAAAATTACAGAACTCTGCCAACAAGGAAAAATCAAAAACGCTAAGGGCGTTCCACTAAAAGTTTACACATTACCTCTTCAAAGAGTTGATGGACAAAACGCTTACTGGGATGACATAGGAACAGCTGAAGCATACATGAAAGTAGTTAGAGATGTTGCTTACGAGACAACTCATAAAGGCTGCTCTACTGAGAATAAATTCTACGGAGTTCCAACTTTTATTTTGAATGACTTCAAAAACAATGTAGATCCTGAAACACACATTGTATATCAATCACCTGAAGCAAAAACTAATTTTGAAAATTTCAAAACTCAAGCAGGAATAATAAAAGCTCAGGGCAATATTTACGTTGTAGATTAGATAACTATTCTATACCTTTTTACGGACTCAAAACAAATATGAGGACGGGCGATATTGTGCTTAGAAGAATAAATCAAGAACTAAATTCACCAATAAAATCTAACACTAAAATTGGCACGAAGATTGTTGAACATCAATCAGATGAAAGATACAAAGGCTTAGTAGATAAATTATCAGATATAGAGAGAAAATACGCTCTACAGATAGATAAAGAAAGAAAAAGACGTCCTGACCACTTTCAATCATTTGAAGAATATATATATGTTTTAATGGATTCTGCTACTACATCAGGTGTTGCGAACTGCGCAGAAAGGGCATATATTGTACAATCAGAACTTTTGAAACAAAAAGAAGCTGCCCATGTTGTAAAAATGACTCTACAAGACAAAAGCAACCCCGATTTAAAAATCAAATTTGGAGAGCATGTGTTTACTGTTTTCGGCCTAAAAAGAGGAAGTGACCTTACAAAACCCGAAAAATGGGGAGATAATGCTGTTGTTGTTGACTGGTGGGCAAACATGGTTATGAGCGCAAGAGACGCAATAGACTACTATAAAAAAATTCTTAATTTTAAACCACAATTTCAAGACATAAAAATAGAAGATAAAGACTTAATATCAATAGAATAAAACGAGGCACAATAGTATTTGTACCTCGTTTTTTTTTAATTTCTTTAAATAATTAGTTTTTAGTTCTGTCGATGATTTTATTATCATCTTTCCAACTGAATAATGAACGAATTTCTTTACCAACTGTTTCA
Source organism: Cyanobacteria bacterium OH_CDB_20 (assembly GCA_023415935.1). Classification (GTDB taxonomy): domain Bacteria; phylum Cyanobacteriota; class Vampirovibrionia; order Gastranaerophilales; family Gastranaerophilaceae; genus JAEZIX01. Next base: position 7,746 of record JAEZIX010000017.1, on the reverse strand, counting down.
ATCAAGTGATCTTCACCAGCTTTTCTCATTTTGTTGAAATTTGTGTAGCCTGATTGGCATTCAGAAACGAATTCATTAGCAAATGTTCCATCTTGAATTTCTGTCAATATTTTTTTCATTTCTTTTTTTGTTTCAGGAGTAATAACTCTTGGACCTCTTGTCAAATCACCATATTCTGCTGTATTTGAGATTGAATATCTCATATCAAGCAAACCACCTTGATTGATAAGGTCAACAATAAGTTTCATCTCATGCAAACATTCAAAGTAAGCCATATAAGGCGAATATCCAGCTTCTACAAGTGTTTCAAAACCGGCTTGGATAAGAGCAGAAACGCCGCCGCATAAAACAGCTTGTTCACCGAACAAATCAGTTTCTGTTTCTTCTCTAAAAGTAGTTTCGATAATACCTGAACGTCCTGCACCGATACAAGAAGCATAAGCAAGAGCCACTTCTTTAGCGTCTCCTGATGGGTTTTGATGAACCGCAATCAATGCAGGTACACCTTTGCCTAATTTATATTCACTTCTTACTGTATGTCCAGGTCCTTTTGGCGCAACCATAATAACGTTAACATCTTTTGGTGGAACAATTTTATTGAAATGAATATTAAATCCGTGAGCAAACATTAAATATTTACCAGCTGTAAGGTTTGGAGCAATTTGTTCTTCATAAACTTTTGCCTGAATTTCATCAGGAATAAGAACCTGAATAACATCTGCCCATTTTACCGCATCAGCAATAGACATAACTTTTAAACCTTCAGCTTCTGCTTTTTTAGCAGACGCGCCATCAGGTCTCACACCGACTGCAACTGTACAACCTGAGTCTCTCAGGCATGTAATTTGTCCATAACCTTGTGAACCATATCCAATAACAGCAACATTTTTAGAAAGAATTTTATCTCTATCAATGTCTTTGTCTAAATAAATTTCCAATTTGTAATCAGTTGAATTCGGCATACGTATCTCCTTTTATTATATTAATTTTTGAACTAAATCCGACTAAATTTTATAGTAACACTTTACACAGAAATTACAAGTTCTGCTATAATTTTGGATATGAGTAAGTTCTTTCTAGTTCAATTTTTAACAGAAAAGTTTTTCCTATCTATTTTTCATTCAAAACTAACAGGAAAAGGCTTTTTGAGCAGTAGAATAAAATTTAAAATCGAAAACAGGCTTATTTTCAATCCGAGAGTAAAAAAAGTCCTTAAAATAAAAAAAGAACTTATTGGAACATTCACCCCGATAAAACTTTTAACACCTGACTGCGTAAGGTTATATGCATGGTATGTAAAACCAAAACCTAATAATCCTGTTGTAATCTTCATCCCCGGCCAGTCTGAAAGCATATCAAAATGGCAAGATACGCTTGAGTTTTTGCAAAATATGGGATATGGCGCATTGTTTTTATCTCTAAGAGGTCACTATAAAAGTGCCGGTATTCCTTCTGAAGAAGGAGTTTATACCGATGCTGAAACAGCAATAAAGTTCCTTAAAAAAGAAGGGTTTAAAAGCAAAGACATCATTGTTTGGGGGCGCTCATTAGGGTCAGCTACCGCCCTTGAAATGGGAGTCAGACACAGATTAAAAGGCGTAATTTTAGAAAGTGCAATACAAAACATTAAATGCGCAGCTTCAACTTTAATCGAGTATTATTTAACCTCATTCAAAATAAGTTTCTTCAAAAGTTACGTTATGAAAATGCTTTCAGAGATTAATTTTATGCAAAACTTTGAAAATGATAAAAAGATTGCAGGTCTAAAAACTAAAGCACTTATTATACACAGCAAAAATGACCTCAAAATTCCTTATAAAACCGCAGAATTGCTGCATTCATTAAACCCTAAAACAAAACTCGTCATATCAGAGGAAGGCTCTCACGAAAGCAATGATTGGTGTTTTGAAGAAGTAGAAAACTTCCTTCACAGTTTATCAGAAGTCGTTGCCAAATAGTTATTAGAGAAAATATTTTTATTGAGTAAAACCTCAGCCGTTTTGTAGATTGAAGATTGTTTTTTATTATTTTTGTCATAATTTACATCTTCAAGCTCGCCGAAATTTTGCATTACTTCATAAATATCAAGTATTAGCTTATCGTCTTCATCGTGAAGTTTTTTTGATGTTAAAAGTTCATTTATTCTAATAATCTCAAAATCAAAAGAATCAACAATCGCTGCATCAAGACCGCAAGCAGCTGCAAGAATAAAGTAAACCTGATTAATTAATGGCCTAAAATCTTTTGGTGCACCATTAGAGATATTTGAGAGCCCAACCACAGTCATTACCCCAGGTTCAAAACTTTCTTTAAACATTCTTATTGAATCAAGAGCTTCTTTTGCCTGACTTTGCTCAACGCCAATAGGTAATATTAAAGGATCAAAATATATTTTGCTACTTTCGATACCTTTTTCAAGTGCTTTTTCATATATAGTAAAAGCAAGTTCCATTCTGCCATCGGCAGTTTTGGGAATTCCTATTGTATTATTTAGAGTAAGTGCGATTAAGTTGCTTTTATATTCTGCTGCAACATCTGTAAAAGTTTCTAAACGTTCTTGTTCTGCGCTTGCACTGTTTATAAAATATCTTTCAGTATTTTTAACCGATCTTAAACCGTCTTTGACCTCTTCAATATTTGTAGAATCAAATGAAAGAGGAATATCTGTCAAATCACTTGCAATATGGGTTAGCCATCTCATAGTACCTGCCATATTCTTCTTAGCAGGTCCGATATTCAAATCTATTGCATCAGGAAATGTTGATATCTGCTCTTTCAGCAGATTTTCTATAAACATTTCATCTCTATTTACAAGAGCTTCTCTAATACTTTTTGAAATGATATGTAAATTTTCAGATATTAATTTCATAACCAACCTAATTTATTGTACAATTCTTTCATAAGCATTTTATAACAGATTGAAATATAATGAAATACCAAAAACAATTATTTTTTATAGGAATATTTTTATTCTGTATCGCAATGGGGCTTACAAATAACAATCCCGATAATGACTTATGGGCAAGATTAATAGTAGGAAACCATACTCTTTCAACATTTACAGTGTTTAAAAATGATTTTTTGTCATATACTCCAACACACTTCTGGTATGACCATGAATGGGGAGCAAGCCTTGTTTTTTATACTGTATTTAAATTTTTTGGCGGAATGGGACTTACTGTATTAAAAGGTTTAATGAGCTTTTCAATAGTATTTTTCATATTTAAAACAATTGAATTAAGAACTGAAAAACAAAACACACCATACAACATCTTATATTATCTGGCGGCATTTTTAGGGATGTTTCAGGCTTTGAGTTCAACCGTAAGGTGCCATTTATTCACATTCCTATTTTTTGCAATATGGATTTTTGTACTTGAAAAATACAGAAAGGGTGAGAAAAAATGGATATTTTATCTTCCTTTTTCAATGATATTCTGGGGCAATATACACGGCGGATGCGTTTCAGGGCTTGGGCTTTTATTAATATATGCATTAGGTGAATTCTTAAACAAAAAACCTTATAAAGAGTATTTAAAAGTCTTTATTTTTTCATTTTTAGCCGTATTTATCAATCCTTACGGACCTGAATATGTTAAATTCCTACTTATGGCGACAACAATGAAAAGACCAATCATAGGTGAGTGGCAGTCTACGCTAGCTCCTTACTTTATGTTTAAGTATATAAAATTCAAGGTCTATGCATTCTTCATGCTCATAATACCTTTTATAAAAGTCAAAAAATATGGATTTAGCTATGAAAAAGCTGATAAAACAAAGTTTTTATTGTTGCTTACAACAGCAATCTTAGCAATAATGCACATAAAACATCAGCCGTTTTTCGTAATAACTTTTGCTGCCTTTTTGTATGATGATTTTTACAATTTATATAATGAAAGATTTAAAAACAATCTTCCTGAAAGCTATAAAAATCAACGCATAATATTCTTTTCGTTTTTAACTATACTATTTGCCATTCTTGCTTTTGCCAAAGCAGAAAAAAACATGGTTATTTCAAATAAAATTTATCCTGTATATACAATTCAATTCATAAAAGAAAACAAAATACCCGGCAATTTATTCACCGATTTCAACTATGGAAGCTATGCAAGCTACAAACTTTATCCTCAGAATAAAATAGCAATTGATGGTAGATACGAAGAAGTTTATAACCCAAAATTGCTTGATGAAGTCAGAAATTTTCAGCTTTTAAAAGATAGCCCTTGGAACAAATTCCTATTAAATTATCCAACCGACATAATAATAATTGAGAAAAAATACCCGCTATTTAAAAAACTTTCACAAGAAAAAGAATATAAAATGGTGTTTGATGACAAGGCTTTTGCAGTATTCTTACCAAGAGAAAAAGTCCAAGTAAATTACATTTACCCTACAACAGACGTGAAATACTACGACAAAACAATGTTTGATACGAGCATAAAATTTAAAAAAGACTAACTTTTATTCTTGCCCGTAATAGTAATCTTCCCCTTTTTGAGAAAGAGAATACTCCATTACATCTCCAAGACCTGTTAAATCAGGGACAATTTCTACATATCCATCTAAAACAGCCTGATGAATAGTGCCATGGGTAATTGGAGCAATATTAAGCGGCACTAATCTTGAGTTTATTTGTTTTATGGTAAACCTGGTTATACCCTCAAAATGCATCATATAAAATGCAGTCATAATCAAGAAATCAAGCTGTGTTTGAATATTTTTATCAGTAATAAATTTAAAAAGTTCGCTCTGGCGCGCGAGTTCTCTATCTAGATTTAGCTTCGGACTTTCTGATGCCTTTTCAAGAACTGCCTCAAAATCTTCATTCTGTGGTTCTTGTTTTATTTCACCTGTAAAATCATTTATTTTTACAAGGTTTCTGATATCAATAAAGTCCATTCTTTCAGCAACAGAAGTGTTTTCAGGTTCTTTTTTAGGAGAAGAAGGAGTGCAAAAAGTTTTCACCCAATCATAGACTTTTTTGTCAAAATCTTCTAGATTATCGGTTGAAAATTCAAACTCGGTATCTTTTTTTCTTATTTTAAAATAATAGTTGTGCAATTTATAACCTTCCTCAAAAGTATAATATCAATACAAGATAGTATTATCAAGGGATTATGACTTTTTGCAAAAATATATTAAGAGTAAATAAGAAAAAATTAAAGCATTAGCCATTAGTAGTACTATAAAATACAATACAAATGTCTGTTGATTGTAATATATGATTTTATATTATAATATTAAGGATATAGTAGTAGAAATTTAAAAACCTACATTTGCGGGAGACATAAATTTGAAAAATATTATCAAAAAATACGGAATATTAATAACAGTATGTTTGTTTTTTGTTTACGGAGCAGTATTTTCAAACTCTGTAATGGCATTTGCTCCTTGCCAAATATACGACCAAGTTTGGAAACTAATTAACGTAAAATACGTTGACCAAACTAACAACGGTCAAGACTGGAATAAATGGCGAAATAAATATGATAACTACATAAAAACTGACGAAGATGCTTATGTTGCAATAGATACCATGCTTGCAAGTTTAAACGATCCTTATACAAAATTCTTAAATCCAAAAGAATTTGAAGATGAAACAAGCTCAATTAAAGGTTCTTTAAAAGGGATTGGGGTTCAAATAGGTGTAAGAGACGGTAAATTACTTGTTATTTCTCCGATAGAAGATACTCCCGGCGAAAAAGCAGGTCTTAAAGCGGAAGACGAAATTCTTGAAATTAATGGCGAATCAACAAAAGGTATCACTGTTGATAAAGCTGCTGATAAAATTCGCGGTAAAGAAGGAACAAGCGTAACTTTACTTATTAAAAGGAAAAATCAGCCGACTAAGCTATATACCATAACTAGGGCTGAAATTAAAATTAAATCTGTGTCTACAAAACTACCTGAAGATTACAAAATGGATAACAGGGTTGGCTATATAAGATTGAGTTCTTTCTTAAGTAAAAATGCTACTGAAGAATTCCAAGATGCACTTTCTAAAAGCAGTGAAAAACAAGGTTATATTATTGACCTTCGTTCAAATCCGGGTGGTTTACTTTCTAACGCAATATACATTGCAGATATGTTCTTAAACGGCGGTATAATAGTAAGTACAGTAGATAGAGATGGCTATAAAGATACTACACGATCTAATAAAAGCTACATTTGCGACAAACCTATCGTCATTCTTATCAACGGCGGAAGCGCTTCAGCAAGTGAAATTTTCTCAGGTGCAATGAAAGATAACCAAAGAGCTTTAATCGTTGGTGAAAACTCTTTTGGTAAAGGTCTTGTTCAAGAGATAAATAAACTTCCTGACGGTTCAGGCGTAAATATTACTATCCAAAAATATTTAACCCCTAACGGAACAGACATTAACAAAAAAGGTATAGCTCCTGATGTCAAAGTTGAACTGACAGAAGAAGATATAAAAGTCAAAAACGATGCCCAACTCAAAAAAGCCGAATCATTACTTGTTCAAATGATTACTTGCCAATGTGCAAAAAAATAAAATAATTTGTTAATAACAAATATTATAAAACTAATTTAAAGACTATTATTCGTAATAGTCTTTAAGTTTTTTAATTACTATTTGAGCAACATTCAATAATGGATCAATTGAAGTAGAATATGGCGGCGAATAAGGAATATCAAGGTTCACAAAATCATCGACTTTTACCATATCTAAAATTGCCGAAGAAACAATGCCAATTCTTGAATTAGCTTCTCCGCAACCTATCGCCTGAGCCCCTACAATATGCCTGGAATTTTTTGAAACAATTAGTTTGAGCGTAATGTTTTTAGCATCAGGCATGTAACCTGCCTTGTCCTTTTTATTGACAGTAGCACTGACAACATCAACATCATCACACCTTGCTTCTCTCTCTGTAACTCCAGTCATAGCCATTGTAAAACCGAAATATCTGCTTACAGACGACCCTAAAACTCCATCAAAATTACAATTATCTCCCATTATATTAAGAGCGGCGCACCTGCCCTCTTTATTGGCAGTAGAACCAAGAGGAAGCCAGCAATATCTGTTAGACACAATATGTTTCTTTTGCGCACAGTCGCCAACAGCATAAATATTTGGAACAGAAGTCTGAAGATGACTATTCACCCAGTAAGAATTAGCTATTCCTTTTTTTAAGCCTATTTCATCACCTAATTCAGTATTAGGGATTACCCCTGCACAAATAATAACAAAATCAGTATCAATTTCTTCCTGCTCAGAAGTTAAAACTTTTTTTACAAAGCCATTTTCATCTCCGATAAATTGTTCAACTTTTTGACTATTGAATATTTTTACTTTATCACCGTCTTTTTCCAAAATATGCTTTTGGATAAGTTCTGCCATATCATCATCATAAACATTCATTACATAAGGGTTAATATCAATAACATTGACGTTTAAGCCATTTTTAACAAACGCTTCTAATAGTTCAATACCAATATACCCCCCACCAACAATTGTTGCTGTTTTTGACTTATGCATTATATCTTTAATTTGAACCGCATCTGATATATGCCTCAATGTAAATATATTTTTTAACTTATAATTCTTCATTGGTGGTATATAAGGTCTAGCTCCAGTTGCAAGCACCAAAATATCGTAGTTCTTTGTAAATGTCTTCTTTGAGTCTAAGTCTAGGATTCTAACTTTATTACCTTTACTAAATATTTTTGTACACTTGTGTTTCAAATGCACATTTATACCCTGGTCACCGAATTGTTCAGCAGTTC
>JAEZIX010000013.1 GCA_023415935.1 Cyanobacteria bacterium OH_CDB_20 | reverse complement strand
TTTACTCCAAAATTCGACGACTCACAAGTAAGTTATCGTTGTTTTTCTTATAAAACTTTAATGTTATTAGGTGTTTTGTAAAGCAATCGTTAAAAAACGTTACAATTCATTTTTTTGTTAAAATAATCGATTATTTAATATTTTTAACTTCTTATCTCTTGAAATTTCTAATAGTTGCCATTAAAATAGTGTAGATATGACAATTATTATATTGCCAGATTTATATGGGAACTTTTTAATTTTGTGAAATGTAACAAATTTATTGTCGCATAGCAAAAATATAATTTGAGGTCCGTTAAACATACTTGGAAAGATTTATATAGGTATTTATGGAACTAAGCATTAATAATAACGTGCGTTTAAACACTGATAGAAATAAGAAATACAACTCAAGTAATAACCCAAACTTTAAAGGTATAGACTCAGTTGGCGTTCAATTTTTAAGATTTTTAGGGGATAGTCCGGCAATCGGAGCATGTGCTGTCGATTTAGGTTCAATGGTTATACCTAGAACAATTGTTGATACTAAAAATAGAGGCCTAGATGCAGGTACAGAAACAGCAGTCAGAGAAGCTTCAAGTACAGTAAACCATGCTATTGTTGGTGTTGTTGGTTTAGCTGCTGCCACTGCTCTTTCAGGTGTGTTTAATAATAAATTTAATGTAAAGGCAAATACAATATTTGCTAATTCTGATGCGATAGATGTATTTAGCGAAATCTGGAAAAATTCAAGTTCTCAGAAAGAATTCTATAAAAATACACTAACTCAGCTGGAAGGTTTAGATGGCTCTAATTGGAAAAAAATTGCAGTAGCTGAAGGTGAAAGTTTAGTCGACGATATTACTGAAAAATTATTTAACATTTCCAATGGTGGAATGTCTAAAAAGGCAATAAAAGCTACAAAAAAACATATCGCAGATCTTATAATAAATAATACCGGTGCAAAGTCTAATTACAAACTTAATATTGGTGATAAGTCGGTATCCAATTCACTTGGTGTGTTGGTTGATAACATGCTTTCTTTAGGCAATGCCTTTAAAAAGCAATCTGCTGAAAAAATGCCTGAGTTTTTAGAAAAATTAAAACACTTAAAAGTCCGTTCTGCATTATTGGGACTTGGCATTTCTACTCTTATAGGTGTTTCAATTCAACCTATTAATAAATACTTAACTAAAAAACGTACAGGAAATGATGGTTTCGTTGGCGTAAAAGGCAGAAAAGCAGATAACTCATTTGGATTCAAACTTGAAAAAGCAGCAGTTGCAGGCTTGATGGGTCTTTTTGCTATTACAAGAATTGCTAAAAATCCTAAAGATATAATAAATAAAATACAATTTAGCAGCATGGTTCCTAATTTGAATCAATTTAAACTTTTATACGGCATGACTATCGTAAGCAGATTTTTATCTGCAAGAGATAAGAATGAACTTAGAGAAAGTTCAATAAAAGACTTTTTAGGATTTACTAACTGGCTGATATTAGGCGGTATTGTATCTAAGGGCGTTGCAAGGGCGCTTCCTGGCGGTAAAGACTTGATTAATTATGCAGGAGACGCATCTAAAAAAGGTCTTAAGCACGTAGCTGACTGGATTGCTCACTCATCAGTTAAGAGTTATGATGAAGTGCTGTTAAGTGATGTGCCTGAATCGTTAATTAAATCTGCTGAAAATATCAAGTTTTCTACTCTTATGAAAAACGCTTCAAAGTCGGCTAAAGGAAATGTTGCAAAACTTGCACTGGCACAAATTGCAGGCTATATATACTCTGGAGTTGTCCTTGGTGTATTAGTTCCAAAACTTAATATATTTATTACTAATAAGTTTGAAAAGAATAAGAAAAGCCAAAATCAAGAAGTTGCATTTAGCGGCATAGACAAGACCGGTTCTTTGTACTTTGCTCAAGCGCACAATAAACCTCCTAAAAAAGTTTTTGAGGGAATTTTTAAAAAAATGTAAATAAATTTTAATTTTTTTGAAATTTATTGACAAAAATATTTATGTTTAGCTTTAATATAGATACAGATAATGTAAGGAGTTATATAATGGTCGTTCAATTTAATCCAGCACAAACATTCCAAACCGTAAAAGGCTTTGTGACTAAAACTGCTGGTGACGCTGGTAAATTCGCTACTGAAACTGCTGGCGATGCAAAAAAACTAGCTACAGATGTGTTTGAGCTTGCAAAAACAAATAAAAGAGGTGCTATTGCTATTGCTGGTGCTGCTGCTGTTGGTGTTGGCGCATTGGCTCTAATTGCAAAAGGTATTAAATCAATTATTGCTGAACATAAAGCAAAAAAAGCAATAAATGCATTCTTTAAAGATTCTGAAGTTTAATATTAGTCAGAAATCTATTTATGAAATTAATTTAATAAACTGGGCGCTATAGTGCGTCCTTTTTATTTACAAATAAATTTGCTATAATTGTTTAATACATTAAGGGATAATGTCCATTTTGGAGAGGTCATGTTAAGTAAAGACGATATTATAAAGATTTTGAATGATGAAGATATTCTTGTAGACAGGTTTATTCTTGATGCATTTATTAAAAACTGGAAGATTGAAGCTATTTATGAAGATGAACATGGCGTTGAATTTTTTGAGGAGGCTGCTCTTGAAAAGATTAAAAACGCTATGAAATCAAAAGAACCTGAGACAAAGCTTTATACTGTTGAAGAATCTTATAAAGAACCTGAGCCTTCTCCTGTAGTTGAAGAAATAAAAGAAGAAGAGCCAGCGCAAGAAGAAGTTGTCAAAGAGGCTGAAGTTATTGTTGAAGAGACAAAACCGATTGTGGTTGAAGAGGCAAAAAACTTGCCAGAAAAAGAACTTAAGAACTTTACTCTTGATATTACAAATCAAACATTAAACGTGCTTGCTCAATCTATAGCTGAGAAAATCACCGTCGATATTTCTTCTTACTTAAAGAAAAATGAATGGCTAGAAGATGCGACTAGCGCTGCTTCTTTCAAAAAGGATAATGAACAGATGGCGGCTAAAATTAAAGAACTTTTAGAGGATAATAAAATATTCATTCGTAAAATAAAAGAGCTTGAGGCTGAAAAATCATCTTATATCAAGGTCTTTGGAAATATTTATATTAAAAAATAATATGGAAAAAATCTTACTAAAAGATAAATTTGAAAATCTGCTTTCAGCAAAGGTGCAGGGGGCTCTTTTGGCATGTGCTAAAGTTGCAGAAGAAAATGATTATAAAATTTATTTAGTCGGCGGTATTGTCAGAGATTTGATTTTAGAAAATAAAATTTGTGATATTGACGTAATTGTTGAAGGTAACGCAGTTGATTTTGCTAAACTTATTGAAAAATCAATGCCGGCTGAGATTATTCAGGTTCAAGAGGATTTGAAAACGGCCAAAGTTATGTTCGATGATATTGAAATAGACTTTGCTTCAACAAGAAAAGAAAAATATCCAAAATCAGGGTTTTTGCCTGTTATAACTGAATTTGGCGTTCCTATAAAAGAAGATGCGATAAGACGTGATTTTACAATAAACTCAATGTACATACCTTTGTTTGGAGAGCATGCGTTTGAGCTTATAGATTTTTTTGCAGGATATTATGATATTAAATATAAATATATAAGAGTTCTTCACGACAAAAGTTTTATTGATGACCCTTCACGTATTATCAGGGGTTTGAAATTTTCAGTAAGGCTTGGTTTTGAGCTTGATAATCATACAAAAGAGCTTCAGGATAAGTATTTAAGTCAGGAAAAATGTTTTGATTTCCCATTAGAGAGGACAAAATGCGAGCTTAAAGATTTATTCAGTCTTGATTGTTTTGCTTTTTCATTTGATGAATTTATAAGACAAAAGGTTTATCTTTTATTCTGCGGAGGGATTGATTCTGGGGTAACAGGCTCAAATCTTCATAACACAGTTACCTTGTTTGATATCACTCGAAAAGATGTTTGGTTCTTATGTTTGGCGGTCTGTCTTGTAAATGTCAGCGAAGTTTGTATTGAAAAATTAAACTTAAGCTCGCACGAAGCTAAAATAATAACGGATCTTTCAGGCATGCTTCACTTGCCTAGACTCTGCTGTAATACAAATATCGAAATATATAAATTTTTCGAAGATAAAGATAAAATCTCGATTGCGGCATATTATGTCTATACAGAAGATCAAAAAGCCCTTTATTTTTATAATGATTTAAAAGATATAAGGCTTCTCATCTCAGGCGAAGATATTATTGACCTTGGATTAAAACCTTCAAAAAAGTTCAAAGAACTTTTAGATAAAGTTTTAGAGGCAAAATTGGATGGTAAAATAGCCACTTTCGAGGAAGAAAAGGCTTATTTAAAAACATTGATTTAGCTACGGCTTAAGATTGGCACTCGTACTCTTGCATGCTTTTAATATTTTGGAATTGGTTTTCTCTTGAGATAGCAACTTTTCCTGAGCGGACAAGTTCTCTTATTCCAAGTTGTCTTAATAGCTCAACCATAGATGAAATCTGCTTCTCGTCGCCAAGGGCTTGAATTGTATAGGATTTTGGAGTTACATCAAGGACTTTTGCGTCAAATATTTCTGCAATCCTTAAAACTTCAGCTCTATTTTCATCTTTTGCGCAAACCTTACATAAAACAAGCTCACGTTCAATCGCATCATCTTTTTGCAAGTCAACAACCTTGATAACAGGGATTAATCTGTTTAATTGTTTTGTAATTTGTTCAATAACCTTATCATCGCCGCTTGTAACAATTGTGAATCTTGAGAAATCTGCATCTAAAACAGGTGCAACTGTTAAGCTCTCAATGTTGTATCCTCTTCCCGAGAAAAGTCCTGAAATTCTTGATAAAACACCCGGTTCATTTTTAACTAAAACTGATATTGTATGCTTATGGCTCATTTTTTATTCCTTTAATATTATTTTTCTTCTTTTGAAAGTAATACCTGATTTATTGGGTTACCTGCTAATACCCATGGATAAACGGTTTCCATTGATTCAACTACAAAGTCAATGAATACAGGTTTTCTTAATTCTATAGCTTTTTGCATTGTAGGTGCGATGTCTTCCATCTTTTCCACCCTAAAGCCAACTGCGCCATATGCTTCTGCCAGTTTGACAAAATCAGGTCCTGAAATTTGTGATTGAGAATAATGTTCATCAAAAAGCTGTTCTTGCCACTGGCGAACCATGCCTAGATATCCGTTATTGATAATTGCAACTATAACAGGAATGCCGTATTCAACACATGTTGCAAGTTCTTGCAAATTCATCTGAATACTGCCATCACCTGCAATATCGATTACAATTTTGTCTTTTAATGCAATATTTGCTCCTATTGCAGCAGGGAATCCAAATCCCATTGTTCCAAGGCCGCCTGAAGATACAAATTGTCTTGGTTCGTTAAATTTATATAGTTGAGCCGCCCACATTTGGTGTTGACCAACTTCTGTTGCTATTATAGGTTTGTACTGATTTGTACAATTATATATTTCTTCAATTACAGAAAGAGCGCTCATTTTGTCGGCTTGAGGTTTTGAAGGTCTTACTCTTTTCTGCTTCCACTCTTCAATTTGTGAATGCCATGCGTGTTTTACTTCAGGAAAAATTTCATACTCTTTTTCATAAAATTCTTTGAGCATAGCAGATAATACATTTCTTGCGTCTCCTACAATAGGGATATCGACTGAAACATTCTTAGATATTGAACAAGGGTCGATATCAATATGAATAATCTCAGCGTCTTTTGCAAATCTTTTTAGACAGCCTGTAATCCTGTCGTTAAAACGTGTTCCAACTGCAAGAAGTACGTCACAGTTTGATACAGCGTAATTTGCCCAGTAGTTTCCATGCATGCCTAGCATTCCTAATGCCATTTCGCCTTCTGCTGGATAGCCGCCAATACCCATAAGAGTATTTGTGACAGGAATATTTAGTGTATTTGCAAGTTCTGTTATTTCTTTATGAGCGCCTGATGCGATAACTCCACCCCCTGCAATAATAACAGGGCGCTCAGCATTGCATAGCATTTGAAGCGCTTTTGAAATTTGTCTTGGATGTCCGTAATAATTCGGATTGTATCCAGGTAATCTTACCTGTTTCACAGGTTGGTACTCTGCTTTTGCAACAAGTACGCTCTTTGGTAAATCAACTACAACAGGACCTGGTTTGCCTGTTGTTGCGATATGGAATGCTTCTTTAACGATTCTTGGAAGGTCATTAACATCGTTTACAAGATAGTTGTGTTTGCAGCAAGAACGGGTAATCCCTATTATATCAGCTTCTTGGAAGGCATCGTTCCCGATTAAGTCCGCGCTGACCTGGCCTGTAAATACAACAAGCGGATAGCCGTCATAATAAGCATTTGCAATTCCTGTTATAGTATTACAAGCACCTGGACCCGAAGTTACTATCGCAACTCCTGGCTTACCTGAGACTCTTGAGTAACCTTCTGCTGCATGAATTGCGGCTTGTTCGTGTCTTACAAGGTAGTGTTTGATTTCTTTGCAGTTATATAGGGCATCATAAATAGTTAGGATAACCCCCCCAGGGTAACCAAAAATTTCATCGACACCTTCATCTTTTAAACATTCTACAAATATTTCGGCACCTGTAAGTAATTTTGTTTCATTTTGTGTTTTCAATGTCTTCTCTCCAGCTATCTTGTCCCGAAAAGGGAAAACATTACGTTTTCCCTTTTCAGATATAATTATTATTTTTAAATTTTAGGTTGAACAACTGCAGTTGCAATTTGCACTTTTCTTCAATTCTTCAGCTTTATCGGTTTTTTCCCAAGGAACATCAAAGTCAGTTCTTCCCATATGTCCATAAGCAGCAAGTTTTTGGTAGAATTTGCCGTTACTTAACATTGGTAAGTTTCTCAAATTGAAGTAGTTGATTATCGCAATAGGTCTTAAGTCGAAGTGGTTTTCGATTAATTCCATAATCTTGTCATCAGAAACTTTACCTGTTCCAAATGTATCAACCATTATAGATACAGGTTCTGCAACACCGATTGCATATCCTAATTCAACTTCACATTTATCAGCTAATCCTGCAGCAACAATGTTTTTTGCAACATATCTTGCAGCATAAGCAGCTGAACGGTCAACTTTTGTAGGATCCTTTCCTGAGAAAGCTCCGCCGCCGTGTCTAGAGTAGCCGCCGTATGTATCAACTATAATTTTTCTTCCTGTTAAGCCGGAATCACCTTGAGGGCCTCCGATAACAAATCTTCCTGATGGGTTGATTAAGTATTTTGTTGATGCGTCAGGTTTTAAAGCATCATTTGCAAATACAGGTTCAATTACATATTTAATGATGTCATTTTTAATCATTTCTTGAACTTTTGTATTGTCTGAAATACCGTTGATTTCAGGAGCATGTTGGGTTGAAATAACAACTGTATCAATTCTTACAGGTTTGTCATTTTCATATTCAACAGTAACTTGTGATTTTCCGTCAGGTCTTAAGTAAGTTAAAGTTCCGTCTTTTCTTACTTCTGAAAGTTTAAATGCAAGTCTGTGAGCCAAACTGATAGGTAATGGCAAATATTCAGGAGTTTCGTTACAAGCAAAGCCAAACATAATCCCTTGGTCGCCTGCTCCTAGGTTTGCAGTTTCGTGAACGTCAACTGCTGCATTGTTATCTCTTGATTCAAACGCTTTATTTACACCCCCAGCGATATCTGTTGATTGTTCGTCGATGCTGGTTAATACAGCGCAAGTATTGCAGTCAAATCCGCCGCCTGCTTGCCCTTCGTAACCTATATTTTTAACTGTTTCTCTAACAACTTTAGGAATGTCAACATAACAATCTGCAGTAATCTCTCCGCAGACTAGCACCATGCCTGTAGTAACTGTTGTTTCAGCAGCTACTCTAGAGCGTGGGTCTTTTGTTAAGAATTCATCTAAGATTGCATCAGAAATCTGGTCACAAACTTTATCAGGGTGTCCTTCTGTTACTGACTCAGAAGTAAAAAGGTATTTTTTTGAAGTCATTTTAATCTTCTTTCTATATTTACTTACACTAAGATATTAGTCTAAATTCTCAATATCGTCAAATATTA
>JAEZIX010000079.1 GCA_023415935.1 Cyanobacteria bacterium OH_CDB_20 | reverse complement strand
CTACTTGCAAAAAAATCATGTCTATCAGATAATAAAGGAACTTAAGGCACAGTAGCTCAGTTGGTGAGAGCGCACGGCTCATACCCGTGAGGTCGTCAGTTCGAATCTGACCTGTGCTATTTTTATTGCTTTGTTTTGTATCTTTCTTTTTCGTCAAAATATGTTATGTCAGCGTATCCTGCATATATTTTCCCTGAATGTATTGTGTTTTCGGGGATATAATAGTTCTCACCTTGAGTGTATGTTTTTTCTTCGCCGTTAATATTAAGAAAAATCTTACCTTTTAATACAATCCCCCATTGAGCTTTGTGTGAATGTGCGGGCAAATCTACATCTTCATCAAATTCCATAAAAAGAATCTGACTTTCGCTGCATTGCGCAAGGTAAGCGTTCACTCCTTTAAGTGGAATGTCTGCTTCTGGCAGTTTTTTTATTGCTTCAGGAAAATTGTTCAATCGATTATCGCCTTATTTAATTACTATTTCAACAGGAATGTTATTCCTTAAAGCTTTTGAATATGGGCATGCAAGGTCTGCAATTTTTACTAATTTTTCAGGGTTGTCGCAGCCGATTAATGTAACTTCAAGTTTTACTTCAAGGTTAAACGCACCTTTATCGTCTGCAAGTACTGCGACAAAGGCTGTAACTGATGTGTCTTCAAGTTTTATGTTATGCAAGTTTGCAAAATGAATAAGAGCATTTTCAAAACAAGATGCATAGGCTGCTCCGAATAATTGTTCAGGGTTTGTAGCTCCGCCTTCCCCGCCCATTTCTTTAGGGACGGCAACTGCAAAGTCTAAAATGCCGTCATTAGTTTTTATGTGGCCATTTCTTCCGCCTTTAGATGTAACCACTGCTTCGTATAATTTTTGCATATTGTCTCCTTTTCTAACCATTTATTTTTTAGTGAAGTTGTCTGTCGTAGTTTTTCTTCGCTTTAATTACAACACCATTTTTAAAAATAAGTGTTAATTTTTCAAGGTTTGATGCGGTATACCCACCTGACACATTTGCATTTATTGTCGATACTCCAAATCCCCAATATGTTGAGGTTCCTGTCGATTTTCCGCTAAAGTGTGTGTCATCCACATGATGATAATATGTCCACATTTCATGATTTGCGTCAACCTTCATTTCTTGAGACGGCTGACCTAAGTCCATTACAATATCGACTTTGTTTTTACCAACAAATTGAGGCATATTAACATCAATACTTTGAAGATATTCAGCAACTTGGGTATATTCAGCTCTATATGCGGGAAGATTATTAGTGTTGTTCATTTCTTCTCTTGTGTATTTTAAAATGCGTTCAATAGATTCATTGTCAGCATACTTTGCAAATGTTTTTACAAGTTCAAGATTACCTGCCTGATACAAGCTATAATCCATGCCTGAAACGCCTAGTTTTAGTAAGTCTTCTGTTGTTACCACATTCTTGTAATATGTGCTGTACCACAATGGAAAAACACGTCCTACAGCAGGCATAAGGCACTTGCAATTATTGAGACTTGCACCGTTTTCAATCAGAGTACTTATAATCCCATGATTTTGACTGTGCTTTATTGAATAACATAGGGCATCTTGCATGTCCATTTCTATGCCTGTGTTAATAGCACTTTGGACCTGTTCAGGGGTTCCTGTTTTAAGTAAATCTTTGAATGCTCCATTCGAAATTTTTACTCCTGCAAAAGCTGTTCCAATTGAGAGTGTAATGATAATAAATCCTACGACAAGCTTTTTCATAGCTGCCCCTTCCTAAAATTAATCAGTCAGAAATTTTACATAAATCTCATGTTATGTATTCTATCTTTATAGTACCTGTATTCAACAATTTTACAATTAATTATTAACTTTTGAAAAGATAGAAAATCTTAAAACTAACAAAATTTTCCATGTTTAATTTTTAAAATCCATGTGATTTGAGAGAGGTATGCTGATAAAGGTTTTAAGGGCCACAGATTTATATGCCTGAAGGTTTATTTTTCTTTTAATCTTTTTATTTGATTTTATTGTTATTAAGTTTGATTTATCTTGCAAAATAACGTATAATCAACAACTGTAAGGTAATACATTTTTTAATGAAAATAGTTTTATAAGTGAGGTTAAAATGAGTCTACAGAAGAAAATTATTGCAGCGTTTTTAGGGCTGTTCCTAGTGCTTTCTAATGCAATACCTGTGCTTGCTGCTTCTAAATTCTTTGATGTAAAAGAAGATTTTCGCGCATACAAAGAAATTGATGATGTGGTTACAAAAGGCATTATTTCTCCAATTGAAGATGGCGTTTTTGCTCCTTGGGCAATTGTTACAAGGGTTGAATTTGCAGGAATGCTTTTAAGAGCACTAAAGAAAAACAACGTTGAAATTACTATCAGAAACAGATATTCTGATGTTACACCTTCAACAAACGGTTATTATGATATTTTAAGATCAGATCAAGTCGGTACTACAGTGGGATTCCCTGATGGTACTTTCAAACCTGATGTTCCAATAAGCAAAACAGAAACTGAAACAATGCTTGCTCATATTACTAATGATACAAGCTTTATCCCTGAGTTATTAACTCAATTCCCTGACTATAAAGAAATCCCTGGTTGGGCAACAAAACCTTACGCTCAATCTATCAAATACAACTTGTATTATAACGATCCTGATGCTTTTAAATTGACTCCTATGACAACTCTTCACAGATATGAAGCTGCTGTTCTTTTATCAAGATTGAGCAATAATTTGGATCTAGTTAAAGAACAATTCAGACCTGTTGCAGATGTAAAACCTGCTCCAGAACCTGAGCCGGTTGCAGAAGCTCCAAAACAACCTGAGCCTCCTAGAGAATATATCTTGTCTGCTGAACATTTCGATGTTTATCCAGAAGCTGCTTGTAACAGAGTTACAATGACAAACTTCAGAAGAATTGTTTTAGCTAAAAATGTATTCAAAGTTGCTTATTTAGAATCATTCAACTCTAAAAAACATAGTATTGGTGATACTGAAGTTTTCTACTTCAAAAATGATGTAAAAACTGTTGAAGGAACTTTAATATTCCCTGCAAATACTAAACTATATGCAAAAGTTCACGATATTAAAGATCCAAAAGCATTGAACAAAAATGCTCAAGTATATTTTGATTTCCAAGAAATAGAATTCCCTAATGGAAGCAGAATGCCATTGACAGCAAGAGTTCTTAACGGAAATGATGGCTGGGTAGTTGAAAATTACTGGCAAAAACCTCTTGAGTATATCGTTGGCGGTGCTGCAGTGGGTACTGGTGTTGGACTTGCGATTGCTGCTCCTCAAGACAAAATAGGAACAGGTCTTGCGATCGGTATTCCGGCAGGTGCTGTTGTTGGTGGAGCTACAGGCTTCCTTACAAAAGGTGTTAACTTCAAAGCAAGAGCAAACGAAGAGCTTCTTATTGAGTTAAAACTCGATTGTAATATTTACAACAACTAGTTGCTAAAATAATAAATTATAAGAACAAAAATCCTCAAACCCTTGTGTATGAGGATTTTTTGTTGTGCTTTTATTTTTATTATTTGTATCCTATAATCGTTTTATGGAAAATTTTAGAGATTATTTAAAAGATATCACCGCAAAAGATGAAACAAATGCCCAGAAAGCTGCTGAGCATATGATTAATACTGCGGATGTAAAATTGTTTGAAGAACTTTGTAAAAAGTCAGAATTTTTGTTTGATTTCATAAAATCAAATGTTGAAAAAAGGATTGAAAAAGCTGTTAATGCTGATAATTACAAAAATATTTTGAAATTATTTAATGTATATTCTCAAGACTATGATGAGCTTTTCGCCTCAATTCTTGCAAAATATGCAAGCGAAGAGTTAACAGATGATGTTTTTGAACTTTTGGAAACAGGAACTGTTGATCAAAAGACATACGCTGCAAAATATTTCAGCAGAATTCCAGACACTGTTGCACTTGAAGTTTTGCAAGGATATGCTTTTTCGGAGGAAGAAAATCTTGCTTGCAATTCTGCTCAAGCACTTGGCAAGATGAATGATAATGAGTCATATAATAAGGCGCTTACTTTACTTGAAAGTGAAGATGATTTTGATAAGTTAAAAGGGGTTAAGTTTTTCGCCTCGTATTCAAAAAATCCTCCTTTAGACAAAATTTTTGAGGCGATGAAAGCATCTGCTATGCCCGAAAATATTGCCGGGGAAATCCCATACATTGCAGGCCTTGTAGAGCTTTTTAATACTGATTCCAGAAAGAACATACTCATAACACTTGAAAATATAGTTATTGGACTTGGTGAAATTTTGCCATTGTCGCAAGTTTTTCAGTTCGAACTCTATGAGATGTTTGCACTTCTTATTGATACGAACAAATCTGACAATAAATACAGAAGCAAAATTGCAGAAATTTTATTGCGCTCATTAATAAAATTTAGGCTGCTATTATCGAGCGATGAATATACTTTTGACGAAGATAAAAACACAAAGCAAGAACTTGCTGATATTTTAAAACTTTTAGAATCTCAAAGTGAAGAGTTTTGGTCAGAGCAGAAGAAATTTCTTGTCGAAGAGCTTTCTCATTGCAGGCACAGGGTTGTTGCCGCTTTAGAAATTATAAAAGATTTAGAGCTAAAAGAGGCAACAGACAGCATCATAAAACTTATTGATTTTGATAATGAAATTGTTGTCTGTGAAGCAGTGAGCACACTAAAAATACTAGGAAACATTGATAAACTTGATAAGACGATTGTTATGGGGAAAATATCAGATCAAAACATAAAAGCAATTGTCGAAAACTATTGGAGATAAAAATAAATGGAACATAATTATATTATAGCTTTGTTAATAACAGTAATTGCAGGGCTCGCAACAGTTGGTGGCGGTTTTCTCACTTTTTTTGTTAAAAGAGACAATTTAAGCGTACTTTCTACCGGACTTGGTTTTTCAGCCGGCGTAATGCTTTTTATTGCATTATATGTTATTTTGAATGAGGCAAATATCTTTCTTACTGGGCAATTCGGGGATAAATCTCAGATGATTACTTTTGTTTCTTTCTTTATGGGTATTGGTATAGCTGCTCTAGTTGATTATTTTATGCCTACTCATATTGGGGAAGGTTTTCTTGCTGATGAAAAAAAGCCTGAAGAAAAAGAAATTGATTATAAGGTTCTCAAAGCAAGTATTTTAACGACAGTTGCGATTTCAATACATAGATTTCCTGAGGGCTTAGCGACTTTCTTGGTGGCAAGTACTGATTTAACCCTAGGAATTCCATTTGCTATTGCGATTGCAATACACAATCTTCCTGAAGGGATTGCTATTGCTCTTCCTGTCTACCATGCAACCGGTAAAAAACGTTTTGCTATATTTTATACATTTATAGCAGGCTTAGCGGGAGCGGTCGGTGCTGTCGCAGGACTTATTCTTGCTCAGTTATCATTGCCTCAATATACTGTGGGAATGATGTTTGGTGCAGTTGCAGGGATCATGATTTACATTTCTCTTGATACACTGTTACCTCTTGCTAGAGAATATGGCGATAACCACCACGTTAT
Organism: Cyanobacteria bacterium OH_CDB_20; assembly: GCA_023415935.1. GTDB lineage: Bacteria > Cyanobacteriota > Vampirovibrionia > Gastranaerophilales > Gastranaerophilaceae > JAEZIX01. Next base: position 12,319 of record JAEZIX010000079.1, on the reverse strand, counting down.
GCGCGGGATTATTGCAGGCATGTTCTTTATTAGCTTGAGTTTACTTTTGTTTTAACGAGTAGAAATTCTTGGTTTTTTCAAAATGACTTCGAGAAACATAGGGAAATCTTCAAGGCTTAAAGTGTTGTTTTCCATATCTTTAAGTTCGAATTCTCCCGGTCTAATCGCATAAATATTATTTTCGTTAGGAATTGAAATATTTTCTATTTTAACCGAATCAAAACCTATGTTTTGTGCAAAATTTGCCATCTCATCAGGTCTTAGAGTTCCGTAGTTTTCTTTGATTTCGTATGCCCAGTTTTCTGGTGTTGCAAGCCATTTTCTGTGTCTTACGAATTCTGTTACAAGCCATCTTGGCATAATGCAAGTATTTTCGTTCCACTCGCAATTTCCATGGGCAGGGTAGAAGTCTGTGCAGAATCTTTTAAGTTTATCTAGTGTGCAAAGCTTTGTTATATCTGCTTTTTTTAGTTCTTCTTCGTCTTCAATCGGCGGGTATGAGCCGTCATCTTCGTTTGCGTTACAGATTTTAATGCTCTCCCATGCGTCTGAGCTTGGTGTTGCAGGGTCTTTTATTATAAGGATTCCACCCGGTTTTAAACAATCATATGCTTGTTGCATAAAATGAAGAATTGATTCTTTTGAATATGGTTTTTCGCCGTAATTTTCATCAGCGTAGCTATATAATTCGTGCATAATGCTTGAAGCGATTATAACATCCATCTTGTTTTCCTTGAAAGGTAAGTCGAAAGCATTTCCAACAAAGTATTGCGAGTTACTTTTGTTTGCTTTTGAATCTTTTTCTCTTGCTACATCAAGCATATCCTTAGACAAGTCAAGCCCGACGTATTTTGTATTAGGCGGAAGGAAGTCACTTAGAGTCCTGCATAAAGCACCATCACAGCATCCGATATCTGCAATTTGTATTGGCTGATGTTTTCTTTTAGCATCAGTGTCAATGCTTGTCATTGCGCCAAGGAAAAATTTAATATTCGCATTAAGCTTCATCTTATTGTTCATAAGAGCTATATATGTGTTTAAATTAGGCTCTGATGTTCTTTCAGCAATATGCGATTCGGCTGTGTTTTGATTATTACCTGTAAAGGTTTGATTTTGTTTATTTATGGCAATATTTTTGTTGAAATAAGGATTAACTCTAATCGGGGCAATTCTCATATTTGTTCCTCTTCTTAATTGTTTTAAAGCCTGTAAATATTATTTTTGCCCGCATATTAAAAAAGATGTCTATATAGACATCTTTTTGTTTTATTTTTTTACTGCTTCTTTTATCTCAGCAAAGTATTTTTCAAGACATTGAACTAATTGATCGGGGCAACTTGTCATCTTGTCGCCGCATCTTATCCCTTTAAGGCGTTTAATAACTTCTTCAACGGGCATTCCTTTTACAAGAGAAGCAATCCCCTTTAAGTTGCCGTCGCAGCCTCCAATGTATTCTACTGATTTTACAACATTATTCTCAATTTCAACATTAATTGCTGCTGAGCATGTTCCTGATGTTTGATATTGAATATTCATAAAAATACCTCTACTTATCTTACAATTTTGCTAAAATCTGCTATTTTGTCAAATTTTTGCTTAGTTTGTGTCAAAAGATTTATCCTATTTTGCTTTATTTTTTCATTTTCGTCCATAACAAGCACTTTGTCAAAGAAACTTGTTATCTCTGGGATTGTATCTATGAGGTTACTTTCAAGCTGTTTATATGAAGCTGCGCTTTCATCAATTAGTTTAACTTTGCCCCACAAGTCTTTTTCTTCCTTGTGTACAAATAGTGTTTCATCAGGCTTTGCGCCAGATACTTCATTTTTAATAATTCTAATGACTCTGTTTATAGCTTCGTGGAAGCTGTCGTAATCTGGTTTTGCTGTTATTTCTGAAACAATTTCAAGCCTTTGGGTGAAGTCTTTTAAATCGGCTAAAACATTCTTGTTTGCTTCAGTTGCATCGATTACGTCGTAAGAGAATTTATCAGAATAGAATATTTTTAATCTTTGAACGAAGAAGTCTTTAACTGTTTCGTATAGTGCTTTTTTGTCGACGGAAACAGGCAAAATACCTATCGATTTTTCGATTAGTTTATCAAGATTTATATCTAATTCTTTATTTATAATGGTTTTAAGTATTCCTAGTGTTGCCCTTCTCACGCCCAGTGGGTCTTGAGAACCTGTGATTTTTCTTCCTTCAGAAAATACTGCTGTAATTGTATCGATTTTATCGGCAATACCTACTACTTGCCCTTCAATTCCTTCAGCTAGTTCGCTTTCAGCATTAAGTGGGAAGTAATGTTCTTTTATACCCTGAGAAACTTCTTTTGTTTCGCCTGAAATCCTAGCGTAATCAGCACCGATAAAGCCTTGAAGCTCAGTAAATTCAAATACTAAACTTGTTACAAGGTCAGCTTTTGACAAAAGAGCTGTTCTTTCTATTGATTTTACTTGCGCAGAGTCAAGTTTAAGCTCATCAGATATATATTTTGCAAGTTGAATTACACGCTGTGTTTTATCATAAACTGAGCCCAATCCTTTTTGGAAGGTAACCCCTTTAAGCGCTTCAACACTTGCTTCAAGAGGTTTTTGGGTATCTTCTTTAAAGAAGAAAATAGCGTCTTCAAGTCTTGCCCTTACAACTCTTTCATTACCTGCTTTTATGTTTGCAAACTCATCTCCAATGTAGTTTGAGACGGTTATAAATTTGTTTAAAAGCTTTCCTTGTTTGTATAACGGGAAATACCTTTGATGAGTTGCCATAACCGTAACTGTAACTTTTTCAGGGATATCTAAGTATTTTTCTTCAAAGTCGCAAACAACAGGAATTGGCCATTCTGTAAGGAAAGTTACTTCTTCTAATAGCTCATCTTCGATAACTATATCTGCGCCGATTTCTTTTGCTGTTTTTTTAGAAAGTTCAGAAATTTTATCTTTTCTTTTATCCTGATCAACAATTACATGAGCTTGTAAGAGTTCATTTTCATAATTATCTGCGTTTGTTATTTCGACTTCCGTTTTGCTGAATCTATGCCCTCTTGATATGTTTGAGGATTTTATTGTTGCAATCTCAATAGGAAGCTCTTCGCTATTGAATAATGATACAATCCATCTTATCGGTCTTTGGAATTTAATATCTAAATCAGCCCAGCGCATAAAGTGTGAACCTTTTAGTTTCATAACTGCGTTTGGAATAATAGAAGCAAGAGCTTCTTTTGTATCAGTTCCTTTTTGCTCGACTTTAGCAAAAACGTAGTTGTCTTGTTTAAACAATTTGTCAGGAGAAATGCCGTTTTTATTGGCAAATCCTAAAGCTGCTTTTGTAAGATTACCTTGCTCATCATAAGCAATTGTTGCGATAGGTCCTTTAACTTCTTTTACGGTATCTTCTTGCTTTTCAGGCAAACCCTCAATTATTGCGGTCAATCTGCGAGGCGTTGCAAGAGTTTTGATTTCTTTATACTCAATCTTTGCATCATCAAGCGCTTTTACAAGTTCATCTTTAAGCTGTTTAACAGCATCAGGGATAAACTTATAAGGTAGTTCTTCAGTTCCTAGTTCAATTAGATATTTGTTCATTTTCGCCTCGTGAAATGTATTTTAATAAGTTAATTATATTGCAAAAAGGCTGAGAGTAAAATGCTATTGCAAAAAAAATTTCAGTAGTTTATAATCTTTAATAGGCAATGGGATCGTAGCTCAGTTGGTTAGAGTGCCTGCCTGTCACGCAGGAGGTCGCGAGTTCGAGCCTCGTCGGTCCCGCCATTTAAAAAAGGTCTAGTCATAGACCTTTTTTTGTTGAGTTAAATATATTCTCTTCCATATGCTATAATCAACTTGTAAATTTGCAAATATCTAGGAGAAAAAATGAAAAAAGTCTTGTATTTTGATGTAGAGTATGCAAATTCCAGAAATCAGTCTATTTGTCAAATGGGTCTGTTGAGTGAATATTTCCCTAGTGGAGAACCGGTTTTTCCTGAATGTGATATCTATATAAATCCAGAAGATGGATTTGATGAAAATTGTATCCGTGTACATGGAATTACAAATGAAAAAGTAAAAAACGAACCTAATTTCCCAACAATATGGGGAAAAATTGAACCATATTTTGCAGAGTCTATAATCATCGGCCATAATGTTGCAGCAGCTGATATTAATGCCCTTTTAAAGGTTTGTAATAGATACAAAATCGACTTACCTGAGGTACATTATATTTGCACATTTGACTTAGCAAAAGAATATATTCCTCAATATAATATTAAAGACTATAGCTTATCGACACTGTGTAAATATTTTGATATAGACATTGATAATTCCCACAATGCATTCGATGATGCTTGTGCTTGCTCAGATTTATTTAAAACGATGGTTGAAAAATTTAATATTACTATCGATACACATATAAAAACCTTTGTGCCACATAAGACAAATGAATACGTGCAATATTTATCTTCACCTATGGTAAGAAAATCAATAGTGGATTTTTATGGCACTATCAGAGGAATTGCAATTGATGAAGTAATTGTTCCTCTAGAATGTGCCTATATTTCCCAATGGCGAGAAGATAATTTAAAATATATAGGTCAAAAAGTAATTTCAGATATAATAGAAGTAATTGATAAAATTCTTGAAGATGGCGTTATTAATAATGACGAAATGAAAGAGTTAATAATTACGGTAGAGGAATATTTTAATCATATTACAGCTTCTCCTATTACACTTGCTACACAAGTTTTAAATGGAATGTTAAAAGGTATCAGTATTGATAAGGAAATCTCTACTATTGAAGCTATAAACCTAAGGGAATGGATGTATAAAAATAATTATTTAAAAGGATATTATCCATTTGACCAAATTATGTCAGTACTTGATTGTGTTTTAGAGGATGATATTATAACCAAAGAAGAATCTGATTCAATGGTTGGAGCGATTAATTCATTACTTGAGCCTGTTCAAGAGTTGCGAGAGCAAGTTAACTCTGTAAATGGAAAACATGTATGTTTAAGTGGCACTTTTTCATATGGACAAAAATCTGATGTCGAAGAAGTTATTATTCAAGATGGTGGATTTATAGATTCAACTATTAAAAAAACAACGGATATTTTAATAATTGGAGATGGTGAATGCCAAGCATACGCATTTGGTAACTATGGAACTAAAGTTAGAAAAGCAATAGACTATTCTAATAAAGGCTATGATATCAAAATTATTAAAGAATCTGACTATTTTTCAGATGATAAAATAAAAAGTCATGTATCTTCATTTCATATGTAGAAAAATCCGCAATGCAATGTTTTATTTCTTGTTTTTTCTTTCAAACTTATCTGTTCCGTAGCTTGCAATTGGGGCGGCGAGCATTGGTACTAAAATTCTTTTTACAATAACAGTTGATAAGATAAGAGATGATGCGATTGCAAGTCCAGCCCTTGATTTTTTAACGGCTTCAACTTCGCCTGCTTTGATTAAATCTTTAAATAGAAAATCACCGATTTTCTTTTGGAATTTTTCATTTGCAAGCCCAAAGCCAAGTGCAATTTGACTTATGCAGGTTAAAGCCCCTGTTGCAGCATCGAGAGTTGCAACTAGTTTTCTTTTTTTCTCTGGTATTTCTTTATTATTTAAACTTTGAACAGATGAGATTGCATATTCAAAAGCGTCCTTTGCAACAGTTGCCCCAATAAGAAATTTTGCTGCATAAGAAGGGTTGTTAACAACTTTGTCAATGTGTTTGGTTATGAATTTTGAATTAATTATTCTTTGAATCATATTTCTTACCTTTTAAGAATTTATTTGCAAGTTTTGAATATATTTTGTTGCCCAAACTGCATGCAAAAGGCATAGTTACAAGTGCAAGAGCTAAACTAGCGGTTCCTTTTAGTGCAGTTAGGTGTTTTGTATCAGCTAAATCTGCTGCTAAAATTCCTTTTTTTATAAGGTGATTGAAGCCGTTATCGAGTCCCAGAAGTATTCCAAGTTGAACACCCATATTTACAAGCCCTGTGACCGGCTGTTTCAAAGCCATATATTCTTTATTTTCTTTTTTATAAGGAGGCATGTTGCCAATAAAAGGGTTAAACAAAATAATAAACGGGGCAAGAAGTGTTTTTCCTACCCCGTTTAACAAGATTGTCTCTTTCTCTCCCCATTTTGATGCGTTAAGAAAGAATTTGTTTAGTGTGTTTAGGTTACTCTGCTTGAATGCAAGATTTTCGGCCAAAGCCAGGGGACTACTTTTAAAAGTAGGTGTATTCGGTAATTTTGTATTATAAAATTTTATATGATTTACTTTCATATAATAATGTTAAAAAAGAATTGTTAGGATTTTATTAGGAAATTGCAAGTTTTATAAAAAATGTTGAACCTTTTTCAAGTTCACTTTTAACAGCTACACTTCCTTTGTGAATTTCTGCGATATGTTTAACAATTGAAAGCCCAAGACCCGTTCCTCCCTGCTTTCGGCTTCTTGCTTTGTCAACTCTATAGAATCTTTCAAAAAGCCTTGAAAGATGCTTTTCTTTGATTCCGCAGCCAAAATCTTCAACACTTATAACAATGTTTTTATTTTCTTTATATAGTCTAACAATTATTTTTCCACCATCAATGCTGTATTTTATGGCGTTATCGATAAGGTTTACAACCGCCTGTTCAACAAGTGAAGGGTTTATTTTTGATTTTAAGGTTCTATCCGCGTATGTTTCAATTGAGATATTTTTTTCAGAGGCTTTTATTTTGCAAATTTCAATTGAGTTTTCTAGGGTGCTGATGATTTTACAGTGCATAAATTTGATGTTTTTTGAGTCCTGTTCGATTCTCGAAAGGCTTAATAAATCCTCAATAATAGCGTTCAATCTGTCAGAGTGTTTTTTTATAATCTCTAAAAAGTGCCTTATTTCTTCTTTGTCTTCTAAATCACCATCAAGAAGAGTTTCTGTAAAACCTTTTATTGATGTAATCGGTGTTCTTAGCTCGTGCGAAACGTTTGCAATAAAATCTTTTCTTATGTTTTCAAGCTTTCTTATTCTTTTAGCAATAAAAAAGCCCGCTAAGCAGTTAAGAACTAATATAATTAATATTAAAAGAATAAAATGTACCGGCATTTAGTATTCCTTAAATCTATAGCCTACGCCGCGTACAGTTTCTATGTATTCGCCGTATTCTTTGAGTTTTTTGCGCAAGCCAACAATCATAACATCAACCGCTCTATCTGTTACAAAATGATCCTCGCCCTTTATTACATTAATAATTTGATACCTTGACATCGCCCAGCCTTTTTTCTTCGCTAGGAAACAAAGTATCTGAAATTCACTGATTGTAAGGTCTATCTGGTTATCATCTATTGTAACTTCATATTTTTCAGGGTTTATGACAAGTTTATCTATTTTTATTATGTCGCCTTTAGCAAATTCGCCTTTACGTTTTAAAACGCTTTTTATCCTTGCAATCAGAACACTCGGGCTAAAAGGTTTTGAAATATAATCTTCCGCGCCAAGCTCAAGCCCCTTTACTACATCAACGTCAGAACCTTTTGCAGTAAGCATTATGACAGATATTTTTTTAAATCTTTCCTCTGCCCTTATTTTTCTTAAAACATCAAAGCCATTTATGTTGGGAAGCATAACATCCAAAAGAACAAGCTCAGGGTCGCTTTTTTCAAGTTTCTTAAGGGCTTCTTCTCCTGAAAAAGCGGTTTCAGTTTCAAATCCTGCTTTTTTTAGATTGTAGCAGACAAGTTCTGATATATCTTCTTCATCTTCAACAACAAGGATTTTGTTATTTTCCATGTTAATAACCTACTAGTCCTAATAATTTGTACAATATCACATGGCGGTTCGTTTTGTAAATTAATATATTACAAAAAATCCCCGTTTTAAGCGGGGATTTATAATTTATATTTATTAAGTTTTAACCTATCACAGGGGGCGTGAATACTCTTGTTGCAAGATCTTTATCTAAAGATAAAAGAGCGTTCTTGTCGTCACCTATGAGTTTTAATGTTGCAAGAACTTTTCCGACAGAAGCCTCTTCTTCAACCTGTTCTTTTAAGTACCAGTCCAAGAAAGATAAAGCTGCTCTATCTTTTACTTCTTCAGCTATATCCATAAGATGGTTTATTCTAGAAGTTATATATTGCTCATGTTCAAGAACTTGTTTAAATATAGCTAACGGCGAATTTCCTTCAATTGTAGGTTTTTCAATAGCTAGAAGTTCAACATTTCCTTCTCTTTCTACAAGATAATCATGCATTCCGAATGCGTGCGCACGTTCTTCTTGCACCTGCACATCGAACCAGTTTACAAAACCTTGTAAATTTAATTTTGAGAAATAAGATTTCATTGCTAAATATAAAAATTCTGAGAAAAATTCTTTATTAATTTGCTCGTTAAAAGCTTTTTCCATTTTTTCGTTTATCATAATGCGTCTCCTTTTATTTTGTTTAGACTACGTAGTTATTATATAGCAATATTGAACCTTTTCAAAGAAAAATCAAGGTGCGTTAAGGGAATATTACAAATTATGTAATAATGCTTGATACAAAATTTTTTGTGTGAGAGTATCATCTTGTATCGAGAATATTGGAGTGAGTTATGTCTGAAACACCTAGATATACACCTGCAGAAGAATTTGCAAATGCTTTCACTCACGCGATTGGCGCCTTACTTGCTATATACGGTATAGTGATGCTTGCATATTATTCCAAAAGCCCTTTGCAAACCGCATCAACAGCTATATTTGGCGCAACCTTGTTTCTTTTGTTTCAATCCTCGACCCTTTACCATTCAATGGTAAATGAAACTGCAAAAAGAGTTTTTAGAAAGATTGACCACTCTGCAATATTTTTGCTTATTGCAGGTACGTATACTCCTATTTTGCTTATTGTAATGCCGTTTCCACTTTCAGTTGCTCTTCTTGCTATGATTTGGTACATCTGTATAAGCGGAATAGTCTTTTCTTGTATGACGCTTAAATTTAAATATTTATCAACAGGACTTTACCTTCTTTTAGGCTGGCTTTCTGTATTTTTAATGTATTCAATATGGAATTACGGCGCACATATGACCGTATGGCTTATGCTTGGCGGTGGTTTATTTTATTCGGTAGGATGCATTTTCTATCTATGGAAATATAAATTTATGCATTCAATATGGCATTTATTTGTTTTAGGTGGGGCTGTTATGCATTACTTTGCTATCCTTGCACTTTTAAAAGCTAATTAATTTGTTAAAAGTAATCTAAAGTTTAAGTAACCTGCTACATTGAGCCATAAAAAATAAGGTACAAGCAAAATTGCTGAAAGTTTTGAATACTTATAAAAATAGGCAATCGTTGCTGCTAAGAAGAAATATAATAAGCAAAGCACTAAGAATGCTCCTAAAAGACTGTGCATTTCGAAGAAAACAAAACTCCACATTATATTCAAAATAAACTGTATCAAAAATAATGCAATGGCGTTGTTTCTTTGTTTGCCTGATGTTCTTCCTGATATTATTATCACAGAAGCAAACATAAGAATATAAAGCGTTGTCCACAGAGAAGTAAAAACAGATTCTGGCGGTATATAATCTGGCTTATTTAAATTTTGGTACCAAGTATTTATCATTTTTAAATTATAAATACAGTAGTAACTGTTTTTCATCTGAAGATAAAGGGGTAATTTTACCTATTTAAGAATGGATGTTAAGTTTAATTCTGTAACCATAGATTAAACTTTGTGGTGTCTGTTGCTGGGTCTATGTCAATCTCTTTTCCTCGCCAGACAATCCCGATGTATTGAAAAAATCTTTCTTTTTTAGGATATAGGTTTTTAAGTTCTTCAAATCCACTGATTTTTAAATCTGAATTTATGTTTATAATATTTGAGTTAATATCCCTTGCTTTAAAAGTCTTAAAGGTTATTTCTGCGTTATCATGTTCCCATCCGTTTGCAGACAAATGGTCTACAATTCCAATTATTGGGGTGTCTTTTTTGATAAATAGTTTGTCATTTTTATATACGTCATTTAATACTTTGAATCTGATTGCATCTCCGACTTCGATTTTATCGTGAGTTGTCGAAATTTTTTGGTCTGGAATAATTGTTAGAGGCAACTTGTTAGGGGTGTTGATTTTATCTTCTGTATCAAATACAAATGTCTCTTCTGGCACAATTTTAACTTCTCCACCTCTTACGATAGGGTTTATGCTTACATCTGATAAAAATTCCATGATCTGATTATGTTCATTTCCTGAGCAATATATAAGGCCGGAGAGTTTTTCGTTGGTTTTTTCAACTTTGAAGTTTTCAATAATAAGAATTGCATTTTGCCCTATAAATCCGTTTGGTTCATAACTTGTGATAACCCCGGTAACTATATCGCCCTCTTTTATATTGCGGTTTCCTTGTTTTACCTTGAAGTAAAGCAAATCGCCTTCTTTCATTTTTTTATCAGAAGTTGTAATTGTTTTAATCGGTGAAATAGATATATTTTCGGCCTTTGCTGCATAATTGAACTGGCTCATTAATGAAAAAGCAATAATTAATAATAAATTTCTAAAATAATATTTCATTATTATATAGCCTCGTCAATAGATTTATTTCTATTTTTTTGTTTTTGTTCAAATCCCTTTATCTCTTTAGACATAGATGTTTGAAAATTGATGTAGTTAACATTTGTAATCATTGAAGAGTTTAGATATTGAGGGTATTTTTTGTATATGTATTTATACATTTCCATAACTCTTTTTGAACCTTTTGGATGCATGCTTGTGAAGCCCCAATCCCACATAGGTTCAGCGAAGATTTTTGTCCCCACGATGATACCTGCAATAGGGTTATAACCTGATTTTACCATATAATCCACTGCGACTAAGTCCGCATCAAGTTCATATTTTTTAGAATTCCATTTCATTGCAGTATATTTTAGAATTCCCCCGTATGATTCAACAGAATGTGCAATTTCATGAGATACAACATAAGCAAGTTCATCATCGTTATCCAAGTATGGAAGTATACCGTTTGAGATAGTAACTTGTTTGTCGAAAAGGTTAGAATCTGCGTTAATAGATTTTGGTGTTTTGCTCAAAACAATAGGAACTCTCTTATTTATTTTATTTGAGTTTAATATAGAATGTCCGATAGATAGAACTTTTTGTTCTTCTTTACCGTTTTTATCCCAAAAATTATCCATATTTACATTTGATTCAATGTATATAGTTTCTGCGAAAGAAGCTGCTCCAAATAATAAAAGACACAACGTTAATAATAATTTTTTCATTTCTATATCCCAATATAATCTACTACAAAGTTAATTATAGGTCTCATTGCAAATTAGGTCAGAATGTAACATTGATTTAATTGAATTTGAGCGATGTTTGTAAAGAAATGTTAATCATGAAAATGTACATGTGTTTATAAAATTAAAGTTTAATTCAAATGATGTCGAAAACATGAATAATGTTAGGGAAAAAGTAACTAAAGGAGTTCTAAAATGGGCATCAAAAAGCTAAATCTTAAATCTACAAATGAAACTGTAGGAAAGACGTCCCGAACAAAAGTTGATGGAAGCTACAAAAAGTTTGTTATAGGAAAAGATAATGCGGAAGCAAAAGGCAGTGTGTTTTATAATTTGTCATTAAAAGATGCTGACAGAGGCGCTGTAAGAAGTATTAGCCGTGATGAATCTCAAGATATATGGTCAAGCGCATTAGAGTTTGCTGGCGCAGATGGTGTCTTAAACGAAGATGAAATGAGAACAATGTTCCAAGATTGGGGTTATTTGCCAAAAGAAGGCGAAAAATATGAAGATTGGGCTGCAAGACAAGCAGGTGATGATGATCTTAAAGTTTCTGATGAAGTACTTCAGGCAAAATGGAAGGAACTTCAAACTACAGATGGTGCTCAATCTTGGTTTGAAAAAGGTCAAAATGAGTTTAATTCTTATGTTGAAAAACAGTTTGGTGTAGATGTTTCACAAGAAGGCGTTGAAAAAGATGCCAAAACGGTTTTGCAAGATTTAGCAAGTGCAAACCCGGATAATCCTGCATTACAAGACCTTCTTGCAAAAGCTACCGCAGAAGGCGCAGATGTTGATGCTATATGCAAAGAAGCTATGGACCAAATTGCTAACGGAAGTCTTGCGGTACAAACAGTTGATGTTACAACTAAGATTGATTCTTGGGAAGACGTAAATCAATTGCTTAAAGATAATTATCCAGGATATGCAAATTTATCTAAAGAAGAAAAATCTAAAGCAAAAGAAGAATTTATGAATGCTAATCCTCAATACTTTAAGCCTGTATCAGAGCTTAAAGATGGGCAAAGTCCATCAGCATATGAT
>JAEZIX010000044.1 GCA_023415935.1 Cyanobacteria bacterium OH_CDB_20 | reverse complement strand
ACCATATAAATAACACTTGCATAAAGTGCGCATGCCCCAAGTCTGGTCTTGAAAAACCAGTTTGTTATTTTCATATAAAAACCCTCCTTGACTATTAACTTGTATGTTAGTTTTAAATTTCAATTTATAAAATACGCTAACCGGATATCAAAAATGATGATATGTAAAAATTTAATTGCTGAACTTTAAAGTTTCTTATTTGTGATGTAAAATGCCTTTATAAAGTTTGCCCTAATAATTTTCGTGATAGCGAAAATTGAGAGTGGCATCTACAAAAAGTGAGCAAGGTGGCGGAAGCGATGAGCTTTCGACAGCATGCGACACAAGATTATATTCAGAAGGAGTATATTATGCCAAATGTAATAGAAGGTGAATTCCTTGCAGGCACAGAGAAATACTGTATCGTTATATCAAGATTTAATGAATTTATAGGGTCAAAACTATTGTCTGGCGCAGTTGACGAACTTAAAAGACACGGCGTAAAAGATGATAATATTGATGTAGTATGGGTTCCTGGCGCTTTTGAAATCCCTCTTATTACTCAAAAAGCCGCTAAAACTGGCAAATATGGCGCAATAATAACTCTTGGCGCAATAATAAAAGGCTCTACAGCTCATTTTGACTTAGTTGCAGCGGAACTTTCAAAAGGTATAGCAAACGTTTCGCTTCAAACATCTACACCTGTTATGTTTGGTGTTCTTACAACAGATAACCTTGAACAAGCAATTGAAAGAGCAGGAACAAAAGCAGGAAACAAAGGTGCTGAAGCTGCAAAAGGCGCATTAGAAATGGTTAACCTTACTAAAAAACTTGTTTAATATTACCGTTTTATAATAAAACTTTTTCTTTTATTGGTTGGTTAAAAACCCACCCTAAGGAGAATAATTAAAAATTATCGAGTTCCTTAAATATACCGAGTTATAAACACGACCTCCAGTTATTAAAACATTTCCATTTTTCAATAAAATTGCACTGGCAAAGAACTTTTTTTCTTGCTTATATGGAAGTTTATAGAATCTCATCTTTTTTGTGTCAAATAATTCAGCTGAACCTACTAATTTTATCAGATTGGCTCTTCCTACGTATCCATTTGAAATCAAAATATTGCCATCTTTTAATAAAGTAACCTCGTAGCTATGTCTCTTTTTTATATTCATTGAACCAATATTTTTTAATTTTTTTGTATGTAAGTCAAAAACTGCAATGTTGTTAAATAGATAGTCATAGTTACCAAATATTATTATTTTATCGTCTTTTAATAATTCTATGTTATCAATGTAATACTTTTTATAATTAAAATTAATATTTCGAAGTTTTAGATCAGTGTATATTTTTCCACTTAAAACACTAAAAGTTGACGTTTTTGGATCAAATATTTCAGCTTCTTGTCCTTGCTTCAAAGAATGATTAACAATAAAAACTTCTCCAGTATTCAATATTGCAGTATTTGTATTTTGTCCATGTATGTATTTAGGTGAATTTTTAAGTAAAATAAATTTATTTAATTGTGGGTCATATATTTCAGCATGATTATTTGGGATGGGACCATTACAAGAATTATGACAGCCTCCTAAAATTAGAACCCTACCATCATTTAATACAACTGATGAATGTGACATTCTTGGAATGTTCATATTTGGTAATTTTATTATTTTATTAGCCTTAAAATCATATATATAGGCTGTATTTTCAGTTTTTATAACATTTGTTTTTCTTTTTAAAATCGAATATCCACCTGTAATTAAAAGCCTATCTTTTCTTATTAAAACCACGTTACTATCTGGCTTTATTTCGTTTTTTAGATTTTTAATAAAATTAAACATATTTGTTTTAGGGTCATAAATTTCAGCTGTGCAATTTCTATCTTCAGGCAAAATTATATTCTTATCATTATTATATTTATCTCCTCCGATAATGAGAACTCTTCCATCACTCAACAAAAATGACTTATGCCCAGCACGTGCCACATTCATATCAGGTAAACGCTGAAAATATCCATATTTACTTGCTGGAATAATATCTACTAGCTTTAACACGGCTAGAATCGAAGCTATTAATATAATTATTAAAATAGCTATATTTTTTTTGTTTATCAAATCCAGTTTCAAATTTCCACACCCATACAAAATATTCAACTATATTCTACAATATGAACTCCATAATAGCATATTACCCTCCTCGGCTACTAATTCCTTTTTTATCATTGGTAGGGTTTAATCACCATTAAGATTAAAAACTTTCCTTAAAAACATGAAAACTGTTTTCGTTTAAGGGTTTATATTCAATATAAGTAACCAGATTTTTTAATAACAAATTTATTATTGGATTTGAATGGTTAAGTAACACATACAGGTTCTCATATTTGCATCCCAGTTTGAGTTTTGCATCGTCAGTTGTCTGACCAAAATCAATAACCTTAAAACCTCTCTCGATGCCATACCTGACAATTTCAATTAATATTCTTATGTAAGTATCGTATTTTAATATATTTTTCTTATTCAATCCGACAAATTCAAATATCAACTCTTCTCCATTTTTATGCAGCAGGGCAAAACCTTGCGTGCCGGTTTCATCATCCAGCGCAAAAACCACAAAACAATCTTGCCTGAAAAAGTCTATTGAAACTTTTCCCAGCTTATACTGGGCGTTGTTATAAACATCAAGATACAAATCGTACATCTCTTCAGTAAATTCTAGTTCATTATTCTTTAAAATGCGAAAACGAAGGTCTTTTGATTTCTTAAGGGCGGTTTTATACCTTCTCCTGTAACCTGCTCTTAATGAAGACATATAATCTTCAAAAGAATTCCATTTTACTTGCATAACACAGCGAGGACAAATCAGCCCATGCGAAAAATCATCAAGTTTGCAAGATTCATCAAGATTCAATACCATTTTATAACCTTTTAAACTCTTTAGAAATTCCGTAACCTCTTGTTTTGACTCATCTCCGAATATACACGCGGGTTTAGACAGAGTAAAAGGAAAATAAACAGAATGCATTGTAACCGGCAACTTGAAAGGGGTAAACATTGCTATATCATTGTCTGTGGTTTTGGTTATTAAAAATTGGGAATCTATCTGACCCAGAGAATTTCTAAACACATAATAAGATTTCTCTGAACTACCGATTTGTTCTACAATTTCAAGAAAATTCTTTTTGAGATAAAGGTTATCACCGATATTGTCCTCCCAGTCTGTTGGAAGATCTTGAACACTTATATATTTTTCCATTTTAATTATATAATCCCTAAAATATTGATGAATTAAACATAATATTTTAGCTCTTACTAGATTGGATTAAAACTCACCAACTGATTTATTAGACACTTTCTTGTAATTTAAATTAAATGCAGAATAAAATTTAACCTATCGCATAAGTTACTATTTTTTATATTTTATATTCAACAAGCTCAAAGCGTGTAGGGCGTATGGTGGGTTGAAACCCACCATAAGGACTAATTATAAACAAAAACTTCTACTAATCGAGTTTCAAAAGGTGAACCATTTCCTATTCCCCCACTAATAATTATTTTACGGTCCTTGGTATTTATACAATTATGCAGTAAACGAGATATTTTCATATTATTGATTTTAATAAGTTTATTTTGATCAATATTATAAATAAAGGCTTCAGATCCACTCCAACTACATATTCCACTGGTTCCTCTTATTCCACCAGTGATTAGGATTTTATTATTATAAGAAACAAAAGAGCTAGACATTAAATTATATTTACGATATTTAACACTTTCAAAAGATTGAATTTTTTTGATTTTTAAATTGTCTATTTTATAAAGATTAAGAACAACCGTTGATTTCCTCTCAGTTTTTTTATCTTTATAGGAGACGGTTAGAAACTTATCAATTCCTGTATAAACAACTTTACCTGAAATATTATCGTCGATCTTCATAAATTTATTTTTTTTAAAATCAAAAAGTTCCGATCTGTTACCATCAAGCAATAAAACATTATTATTTTGCAAAACTATTGATTTTAACTCTGACCCTTTGTTTAAGTGCGGGTAATTGGCTTTACTTGTTTCATAGAATTTATTTGATATAGGATCATATATCTCAGCAGTCATAAGTGCCTTATTCTTATTATTAGAGTCTTTATCATAACCTCCAATTATTAAAATCTTTTTATTAGGTAATGGAATAATATAATTGTATAGTCTATTGAACCTCATTCTTGGTAGTTCTTTAATTTCTGATGTTTTAAGATTATATAGCAAGCTTTGTGTTATTTTGCTTACGCTACCTTGGATAAATAATTCTTCATCGGTTATCAATATAATATGACTTTTTTTATGCAATATCTTTGACAAATCTTTACACATAGTGCAAGTATTATCATTTGGATTATAAATTTCTGCAGTGTTATTTTTATCTCCTCCAATAATTAAAACTCTTCCATCACTCAACAAGAATGTTTTATGTCCAGCACGTGCCACATTCATATCAGGTAAACGTTTAAAATACCCATATTTATTTGCTTGTATAATATCTGTTATTTTTAGCACAGCTAAAATAGAAGCTATTAATATAATTATTAAAATAGCTATACTCTTTTTATTTTTCAAATCCAGTTTCAAATTTTTACACCCGTGCAAATATTCCATTCTATTTTACTATAGGAAGTTTAAAATGGGATAGTAGACACATAGTTAATAAAATATTTAAGTAATTTATGAAACTTAAATCAAACTCTTATCTTCGTAAGATTCTCGAGCCTTTCATACATTTCAAAGTTTGTATTAAGTTCTTTTGAACGACTTTTTATATATTCAACAAGTTCAAAGATATGTTCAGAGACATTATCTTTATTAGCTTTGTACCAGTTTTCTTCTAAGTCTATTATCGTTCGGTGGACATTTGCTTTTTCGTTTTCCCTGAGCCAGCTCTCGACCTCTTCAATAGTGTCATTTACCCCAGGGATGATAATAAACTTTGACCCAACCATCAAATGCCCTGCCATATGGACTTCTTTTGTAACTTTAATAGTCTTATTTCTCTGAGCTTTTGCGTATTTTTTAATATTCTCGCGAACTTCGCTATATTTATTCACGCGTTTAATTTTCTCATAAACTTCTTCTGAGCCAGCGTCAGTAGAAACAACTACATTTATCCTGCCTTCACGAATTCCTTTTTCAAGGACTTTGCTATATCTAATCCCTGATGTATGAATTCTCAAATTATAGAATTTATTATCTAAAAGTAGTTTGATAATATCATCAAATTCAGTTAAAATAGTAGGCTCTCCGCCGCCAAAACTAATATCACCACCCGGTTTTAGAATTTTTTTCTTTATCATATCTTTTAAAATAGGAAGCACCGAATAAGTTTTATCGCTATAAAACTCTTCAGGATGCTCAGTTGCATAACAGTAAAAACACTTACTATTGCAATATGTCCAGTGGCTTATGTAGACTCTGTCTATGAACTTACGATTAAGTTCCCAATTGTCTTTCTTCAAATAGGGGCAACCTTTGCAGTTAGTATTAATAAGCCCTTTTTTATGGAAATCATTAAATCTTTTTTTGAGCCAAAAAATCCTGTCCCAGTTAAGCTCTTGCCCCTTGTAGTTATTGCCGAGCATAACATGCCCGCCGCCTTCATGCCCGCAGTAGCAGCACATTGTGAGCTTGTGCTGAAAGAACACAATGCCTGATTGAATCCAGTTGCAGCTATAAAATTGCCCATCTTCATCAGGCAAATATCTCTCATCAAGCTTAAACATTTTTCGCCTCTGTTTTTATTTGATTATAAATCATAAGCGCCCTATCGATAAGTACAAGCTTGAGTCCCTTTTCTTTTGCCTTACTTTTTGAATATTTTATTAGCTCTTTTATATAGGCAGGTATTTCACCGCTGTTATCTCGATACCAGCTTATTTCAACGTCAAGGAATATATTTTTCACGCCAAGATTTTTGTTTAATAAAAGCCACTTTTCAATCTCTTCCTGAGTATCATTAAGAGGAGGTGCGATAATGTATTTTGTTATGACAGAATCTTTTTTCTTTGCTGCTTTTAAATATTCTTTTAAATTTGCAACAACAATATCGAAAGAATCTACCTGTTTAATTTTTTCGTGGGTTTCTTTTGTACCGGCATCAAGTGAGACTATTAATTTTGTATTACCAGATTTTAAGCCTTTCAAAATAGAATCTGAAAGATTAATTCCTGAAGAGTTTATAACTATGTTTTTAAAATCATTCTCAAAAAGCAGCTTGATCATATCTTCAAATTCAGGATAGATGCTTGCTTCGCCGCCTGAAATATCGACAAGAGTGTTTTTATTTATTACGTTGAAATCAACCATCTCTTTTAAAACAGGGACAATATTATAATGAGTCATCCTCTGCTTTAGCTCTTCATCTCTTACAGCAGGGCAATACAGGCAGTTTGAATTGCAGTCAATCCAATGCGTAAGCAAAAGTTTTTTTATGACATTTTTTCTGTCCCATTTTTTCTTAATGAGATTAGGACACATTTCGCATTCAGGTATAATTTGACCATCTCTGTGTTTTTTGCGCATTACATTTTTTTCGTCAAAAATTTGCCCAAAGTTATAATTTTTACCGTCAAAATCATGCAAAAGAACTGGTCTTCCGCCACCTTTATTACTTTGAAAACAGCATACTCTTATAAGATTTCCAGTATCAAAAATCATACCGTGTTCAAGCCATTCACAGCTTAAATAGCTTTTTCCGGGTTTTAAAAACTCAAATATTTTTTTTGCAAATGATACAAGTTTTCTCATATTAAGTGATATTCCCTAACTCGTTAGAAATTACCGATTCTATAATAATCGCAGGCATACTCTAAAAACCTGCTTTATTAAAATCTACTTTATTTTCAACCAATGTCTTAAGTTTAAATATACTGCCGTATAGCTCTAATTTAAGCCCTAACTTTTCAGCTTCTTTATATGTATAGTCAATCAGATTGTAGAGTTCCATCGAAATATTGTTATAATTCTTGCAAATCCAATTAAAATCAAGGTCTAGGACAACAGCTTTTATCCCGATTTCAGCATTCTTTTCAAGCCAAATTCTTATTTCTTCTTCACTATCATTCAATCCCGGATACAAGATAAATTTCGTCTTAATCTGGACTTTATCTTCATTTTGAAAAGCTGCATACTTTGCCATATTATTCCAAACGGAATCGTAAGTGTTTACCCCTTTAACTTTTTCGTGGATTTCTTTTGAACCAGCGTCTATTGAAACAAGGATATTAACTTTGCCTTCTTTAATACCTCTTGCAATTTCTTCAGAATATAAAATTGCATTTGTGTGGATAACAATTTTTGTAAAATCATTGTTTAAAAATGTTGTTAAAAGCTCTTTAAATTCCGGATAAATAGTAGGTTCGCCACCTGCAAAATCCATTGTTCCGTCTTTTTTCAAGACATTATGTTCAATCATATCTTTTACTAAAGCAAGTACGCTATATGGTTTTGTATTGTTTTTTACATCAATATCAGAATGGCACGTACAATAAATGCATCTTGAATTGCATTCTATCCACGGCGTCATAAGCAAATAATCAACGTAGTTCTCGTCATCCCACTCTTTATACTCAAAACCTATACACCCCTCACACTGAGGCGGGCAGTTGCCTTCTCTTGAGTATTTTCTTAAAGCGTTTTTCTTTGCAAAAAACTCATCCCAGTCAATTTTCTCGCCGCAATAATTTTCATAAAGAACGGGTCTTCCCTCATGCCCTGGATTAAAGATATTACAGGCTCTAATGACATTTTTATGATCAAGAACAAGTCCGTGCTCAATGTATTTACAGCTTTGAAATGCTTCCAAGTTTACTGCTCCTTGTGTTTCAAAATGTCATTTCTTAGGTTTGAAGCTCTTTCATACAATTCGCAGGTACGAATTCCATAGTCTTTATGGTGCTCCCAGATATAATCAGCCAAATCAATTATACTCTGAGGCACGTTGTCTCTGTTATTTTTGTACCAATTATCTTCGATATCATAAGCGATATCGTAAATACCAGCGTCAACTGTCATTTTTAGCCAATTTTGAATTTCTTCTAAAGTATCATTAACGCCAGGAATAATAACGTATTTAGTCCTTACTAAGCCGTTTGTTTTTGCATAAATCTTTAGATTTTCCCAAACTTTATCAAAACAAGGAACTTGTTTAATTTTTTCGTAAGTTTCTTTTGTACTTGAGTCAATCGATGTGATAAGAGTTATTTTACCCAGTTCAAGACCTTTATTTATTGCAGGACTATATTTTATACCTGAAGAGTGAATTCTGATATTTTTCATATTATAGTCAAGAAGCAAATAAACAAGCTCCTCAAACTCTTCAAGAATAGTAGGTTCACCGCCGCCAAATGTTATTATACCGTTAGGGTTTAAAACTTTTTTATCAATCATATCCTTGATAACAGGTAAAATATTATATGATTGTCTGGTGTTAAAAAATCTCTTGTCAGCTTCTGTGTAACAATAGTTGCATCTGCAATTGCAATGAGTCCAATGCCCGATAAGAACTTCATCAAGATAATTATTTTGATTCCATTCTTGCTTTTCTAAATAATAACAACCTTCGCATTTAGGAGGCACATTACCGTTTTTAAGGCCATCCCTCATTAGTTTTCTTTTTTCAAATAATTTTTCCCAATCAATCGGCTCTCCGTTATAATTCGGAATCTCAACAATATTTCCCCCACCGACATGACTGCTTATACAACATATTTGGACACTGTTCGAAAAAAATGTTATCCCGTGTTCTATGTGTTTACAACTTACGTACTTCAAAATTCTCTCCACTGGTATTATTAACTATTATATATGTAAAGGAAATGAATAACAACATTTCTTGACTATAAAAATAGGAAATGCTAACTTATTAATAGGCATAATGAGGATGTTATATTGAAATACTTAAGCTGCAGATATATCGAACACGGGATGGATTTTGAACACAGAAGGCTCGAAACTTGTTGTTTTACTTGCCACACCGGAGGCGGCGGAATTACTCTAAACAAAGAATATAACGGCGAAGATATCAACTGGGAAGAAATTTTCGCAAAAAAACGTGAAAGAAGAGAAGAACATAAAAAAGGAAACCTCTCTCACGAATGTCTAGGTTGCATTTTTCTTGAGGAAAAAGACTGGGATGAAGAAGATTATATAAACTATCTTCAATTCAATCACTGGGTGCTTTGTAATAGCAAATGTATTTACTGCTATGCGGTACACAACCGAGATTATTTCTCAAAGCTGGTACCATATAATGTTGTGCCGATAATTAAAGAAATGATAGAGAAGAAAATACTAATACCTGGTGGCGAAGTCTCTTTTGGAGGCGGAGAACCTACTATCAATGAAGATTTTGAGGAAATTGTTGATATTCTGACTCAAAACGGTTTCAGAAATATGAGAATCCATTCATCTGGCATAAAATACAGCCCTGCTATCGAAAGAGCTATAAAAGCTGGCGTTCTTAATGTCGTAATATCAATAGATTCAGGAAACAAACCCCTTTATAAAAAAATAAAACAAGTAGATGCCTATGATAAAGTAATTGAAAATATTCACAAATATGCAATGGCAAATCCTTCAGGTTCAGGACTTGTAACATCAAAATATATAATAATCCCAAATGTTAACGACAACATAAAATCCATTGAAGAATGGCTTATGGAAACAAAAAGAGTCGGGTGCAAGTGGATTGCGCTTGATATCGAAGACGTTTGGTATAAAATGAACCGCGTAGCTATTTCAGAGTACTATCTAGACCTCATAAATTATGTTATAAGAAGGGCTGAAGAACTCGGAATGCGCTGGGAACTCTATGATAGAGCTAAAGGTCTTAAAGAAGGTCAAAATAAAGTTGTAGGATAAAATTGTGTTTCAGTCTTTTCGTCGAAAAATTCGATTTTTTCTAAATGAATTAAAAAAGCCAGACTACGAAATTATTTCTCTTGGTCCTAATTGTTACCCGAAAACGTTTTTGACAAGAAATAAATTAAAAAGAAATAAAGCATCAGGTGAAAAAACAATGCCTTTTGACTTGGCGTGGTATAAAGATGCAAAATTTATAACAGAATTCATTCAAAATGATTTTATGAACTTTTTTGATGATATGAAATATTCTGAAAGCGCAGAATCTTGGGATTCTTCTTTCAAAATAAACTTTAGTCACGAAAAAAGTTTTAAAGCCAATGATCTTGAAAAACTTGTGGATATGTATATAGGCAGAATTTCTAACTTCAGAAAAGCTATAGAATCAGAGAAACCTTTACTTTTTATACAAATACTCAAAGACAAAGAAATTGGAGAAGACGTCGAAAACCTTTATGAAATCCTTAAAGCAAGAAGAGGACAAAAGCCTTTTGAGCTGATTATCATAGACACCAACGAAATAATCAAAAACCCTATTGAAAATGTTAGTATAATTAAAATATTTAAAACGCTCGATAACGAGAGCATCTATAAACCCGAATTTTACAATTCTGAAGCCGGAAAAGCTTTCGAAAAAGAAATTATAAAACACTTAAAATTTGTTTTAAAAAGAAAACTGCATAAAAATTTAGTAAGATTTTTCTAACGAAAAAGCACCCGTTAAGGTGCTTTACGTTATATGCCAGTGTGTATTGTATTTAGTATTGAAATATTTTAGTAAGTTCATCTTTAATTGAAGCGTAGTTAGGATTTTCAGCAATTCCTGATTTTGCTAAAAACTGTTCTAAAGTCCATCCGCCAGCTTTCATATATTCAGCATATTTATATACATTTCCTAAAGAGTCAGTTGCAGATGCTCCTGTAAATACTGCACTCTTGTATGAACCGTTCTCATATGATGCAAATCCTGCCTCATCGAATCCAAGATTAGCAATACTGTATTTACCTTGCATTGTAGCAGTATCTGTTCCGAGTCCGCCCATAAACAAGTTATAAGAGCCGCTTTCATATAAAACATCGTTGCCTGCATTACCAGACATTACGTTTCCTTTTGAAGTTGATTCTGATGCAAAGTAGTCAACGCCTGAACCACCGCTAAATACACCGTTTTGACCGCCTACGATAAACATATTTGTAGCATTTGCTGCATCAACTATTACACCTTTGCTTGTTGCAGTTGTTTCAAACAATGTTGAATTTGATTTTGTAGCATCGATTGTGTTATTAGAACCGCCATCAACAACATAATTTTGGAAAGAAGCTGTTGTTCCATCAGCTGTTTTTTGTGTAAGTAATGTATTAGCTGAAGCACCAAGTTTGATGTAGTTATTGCTACTGTCTTCAGTTGTTTCTAAAACAATACCATTTTTACTGCCGGAAGCATCTAATGTACTGTTAACTGTATCCATTAAAACGCTATATGATTTATCGTCTGTAGTATTAAAATCTGCGTTTATATTTTTTCCTGACAATTCATAATGATTAAAGCTGTCATTTGCTTTAAGATTAAGTTGCCCTTCGGTATTTTGTGAAATCATAAGAACTGTTTCATCAGAAGAATCAGTTGTTGCACCAAGTTTGAATTCTATATTACCAGAAACGGTACCGATAGAACCTAAATCTTTATTTACAGCATTTGCCAAAGAAACAACTAACTGGCCATTTGCTGCTCGATATACCCTTAAATCTGACATACATTATATCCTTATTATACACACTTTATATATAAATAAAGTATTTTTACCTTGTCGAATTTCAAGAGTGTAATTTTTTGTTACAATATTTAACATTTAAATTTATACGTATTACAATTTTAGAAATTGTAAATAATCAATAACTTTATGTAATTTACCAAAGATATATGGCAATTTTTATTTTCAGACTGTTTTATTAAAAATAAGGTGTAAGTATGGTTGAAATAGCAAACATCAACAGAATAGCAAATACAAAATTTGCCCCATATACTCAAAGTAAAGCAGTAACGGGTGTTGATGTTGCTGCGGTAAATTCAGAAACAGAACCTTTAACAAAATATTCTTCCGAAAATTTGAAAGCATATCTTCCAAGTTTTCATGCAACATTTGAAACACCTGAACAAAAAGCAAAGTTCAATGCAATAGAGAAACTTGCAAGCTCTGATACAAAAGATTCTTTGAATTTTTTGCTAAAATCAGGCATCTTATTTAATGCTAATTCTAATGATAAATCAACTGTTTTAGACAATCTTTACCTAATTGCAACTACTCCAAGGGTCAAAGGCCTTGAAGCAAAAAAATTGTTAGCTGAGACAGTAAAAGCGATTGCAAACCCATTTACAATAACTCAAAACTTTGGGGATATGCCAAAAGGCATTGAAAATGAAATTTTGAGCCAGAAAATATCACGAGCTCAATCCCCTCAAGATTTAGATGTAAGATCTGCATCATGTGTAGCTACAAGCATTGAGTTTAACCTTGCAAGCAAAGAGCCTGCCGAATTTGCAAGAATGGTTGCGGGAATTTCTTCTGAAAATTATTCTGTAAAAAAAGTATTAAAATTAACTGATATAGCAGAAGGCACACTAGAAGCTTTGTGGTTTTTAAATGATTTCAATGCAGACTATAAACTAAAAGACTGGGACAATATTGAACTTACACTAAAACCTGATAGAAATGCTATCGTTGGCGCGAGAGTTCAAAATTCTTATAAAGACCCTGGAGAGCGTTCTCTTGTTGATGTTTTATTGCAATCCACATTTATGAACATCGGCTCTCAAGGTACATATGAC
This sequence comes from Cyanobacteria bacterium OH_CDB_20, assembly GCA_023415935.1. Lineage (GTDB taxonomy): Bacteria > Cyanobacteriota > Vampirovibrionia > Gastranaerophilales > Gastranaerophilaceae > JAEZIX01. The sequence goes on along the minus strand of JAEZIX010000044.1, from coordinate 54 downwards.
ACATTAACTGACACAAGAACAGGAAAATATAACCCTGATAACAGAGGTTTAACT
>JAEZIX010000020.1 GCA_023415935.1 Cyanobacteria bacterium OH_CDB_20 | reverse complement strand
TTCTAAAAATAAGTCCAATGGAAGCGCAAATCTTTATTGATAAATATTTTGCTACATATCCCGGTGTAAAACAGTATATGTCAGAAACCGTCGCAGAGGCTTATAAGACCGGCTACGTTGAAACATTGTACGGAAGAAAACGCTATTTAATGGCACAACTTACAAGTACGACTGCTAAAATCCAAGAAGGAGCTCAGCGTGCAGCTATTAATGCTCCAATCCAAGGTACAGCAGCTGATATTATCAAAATTGCGATGATTAATCTTTATAAATTAATTGAAAAAAATCATTTGAAAACTAAAATTATTTTGCAAGTACACGATGAATTGGTGCTTGAAGTCCCTAACAATGAAGTAGAAAAGGTCAAAGAAATTGTAGTTGAAGCTATGGGGCTTAATCAACCGTTTTTAGTGCCTTTAAAAATTGATGTTGCAGTTGGTAAAAGCTGGATGGAAAGTTAATGAAAAAAATATTTTCTACAATATTATTTTTATTTTGTTTTGGCGTCTTTTCTGTTTCTTATGCAGCACCTCAAATAAACGCAACAATTAATCAGGTTACGTATGAACCAGTTCCTGCTCCGCCGCAAATAGAAGACCCCACAAAAATTATAGCAAAATATTCAGACTGTGTTCGTATTTTTGCTATTCCTGCTCAAAATTTATTTTATCTGACACTTGCTGCTGTGAATGCCAACAACTACAATGTTGTTGAGATGCAATCTCAAACCCCTACTTTTATTTTTAAGGCTTACAATAAAGAATTTGTTGTTATTATTTCAGCAAAAGACTCGAAAAACTGTTATATGAAGATTCTTCCATCTGATAATATATACAATTTTTCTTTGTCTTTTGTTCTGAAAATTTTCGATTACATCGATTTAAATAAGTACAATATCTAGCTTTCAGATATTGCGCCTAGTCTATGAACTCTTATTGTGTTTGTTCTACCAGTGATTAGTTTTGGAGTAGAGCCTATGATTATTATTCTGTCATCTTTAACAAATGGCATTGTTTCTAGAATATATTCATCCACTTCTTCTAAAAGGTCTTTGCCTAGTACGGTATCCCAATCTTTTACAAATGGAGTAATGTCGCAATGTAAGTTTAATCTGCGGCAAGTTGACTCTTGGTCTGATATTGCAATGATTGGCACACTTGGACGAAGTTTTGAAAGTAATCTTGGAGTGTAACCTGAGTGAGTGAATGATAAAATCGCTTTTGCATTAAGGTCTTGAGCCATTTGAACGGCTGCATTTGCAATTGCTTGAGGTGTTATTTGGTAGTCTTCACTTACTTCAAGTCCAAGGTTAGAAAGTCCAAACTCACTTGATTCAACTTTTTTCGCAATGTCTCTCATCATTTTTACTGCTTCAATTGGATATTTACCGGCAGCAGTCTCAGCAGATAGCATTACTGCATCTGTTCCGTCTAAAATAGCATTTGCAACGTCGCTTGTTTCAGCTCTTGTAGGAATTGGAGCATCTATCATTGATTCCAACATTTGTGTTGCAACGATACATACTTTTCTTCTTGTTATTGCCTCATCTATTATTAGCTTTTGAGCAATTGGAACTTCAGCAGGAGACATTTCGATACCTAAATCTCCTCTTGCTACCATTATTCCGTCTGATGCTCTAACAATAGATGTAAGATTTTCAAGTGCTTGAGGCTTTTCAATCTTAGCTATAACAGGAATATCACCGCTATAATCTCTTATGTATTTCTTTGCAAGTTCAATATCAGCGCTTTCTCTTACAAAAGAGAGCGCAATGTAATCTGCATTCATATCTACAGCGAATTTTATATAATCAATATCTCTTTGAGTTACTGCTGAAAGACTTGCAGTTGTTCCTGGAAGGTTTATACCTTTTCTTTGTTTTATTTCGTCACCATATAAGACTTTAACTTTAACGTCTTCGCCAATAACAGATAAAACTTCAAGTCCGACTTTACCATCGTCTAAAAGAATTTTATCACCTTGTTTTACATCATTGTTAATTCCTGCATAGTCAACAGGTACAAGTTTATCAGAGTATTTGTCGCCGTGTCTTAAAGTGAGTTCGTCACCTTTATTTATTAATATGGAATTTGGCATATTGCCAACTCTGATTTTTGGTCCTTGTAAGTCTATTAAGATAGGTAGGTATTTATCAAGCTCTTTTGATACTTTTCTGATAGATTCAATTCTTCTTTTGTGTTCATCAATAGTTCCATGAGAAGTGTTGATTCTAAACATTGTGGTTCCTGCAACAGCAAGTTCTTTTATCATATCATATGTGTCGCTTGACGGTCCTAATGTCGCTACTATCTTGGTTTTTACTCTTTCTTCATTTTTTTTCATTTTTTCATGTTCCTTTTGTGTAAATTATAAATTTTTTCCCCAATTCTACAATTTATACATCAAGCAAGGTATTTTTACAATAACTTTACTTAGTTTTTTTTTCAGGTTACTATTTTATAATAGTGGGTTAAGAGGAGAACAGATGGAGCATTTGCATAATATTATTAATTCTCATTCTTTAATCGTTTCAGGTGCCATTCTTTTAATTGCATATATTTTTATAGCTATAGAAAAAATCTCAAAGGTTACAGTCGCTCTTCTTGGGGCATCAGTTACTATTGCTTTGGGTTTGTTGGCTCAAGATAAAGGTGCTGATGTTATAAATCATCTTTATTTTATAAATTTTGTTGATTACAATGTAATATTTTTGCTCGTAAGTATGATGATTATAGTCCATATTTCAGCAAAAAGCGGTGTGTATAATTGGGTAGCAATTGAGTTATTAAAAATTACTAAAGGTCATCCGGTAGGAATTCTTTGTGCTCTTGCTTTGTTTACTGCAATTGCTTCTGCATTTTTGGATAACGTTACAACTGTTATACTAGTTATGCCTATTACTTTTATGATTGCAAAACAGCTTGAAATTGACCCTTTTCCTTATCTTATAACAGAAATATTATGTTCAAATATAGGTGGAACAGCTACATTGATAGGTGATCCTCCAAATATAATAATTGGAAGTAAAGCAGGGTTTTCATTTATGACATTTTTACTTGAGCTTACTGATATTGTTTTGCTAATTTTAGCTGTTTCTATTGGAGTTTTGGTCTTATTCTTTAGAAAAAAATTAAAAGCAAAAAAAGAGAGAATGGATTATGTTGCAAATATGGATAATTCTAAAACAATAACTGATAAACCTCTTATGATTAGGTCAATAATCATCTTAGGGCTTGTTATTTTTGGCTTTGTAACACACGACATTACTCATATTCAATCATATTTAATTGCTATGCTTGGTGCAAGTTTTTTACTTATTCATGAAAAACCCGAAAAAGTTCTTCCATATATTGAATGGAACACTATATTTTTCTTTATAGGTTTGTTTGTTATTATTGGAGGATTTGAAGCTGCTGGTGGTATAAAATTAATTGCTGAATGGGTACTTCAAGTTACAAAGGGAAATGAATCTGCTACTGCTATGCTAATAATATGGGCATCAGGAATTTTGTCAGGAATTGTTGATAATATTCCATATACGGCTACAATGGCACCTTTAATTTATCAGATACAGCTCGTAGAAGGAGCGCAATATGCGCATCCTTTGTGGTGGTGTTTGTCATTGGGAGCTTGTCTTGGCGGAAATATGACTATAATAGGTGCGGCTGCTAACGTTATCGTTGCAGAAACTTCTGCACAACACGGGCATCCAATATCATTTATGCGTTTCTTTAAATATGGTGCTACAATAACAGTAATTTCACTAATTATGAGTTCAATTTATATTTATTTCAGATTTTTAATACATGCGTAATAAGGGATTGATTTTTGGCAATATTTTCAGATGATAACGATAAAATAGAACCTTCTAAAAGAGAAGAAATAACCTCCAAAAAGACTGAATATGATATGTCTTTTGAGTCTAATATAAGACCAAAGACTTTTGAGGATTATATCGGGCAATCTTCATTGAAGGCAACATTAAAAATATCTATTGAAGCTGCTAAAAAACGCGAACTTCCATTAGACCACTTGCTTTTTTACGGCTCACCGGGGCTTGGAAAGACAACTCTTGCAGGAGTTATTGCTAATGAAATGGGCGCAAATATAAAGATTACTTCAGCTCCTGCTCTCGAAAGACCAAGGGATATAATTGGTATTTTGATGTCATTGAAAGGTGGAGAGGTTTTATTTATTGATGAAATACATCGTTTAAATAAAGTTGCAGAAGAAATTTTATATCCAGCTATGGAAGATTTTTGCCTCGATATGACAACCGGAAAGGCTCAGACTGTAAAAACATTAAGAGTTCCAGTTCCTAAGTTCACTTTGATAGGGGCAACAACAAAAGCGGGTGCGTTATCTGGTCCATTGAGAGATAGATTTGGTATAATTCATCGTTTAGAATTTTATACACTCGAAGAACTTACACAAGTTGTTAAAAGAAGCTCAAAAATATTAAATATAGAAGTCACTGATGATGGCGCAATAGCTGTTGCAAGACGCTCTCGTGGAACTCCACGTATTGCAAACAGACTTATTAAAAGGGTTTCTGACTTTGCCTTGGTAAAAGGTGATGGTATAGTTACAGAAAGTATTGCAAATTCAGCACTCGATACGTTAAAAATTGATAAATACGGCTTAGACAATACTGATAGAGCCTTAATGAGACTTATCGTTGAAAAATATGACGGTGGTCCTGTTGGTATTGAAACTCTTGCTGCAGCACTTGGCGAAGATGCTAAAACAATCGAAGATGTTTGTGAGCCTTATCTTTTGCAGGAAGGTTTTATTCAAAGGACTCCAAGAGGGCGCAAAATCACTCAATTTGCAGCAAAATGCCTTGGATACAAACTTCAAAATTCTCAGCAGTCACTATTTGAAATTGATAATTAACTATTTTATTTTTAGTTTAAAAATAGCTTTTTTAACTTTTTCGTTAGTTCCTATTTTGATTGCAGGTTTATGTGCATCATTCGGATAAAATACGAAGAAATTATCCGTGGTCGCTGTCAGGTATTCAACTTCACCATTAACAAACTCAAGATCAGTTTCCTCATTGTAAGTAATATTTTTTGACGTTAATGAGTAATCAGTGTAACCCATTTTTTCTTTGCCACATGCCATAATTTGTACGTCAATATACTTTCTATGTGCTTCAGGAAATGCATCTTCTTCGTTTTTTGTGTTGTATTCTTGTAAGTTTACATATAAATCGTCACTAATAATATGTTTTCCACACGGATAATCAGAAAGGTTGTTTTGATTTAGAAACTCAATGACCTCTCCCATCCCTTGAATAAAACCTACATACTTACCTATATTCTCAATATTATCAACTATCATTAAAATCTCCTTTTTTACTTATATTATCAAAAAAGTTCAAATCTTTACAATGTAAAAATTTTTTTTATAAAAAAGGCAATCTTTAGGTAAAAAAATACTTTATATAAGTGTAATACTTAATCAATAATCTTAGGTCTTAATTTTTTAAGAAAAAATTCAGTTGGAGTTATTACGCAACTATTATTGTAGTTAGCCAGGTGAGGAATAAATGAACGAAAGACAACTAAACACGTTAATGGGCGTTATTGCAGATCCTGCAAATAATGTGTATGATCTCAGTTCAAGAAAAAACCGAGAAGAAATTCAGCGTATTATCAGAATATTTAATATAACCGAAAGTCAAGATATCAAGCATAGACTATTATCAATCAAGAATCTTGCAACATTAAAACTTGTATTAAGTAACAATTAATATTGAGTTATTGGTCTATATGCCTGCGGATATGTATAGCTTTCAGTAAATCCTATTGATTTATACATCTTAACTGCAGATTTATTTGCATTATCGACTGATGCATTAACTTCAATGAGCCCCCAGGCTCCATTCATAGCAGAGTTTATAATGTTTTCGATACAGGATTTAAGTAAGATCTCACTGAATCCTCTTGAACGATATTTACTTGAAATTGCAATAAGCGGAATATTTGCAATTTGAGAATTTGTTAAGTTAGCAAAGCAGATACCCACAAGTTTATTTTTGCATAATAACATTTTAGTCTCATGTTCAAGGAAGTTGCCATATACTCCTGTGGTAATTTTTTCAATAATATCGGTCGTTCCTGTAATAGACTTAAATCTTGTGTCGAAATACGCATCTGATGCGTTTTTAAATGAACTGTGAATTAATTCTACTGCTTTATCAAAAAATGCCTGATCCCAGTCAGAAATTCTGAATTGTTCAGGTAATTCCTGAAGTTCAAGTTTAGATAATGTTTTTATATTTCCAATATTATTCATTGGAAATTTCATAACTGAGTGGTGAACTACTTCGAAACCATAATTTATGATTTCTTCTTCAAAATCAGCTTGAGTTCCTAATAATGGGTATGTGACAACCTTTTTTGTCATTTCGTGGTTGTTTATTTCTAAAAATTTATCGAGTAATAGCTTTCTCTTATGGTTTATATTTTCAGTGCTGATTGAATGTATAATATTAAGTTCAATTGACTCTGAAATAACTGTTGTATAAGCTAGAAAAGCAGTTGGGATGTTGTCTTCAAAAAGAACGATACATTTTAATAGTCCTTCGTTTATGTATCTAATAAAATCATCATATTCAAGGGGTGAAAGTTCAAACATATAGTCTGAAAATGCTTTGTTTTTAAAGTCATTATAGACGCCGCTAAATATCTTAAAATATTTGTCATCATATTCTTCAACTGTGTATATTAAAATGTTTGCCATTCCTTTTTCCTTTATCAGATGTTTATCAAGTGTTCCATCTTATCTGCTTTGGTTTTTATATATTTTTGGTTGAACTGAGTAAAGTGTGGTTGTAATACAACTCTTTCAACAACTTCAAGTCCGTATCCTTTTAGCCCTATTATTTTTTTAGGGTTATTTGTTATGAGTTTAAATTTTCTATAGCCTAAATCAAGCAAAATTTGCGCCCCAACACCGTATGTTCTTAAATCAGGTTCAAAGCCAAGTGACACATTTGCTTCAACAGTGTCTTCACCTTGTTCTTGAAGTTTGTAGGCTTTTATTTTATTAACTAGACCTATTCCTCTTCCTTCATGACCTCTTAAATAAACAACAGCACCTTTTCCGTATGCTTCAATTTCTCTTAGTGAAGCCTCTAGCTGGCTCTGACAATCGCATCTTAAACTATGGAAAATATCACCGGTTAAGCATTCACTGTGCATTCTTACAAGAGGAATTTTGTCTGTGCCATCATCTTTTACAAGTGCAACTTGTTCTGAGCCATCAAGTTGGTTTACGTAGCCATAAACTTTAAAATTGCCGAAATCTGTTGGAAGGTTAGCAACAGCTTCTCTTCTCATAAACCTTTCGTGAGCAATTCTATAAGCAATTAATTGTTCAACTGTTATGAATTTTAAATTATTTTCTTTTGCAAATCCGACTAAATCATCGCGTCTTGCCATTGATCCATCTTCGTTTACAATCTCGCAAATTACAGCCATTGGTTTTAGTCCTGCAATTTTTGCCAAGTCAACAGATGCTTCAGTATGCCCAACTCTTTCAAGCACTCCGCCTTTTTTTGCAATAAGAGGGAAAATATGCCCCGGTCTTGTCAAGTCGGATGGTACTGTTTTATCATCAACTGCAACTTGTACTGTTTTTGCTCTATCGTAAGCAGAAACGCCGGTTGTAGTTCCAAATTTTTGCGATGCATCTATACTTTGTGTAAAAGCAGTTTTTTTAGAATCAGTATTGTTTTTAACCATTTCTGAAAGTTCTAATTCTTTAGCTTTTTCGTTAGTTAAAGAAAGGCAGACAACACCTTTGCATTTTGAAATCATAAAATTCATGATTTCAGGGGTCATTTTTTCAGCTGCAACAATAACATCGCCTTCGTTTTCGCGCGATTCGTCATCTGCAACAATAACCACCTTCCCGTTTCTGAAATCTTCTATTGCTTCTTCAATAGTGTTAAATTTTATTTCTTTTGAATCAAATGACATTAAATAAACCCGTTTTCTTTCAAGAAATTGTTATCAATATTCGTAGTATTATTATCTTTTAAGGACAGAAATTTTTCAACATATTTAGCCAATATATCAATCTCAATATTTACAATGTCGCCTTTTTTGAGATATTTTAAGTTTGTAGAGTCTTGTGTAAGAGGAATTACAGCAGTTGAAAATAATTGTCCTTCAACCTTTGAAATTGTTAAGCTAATCCCGTTTATTGCAATGCTTGCTTTGTAGACGAGGTATCTTGCGAAGTTTTTGTCTATTTCAAATGTTAGATTTTGAGAAAAGCCGTCGTTTTTAGTTGAAACAAACTTTGCAGTTGTGTCAACGTGACCGTTTACAATGTGACCATCTAGTCTTGATGACATTTGCATTGCTCTTTCAAGATTTACAATGTCGTCTTTTTTTACGTTAGAAAAATTTGTGACACTTACAGTTTCGTTGCTGAGTTCTGTTTTAAAGGAGTTTGAATTCATTGAAATTACTGTTTGACAAGTACCATTAACAGATATACTGTCGCCGATTTTGGTTCCTAATAAAACTTTTTTAGCCTCAATAGTCAAGACACAACCTGAAGTTTTCATCTCAACATTTTTAATGATTCCTGTTTCTTCGATAATTCCTGTAAACATAAAAGAATTTTATCACAAAAAAGTATTGTAAATATTAGAAAAAAATAATAAAATACGATTGAGAGGAGCTTTAATGGCAATAGCTTATTTGTGTTTAGGATCGAATATTGGAGATAAAGTTGGTTATATTCAGCAGGCTATAAATTTACTTGTTATGTCTGGGAATGTAAGCATTGTAAGAAGTTCTGCATTTTATGAAACCGAACCTTGGGGAAATAAAGAGCAGGATTGGTTTGTTAATGCTGCTGTTGAGATTAAGACAAAGCTCACTCCACAAGAACTATTAGCTCTTTGTATGGAAACAGAAAAACAACTCGGAAGAGTTAGAGAGCCTAATAAAAAATGGACTTCAAGATGTATCGATATTGATATACTTCTTTATGGTGATGAAATAGTAAATGATGAAAATTTAAAAATACCACATAGACATATGCATGAAAGGGCTTTTGTGCTCATACCAATGCTTGAGCTGGTTCCTGACTATGTTCATCCTGTATTTGATAAAACTTTAATGGATTTGTACGATGAGATAGAGGATCCAGAAGATATTTTTCTTTATGGTGCAAGGTTTGACTTAAATGACTGATATTGCTATTGTTGGTGCTGGTCCTGCGGGTGTTTTTGCTTCTATCTTGCTCTCTCAATGTGGAAAATTTGATGTTACGGTTTTTGACTACAAAAGACCACTTACAACACTCTTACCCACCGGTGGGGGACGCTGCAATCTCTCATATTACGAGTATGATGTTAAAGAGCTTGTAAAAAATTATCCAAGGGGAGAAAAATTTCTTCTTTCAGTTTTTTCAAAATTTGGACCTCTTGATATGATTTCTATTTTGTCTGATTGGGGCATTGAAACTTATGTTCAAGATGATTTAAGAATTTTTCCAAAATCTGATAGTTCAAAAGTTTTTGCTGGAGAGCTTTATTCATTAGCAAGAAAATACGGTGTAAATTTTGTTTCTGAAAAAGTTTTAGATGTGAAACATAAAGGCGAAAACTACAACATTTATACTGACAAGGCTCAGTATCATTTTTCAAAATGTATATTTGCCTCAGGTGGAAAAGGAAATGCTTTCGATATAGCAAAAAAACTTGGGCATTCGATTGTAAATCTAAAACCAGCTCTTTCTTCTTTGGTTTTAAAAGATAAGGATTATTATGAGTTATCAGGACTTTCGTTAAAAGATACAGAAATAACGGCTTTTTTCGAAGGTAAAAAAACTGCTTCTGCAACAGGTGATATACTTTTTACCCATAAATCTTTGTCGGGTCCAGCGGTGTTTAAGATTTCATCTTTATGCACTTATTTTGATTGTTCTCTAGAAAAGCCTTTAGAACTTAGAATAAAACTTTTTAATACTTCTGCTGAAGAAATAGAATCTTTTATTAATAGTGCAATTTCATCTAATCCTAACAAAACATTAAAAAATGTATTTCAGGAAATGCTTCCTTCACGTCTATTTGAAATTATTTGCAGAAAAAATTCTATAGATATTCAAAAACAAATAACGCACATTTCAAAAAATGAAAGAAAACTTATTATTGATAGTTTCTTATCTCTTAAACTTGAGTCTACAGGTACTTTAGCTGGTGATGAGATTGTAACTGCAGGTGGAATAAGTCTAAATGAAATAAATTCAGCCACTATGGAATCTAAAATTTGCAAAAATATTTATTTTATTGGAGAAATGCTGGATATTGACGGATTTACCGGCGGTTTTAATTTGCAAAATTGCTGGTCAACTGCTTTTATATGCTCAGAAGCAATAAAAAAAGGTGCTATATAAAGCACCTTTTCTAATATGTTATTTTAAGTTTATCTTTCTTTCAATTTTGATAATAGTCTTAATATTTCAAGATATAGCCAAACTATTGTAATTAAAAGCCCGAAAGCTCCATACCATTCATAGTATTGAGGCAAGAAGTTTGCTTGGCCTTTTTCAATGAAGTCAAAATCAATGATTAAGTTTAAAGCCGCAAGTCCTACAACAAACAAGCTAAAAGCTATTCCTAAGGGGCTTGATGAATATATTATCGATAGATTAAAATGGAAGAATCTTCCTACTAAATCTATCAGGTAAAAAATTGCGACAGCTGAAGTAGCAATTAATATAGTGCTTCTAAACCTTTCAGTTGCTCTTATAAGTCCGATTTTATACAATACAGCCATTGAGAAAACAGCAAGCATTGTTAATGAAACTGCTTGAACTACTATTCCTGGAAATTGAGCTTCAAATATTGCTGAAAGCCCACCAAGTAATGCACCTTCTGCAAATGCATATACTGGAGCAAGAACTGGCGCAAGATGTTGCTTAAACATAATTACAAATGCGACAATTAGCCCAATAATTAGACCGCCGAACATAAACATATTAACTTTGTCCATATATCCTAAGGCAAATTGATACCAAGTTGCAGCCCCTGAAATACACATAATCAATGATAAGATTATGGTTTTTGTAAGAGTTCCTTGAACAGTCATTGGAACGCCAACAGCTGCAGTTGTATTCCCGTTAATGTCTCTGTTAAAAGCTGGATTTCTACTATCTAACATTTTATATCACCTCCAAAATCTATTAAATTATATCACAATTGTGCACTAACCGCTATTGAATTTAATCCGTTTGAGTGTAATATTATATCATGATTTATTTACTGTTATGAGGTGTTAGTTATGGTTTATTCAATTGAAAATATTGTATCAAGACAAATAATTGATTCTAGAGGTAATCCAACTGTTGAAACAGATGTTATGCTTTCAAATGGAGTTGTTGGAAGAGCTGCTGTCCCATCAGGGGCTTCTACAGGCATGTATGAAGCTGCTGAGCTTAGAGATGAAGATTGTTCTGTTTTTAATGGTAAAAGTGTTTGGCAGGCTGTTGATAATGTTAACTCTAAAATAGCACCTAAACTTATTGGTGAAGATGTTAGAAATCAATTTGAAATTGATAATATAATGATTGCACTTGATGATACCCAAAATAAATCTAAACTTGGTGCAAATGCTATTTTGAGTGTTTCTTTAGCTGCTGCAAAAGCTGCAAGTCTTGCTTATAAAATGCCTTTGTATTCATATTTGGGCGGTATTAACGCTGTTGTTATGCCTGTTCCTATGATGAACATATTAAATGGCGGAGTTCATGCTGATAATAATATTGATTTTCAGGAATTTATGATAGCTCCTGTGGGTGCATCTGATTTTCAAGATGCAGTTCGAGTCGGTGCTGAAGTATTCCATGCTTTAAAGAAAATCCTTTTAGACAAAGGACTTTCAACAGCAGTGGGTGATGAGGGTGGATTTGCGCCTGATTTGACTTCAAATGAAGAAGCTATTGAACTTGTTATTTCAGCTATCAGAGCAGCAGGTTATTCAACTGATCAAGTAAAAATATGCATGGATACAGCTTCTTCTGAACTTTATAAAAATGGTCAATATGAACTTAATGGTGGTAATTTGAAGCTAACATCATCACAAATGGTTGATTTCTTTATGGATTTAGTTAATAAATATCCGATTATTTCAATTGAAGATGGGCTTGATGAGAATGATTTTGACGGATGGCAAATACTTTCACAAAAACTTGGCCGAAAATGTCAGCTTGTTGGTGACGATTTATTCGTTACTAATACGAAACGTCTAAAAGAAGGTATTAAGCTAGGTATGGCAAATTCTATTCTGATTAAACCAAACCAAATAGGTTCATTATCAGAAACTTTAAAAACAATTAGAGTTGCTCAAAAGGCAGGCTATACAACGGTTATTTCTCACCGTTCAGGCGAAACTGAAGATACTTTTATCGCTGATCTTGCAGTTGCTGTAAATGCTGGTCTTATTAAAACAGGTTCAGTTTCAAGAACTGAGAGAACTGCAAAATATAATCAGCTTATAAGAATTGAGCAATCGCTTGGTGCCGCTTCTAAATATGCTGGTATTAAGGCGTTCAAAGGACAGTATTAGACCTCAATATAGATTTAAATAAATATATTTTTGTTGTATAATCCACTTATTAATGTGGGAGCTAGTTATGTTTGATATTGGTATAATTGGAGCAGGTCCTGGGGGGTATTCCGCAGCAATAAGGGCTTCGCAATTAGGTTTGAAAGTTGTTCTTTTTGAAAAAGATGAAATTGGTGGAACTTGCCTTAATAAGGGGTGTATCCCTACAAAAACCATTATTCATTCAGCTTCTTTGTTTTCTTCCATAAAAACTATGGAAAAATTTGGAGTTTTTGTAGAAAATCCTACTTTTGATTATTCAAAAATTGCAGAGAGAAAAGACGATGTTGTTTCAAAAATACGAAAATCACTTACATCACTAATTGAAAGCTACGGTATTACAATTATTAGAGGCGAGGCAAAAATTGTTTCTACAGGTAAAATAGAAGCAAATGATGAAATATTTGATTGTAAAAATATAATAATTGCAACTGGTTCCATTCCAAACAAGTTAAATTTTGATTGGGCAGAGTCTAAAAATGTTCTTGATTCTAATGATATTTTAGAGCTAAAAGAAATCCCTGAAAATATAGTGATTGTTGGCTCTGGTGCAATAGGTATAGAGTGGGCAAGAATATTCTCGTCACTCGGTAAAAAAATTACTGTAGTTGAAATTGCAAAAAATATTGTCCCAATCGCTGACACAGAAGTTTCTTCAAGAATTGAAAGACTTTTGAAAAAAAATAGGGTGCAGTTATTTGTTGACAGCTCTATCAAAGATTTTTCAAATGGCAAAGTAACTCTATCAAACGAAAAAGTTATTGATGCTGATATTATTCTTCTTGCTGCAGGTCGTTCAGCCTTATTCCCTCAAGAATCTGAAAAGATTGAAAAAACTAGATTTATTACAGTTGATGAAAATTTTGAAACCTCATCAAAGGGTATCTTTGCAATAGGTGATGTAAATGGAGTTTCGATGCTTGCTCATTCAGCAATTCATCAAGGGCTTGCAGTTGTAGACTATATAGCTAACAAAAAATCTCATTCTTTCGACAGGCTTCAAGTTCCATCTGTAATATATGGAAATCCTGAAATTGCATGGATTGGTGAAACTGAACAAAGTTTGGTAGAGCAAAATATTAATTTTAAAAAATCGTTTTTCCCAATTGCGGCTCTTGGAAAAGCTCAAGCAGACAATGAAATAGATGGATTTGTAAAAATTCTTGCAAATGACACAAAAATTTTAGGGGCACATGTAGTTGCGCCTGAAGCTTCTTCAATAATTGAACAATTTGCAATTGCTATGAAAAACTCTATCAAACCAGAAGATATTGCAGATGTTATTTTTGCTCATCCTACATATTCAGAAGGAGTTCATGAGGCGATACTGGGACTTTCCGGACTTTCTGTGCATCTTCCGCCACAAAATAATTGATTTTGCTTTACATATTTATACTATTTTAAATTTTAAACTATAATACTATTAAGACTAAGACATGAAGGATAAGAAAATTGAACGTTGATGAAATACTTACGCTGAGCGCGACAGAACAAAGAAAACTACTTTTAAATAAAGAAATATCAGCTCTTGAGCTTACAGAAGCAACCATTGAAAGAGCAGAAAAAATTGACGGTGACATTGGAGCATATAACTCTTTAACGAAGGATTATGCTGTTGAAACTGCAAAAAATGTTGATGAAAAAATTGCAAAAGGGGAAGAATTACCGGCTTTAGCAGGTATTCCGCTTGCATTAAAAGACAACATAAATCTCAAAGGTTCTAAGACAACAGCATCTAGTAAAATTTTAGAAAACTTTGTATCACCTTATGATGCAACAGTTACAGCAAAATTAAAAGAAAATTTAATTCCAATAATTGGTAAAGCAAATCTTGATGAATTTGCTATGGGTTCAAGTAACGAAAATTCTGCTTTTAAGATAGTTAGAAACCCTTGGAACCTAAACAAAGTGCCGGGGGGTAGTTCGGGTGGTTCGACTGCTGCAGTTGCTGCTAATGAGGCTACAATGGCTCTAGGTTCAGATACAGGTGGAAGTATAAGACTTCCTGCAAGTTTTTGCGGTATTGTGGGATTAAAGCCAACATATGGAAGAGTTTCAAGATATGGACTTATTGCATTTGCTTCTTCTTTAGACCAAATTGGTCCATTAACTAAATCAGTTGAAGATGCAGCATTGCTTTTGAATGTTATATCAGGTCATGATTCGCACGATTCTACATCACTTGAAGTTCCTGTTCCTGACTATACTAAAACTCTTAAAAATGATATCAAAGGCTTAAAAATCGGCGTTGTAAAAGAACTTCTTGGTGAAGGTCTTTCACCTGCTGTTTCTAAGGCTATGCAAGATGTTATTCAAAAATACAAAGATTTGGGTGCAGAAATAATTGAAGTTTCACTCCCGTTAATAAAATATTCAATTGGTGTTTATTACATTATTGCAACTGCTGAAGCTAGTTCAAATCTTGCAAGATTTGATGGAGTAAAATATGGTTATAGAGCTAAAAATCCTGAAAATCTAATGGAAATGTATACAAAAACAAGAGCAGAAGGCTTTGGCGATGAAGTTAAGCGTAGAATAATGCTTGGAACATATGCTTTGAGCTCTGGTTACTATGATGCTTATTACAAAAAGGCTCAGCAATTAAGAAGACTTATTAAAAATGATTTTGATAAAGCATTTGAAAAAGCTGATGTACTGTTATCTCCAACTTGTCCAGATACTGCTTTTGATATAGGTTCAAAAGTTGATGATCCATTAGCAATGTATTTAACTGATATAGCAACAATTACGGCAAATCTAGCAGGAATTCCAGCAATGAGTCTTCCTTGTGGATTTGACGATTCTGATATGCCTATTGGGGTTCAGCTGTTAGCTCCAGCACTTCAAGAAGAAAAATTATTAAATGTTGCCTACAACCTCGAACAAGTAGTACAATTTAATAAGAATAGTAAAAAATCAGTTGTTTTATGAAAAAGATATTTAGTTTAATACTTATGTTGACTTTGGGTGGGGTTTTTATACCTGCATTTGCTCTTCAGCCTGAAATTCCGGCTGATGCAGCCCAGTATTACAATAAAGGCCTTGTTCTTTTCGAGAAAAAAGACTATAAAAATGCCGTTGTGAATTTTAAAAAAGCAACTGATATTGAACCTGATTTTGCAGATGCATACTTCAATCTTGCAACAATTTACGACATAATGAATCAATATGAAAATGCAGTAGATGCGTATTCCCAAGTTCTCAGGATAAATCCACAAGATTACGATACCATATTTGAACTTGCGAGAATTTGTTTTGAACATGGCAATTATTTAACAGCAACAAAATATGCCAAGTATATTCCATCAACTTATCAAGATTATGGAATGGTTCAAAAATTAATTTCTGATTCTCAAGAATATTTGTCTGTTCAAAAAGAACGTCTTAGCAGAGCCAAAATCAATGCTGCTAACCCAAATAAGAAAGTTATATTAGATTCATTCCCTTCTCCAACAGGTATTACACTTGATTCTCAAGGAAATGTATATGTAGCTTGTTATGCTGATAATTCAATAAAAAAGATTTCTAAAAATAAAGAAGTCTCAAACTTTGCAACCGGTTCTGCTATAAGCGGTCCTATCGGTCTTGCTGTTGATAAGTTTGATAATATTTATGTCGCAAATTATGAAAATAATAATATATTAAAAATTACACCTGCTGGTAAAGTTCATATTTTTATGGATAACATAAGTAAGCCATACTATCTTTATATAAATAATGATATTTTATATATCTCTGAACAAAACAATAATGTCGTTCTCAAGTACAGTTTATAAAAATTAAGTTTTGTAACATTATATACATTTTATGTATTTTGTATCTACAAAATGTTTTTATAAATATGTAAGTGTAAAGTAGGAGCCTTGATATGACAGTAGGTGCTAGTGGCGTACAATCTGGTCAAAGCGGATACGGATTAGGAACTGAATATGATGTTCAGTACAAAAGGTATTCTAAATTAAATAATTTTTATTCTCAATATGGTCCTTCTTTATCATTCAAAGGCACTCTAACCCAAATGGGTGTTGATACAGAAGTTTTCCTTCAAGCTGTTGAAAATAAGATCGAAGGTGACGTTAATAAAGGTAATGGTGTTACTGGTGATCTGCTTGATTGGGATGATTCTATAAAAAGTAATGATGATAGCGACGATCTTTTATTTAAAAGTGAAAACGGCAATCTTTATACAGAGGTGGATTTTACCAATAATTATTATGAAGTAATGGATGAAAAAACTTTTGCTAAAAAGTTGGGTTTTGAAGCATATGATGTTATGTCATTTGAAAATAATTCTATAAAATTCTATGAATTTAATTTCGGCGGTATTGGTGATGGAAACCAACTAAATGATAATATTGATTTATCAGAATGTAATAAGACAAAATGGGGTAGCTCAATGACCCTAAATTCAAGAGAAGTTGACACTAAATACTGGTCAACAACAGCTTCTAACGACCCAACAAATGCTACAACTGATGAAGCAAAAAAATCATTAGAGGCATTAAGAATCATGATAAATACTATCCCATCTTGGATAACAGCTGATATTAAAAAACAATTATCTGCTTATACAGAAGGTACACCAGCTTACAATGCAGCCTTCTTCAAGCTCGCCATAAAACTTTTTGATCAGACAGGCGAATACAAAGGTCAATATAAATAAAAAAAAGAGGCAATTGCCTCTTTTTTTATGCTACTGATTTTACAAAACTCAGAATCTTATAGGTTATTTCTTCTATATACTGAGCAGACGAAACTCCGTTGAGGACAATATCGGCTTCTTGCATTGTTGGTCTAATATAGACTTGAGCTGTTCTATTTACATCTTCAAATTGTAAATCTGCCGCAGTTCCTGTTTTGCCTCGTCCTTGAGCTCTTTTATACCATCTGTCTTTAATAATATTAAATGGTGTAAATACATAAACTTTAACATCATGCACATCAAGCACATTTTGGTTGAGTACATATAAGCCTTCGTTTAAAATAATGCGTGAAGGTTTTTTGTATATTTTGCTTGGTATGCTCTGGCAAGTTACAAAATCATAGTCAGGTGCATAAACGCCACAATTATTTTTTAAACTTATAAGATGAGCTTTCATAAGTTCTAAATTGATTGCGTTAGGTGTATCCAAGCTGAATCCTTTTGAAAATAGAGCCTCATATCCACCTGCTTCTTTAAGTTCTTCTGATGTATCAAAATAATAATCATCACAAGATATTGTTGTAAATAAATCATCTGAAGATGAATTGTGGAATGCTTGTGCAACATTGTTTACAAAAGTCGTTTTACCCGATGCAGATTCACCGGTTATGCCAATTAAATATGTTTTTTGTGAATTTAATAGTATTTTTTTAATTAATTGCAGAAGAAAAGTCTCGTCAATCTTCAAAAATAATGGTTGTTTTTGAAGGCTATCTTCTTTAATTATAGCTTTTATTCCTTCAATAATTCTAAATAATTTGTCAGTATCTAAATTGTTTTTGTCGCTCTCAAGTTTTTTATCTAGTACTGAAGCTGATCCATTCTCAATATTCATGTAGGCACCTGTTTTTTTAAATACTATCATATTATAGCTTAAAAATAGCTCATGAATATATTTGTTATTAAAGTGTAAAAAAATTAACAAATATAAATATTATTTTTGTAGCAATTGTAAAAGATAAAATTTAGCTAATATAGCTTTCAATTTCAGAGATTTTGTTTTGAATATTATTTTGTAAGTTGATAAGTTCTTTTTTCGCTTTGCCAGTTGGGTTTAACCTAAGGAAGCCAAAAAATCCGCTTTTTTCAGTAGTATCATCGAAAGTTTTTTTAATTG
The DNA here is from genome assembly GCA_023415935.1 of Cyanobacteria bacterium OH_CDB_20. Classification (GTDB taxonomy): domain Bacteria; phylum Cyanobacteriota; class Vampirovibrionia; order Gastranaerophilales; family Gastranaerophilaceae; genus JAEZIX01. The sequence goes on along the minus strand of JAEZIX010000020.1, from coordinate 4,160 downwards.
ATTTAAGTTGTTTATAATAGCTTGTATCGATAATCAAAAGTTTTTCGTAAATTGATTCGAATATTTGTAAAAATGCCTTTTGTGCGTTATTTATGTCATTTTTGTTTAGTTCGGCAAGCAGTTTTGTAAGTTCATTATTTAACGATTTATAGCAGTCTAAAAGTTTTCCCCATTTTTTAGGTAATGTTAATTTGAAATATTCTATAGTTGTTGCGTATCCTAATTCAACCAGCTCTCTTCGTTTTTCTTGAGATAGAGCAAAATCCACCAAAAGTAAGTCTTTTGTGTCTATTACAATATAGTCAAACTTGTCTTTTTCGTTATATTGGTCAACAAGATTCATAGTCGCAAAGTTTGTAATTGCGCTGTATACACTGTTTAAGTAGTCTATTGGACTTTTTATAGAATTACAATTTTTACATCCTTCAAGCCTAAATTCAAGTGTTCGTGCGTCTTCTGTGCATAATGAAGGTTCTGTTTTCCATAGCGGAAAACTTTTTGATATATCTCCATCAACAAGAATTTTGTCTTCTATTTCAGTAGGTTTCATTAGTCCGGGCATGCTTGCTGATATTTTTATTGCTTCTGCGATTTCAAAATCAGGAGTGTTTTTTCTAGAGAAAATAAAAGGCGAGCAATGCGTCAAATCTGTTGAAAATATGTATAAATCTTTGTCGATGTCTTTGAAAGTTACAGGAAGAGAAGTTTCCTTATCATAATTGTTGCCGTAAAATTTCTTTCCAATAAGATCTCTGAGCCAATTGAGAAAAACGCCTCCTTTACTGAGGGCAAAATCAGGTCCGAACCCAATACTTATGTCTTTAAACATATTAAAATTGAAATCAAACATTATGTGTGTCAGCTCTTCTTCGGTAAACCCTAATGCATAAAAAGAAGCAAATATGGCGCCAACAGAAGATCCAGCTACAGAACATACTTCTATATTTAGCTCATTTAAGGCTCTTAATGCCCCTATATAAGCAATTCCTCGGACTGCTCCACCACCTAATATACAATTATACTTAAGAGAACTCTTCATAATTATCCTTTTAAAAAGGCTCTCTATATTTGTTATACAGAGAGCCGATTGTAAAATGGTTTTAAGCTTTCGCTTTTTCTTCGTCAGAAACACCCTTTATAGTTAGGTTTACTCTGCCTTTGTCATCGATTTTCATTACTTTTACGATAACTTCTTGACCTATATTTAAGTGTCCTTCGATTGTTTCTATTCTTTCGTTGCAAACTTGTGAAATATGAACCATACCGTCTTTACCTGGTGCAAGTTCAACGAATGCTCCGATAGGAATTATTCTTACAACTTTGCCTTTATAGATCATGCCTGCTTCTGCTTTAAAAGTCATATTTTTAATCATTTTAATAGCGATATCAGCACCTTCTTGGTCGTTAGATGTAATAGTAACAAGTCCTGAATCTTGAATATCGATTTCAGCACCAGAACAGTCGATAATATTTCTGATATTTTTACCGCCAGGTCCAATTACAGCTCCGATATCTTCTGTTGGAATTGTAATAGTGAATATTCTAGGAGCATAAGGAGAAAGTTCTTTTGCAGGTTCAGAGATTGCTTTTCTCATTTCTGCTAATATATGTAATCTTCCTTCTTTTGCTTGTTCTAATGCTTTTCTAAGAGTTGGATTAGGAATACCTTTTGCTTTCATATCCATTTGAAGAGCAGTTATTCCGTTTTCGTCTCCGGTAACTTTGAAATCCATATCGCCTAAAAAGTCTTCGATACCTTGAATATCAGTTAATACTACAGGTTCTTTGCCTTCTTCTTTTATCATACCCATTGCAACGCCACCAATCATAGATTTAACCGGTACGCCTGCATTCATAAGAGCCATTGAAGAACCGCAAGTAGAAGCCATTGATGTAGAACCGTTTGATTCAAGAATATCTGATGTAACTCTAATTGTATAGCCAAATTCATCTTGAGAAGGAAGAGCTGGAATATTAGCTCTTTCAGCTAGATTCCCGTGGCCTACTTCACGTCTTCCTGGACCTCTCATTGGTTTTACTTCACCAACTGAGAAACCTGGGAATAAGTATTTGTGCATATATGTTTTTTCTGTTTCAGGGTCAACACCGTCAAGTTCTTGTTTCATACCAGGACCAGCTAGAGTTGCTACTGAAAGTGCTTGAGTTTGTCCTCTTGTAAATACAGCAGAACCGTGTGCTCTAGGAATAACACCAACTTCACACCAGATAGGTCTTACTTCTGCAGGTTTTCTGCCATCAGCACGAATACCTTCGTCTGTAATCATATCTCTCATAACTTTCTTTTCAGCTGCTTTGAATTCTTCTGAAACAAAGTCAATTCCTGTTTCTGCAATCATTGTTTTTATCGCATGGTCTTCAGGTAAAGCTTCGATTTTTTCTTTAACTAGAGATTTAGCTTCATCAAGTTTTGCTTTTCTGTATTCTCTGTCAAAATTGTGATAAGCATCAAAAATGAGATCATTAGCTGTTTCTTTAATGATTTTTTTAAGTTCTGAAGTATCATATGGATTTACAAATTCAGCTTTAGTAATGCCGCATTCTTTTGCAAATTCTTCTTGAGCTTCGCATTGTTTTTTGATTTCAACTTGAGCAAATTCAACAGCAGTCATAATCTCATCTTCTGTTACAAATTTACATCCAGCTTCAACCATTATTACAGAGTCTTTAGTCCCTGAAACAACAATATCTAAGTCAGATTGTTTTGCTTGTTGGTGTGTAGGATTTGCAATTAAATTGCCGTTTTCATCACGAGAAACTCTTACTGCACCAATTGGTCCTTCAAAAGGAGCGCCAGAAATCATAAGCGCAAATGAAGCGCCTAACATTGCTAATGTATCAGGTTGGTTTTCTTGGTCGTAGCTGAATAGTTGAGCTACGATTTGAATATCATTTCTGTAACCTTTAGGGAATAAAGGTCTAATAGGTCTATCAATCAATCTATCAATTAAGATTGCTTTTTCTGAAGATCTTCCTTCAGAACGGTTATAACCGCCGGGAATTCTTCCTATTGATGACATTCTTTCTTCATAATCTATTAATAGAGGGAAAAAGTCTATCCCTACTCTTGGTTCTTTACTAACTGTAGCGTGTACAAATAACATTGTATCACCGCATCTGATTGTAACAGATGAAGTTGCAGAGTTTGCATACTTTCCTGTTTCAACGATGACGTTCTTACCACCTATGATAAGTTCTTTTTTCTTTACTTCGTTCATCATTTGAATTTCTTCTTTCTTTCTTTTCTTAGTTTTACACTTCTTATTTTACACACCCAGTATATTATAAAAGTAATCATAAGCAAAGGATTAGTTTGCGAATTAAATCAGGCTGTTATAAAATAAAATCTATGAGAGGACAAGTTTACAAGATACATTCTGATTTTTATTATGTTCATACTGAGTATGGAATAGTTGAGTGTAAATTAAGAGAAATTTTAAAAAAGCAAAAACTTAAAATTCTTGTAGGTGATTTTGTTGAACTTGAACAATATAATGAGAACTCAAAACAAGCATTTATAGCTTCTTTGCTTCCAAGGTCAAATTTTATCTCTCGCCCCAGTGTGGCAAATGTTTCGCAAGCAATAATAGTGTCATCTTTAAAAGAGCCTGATTTGGATTTTGAACAGTTAGACAGGTATATTACGCTTTGTGAGTTTCACAAAATTAAACCTATTCTTTGTTTCAATAAAGAAGATTTGAATGATGACGATGAACTTGCTTTAGTTATAAGAGATGCATATTCTAGTCTTTCTTATGAAACAATTTTTACGTCTGCACTTTCAAAAGAGGGAGTTGATTGCTTGTTGCCTCTTTTAAAGGATAATATTACAATTTTTTGCGGAGCATCAGGTGTTGGTAAATCTTCGATTATCAAACTTCTTGCTAATCTTGAAAAGATTAGGACAAAAGATGTAAGTGAAAAGACTAAAAAAGGGGTTCATACTACTAGGCATTGCGAAATTATACAAATAGAAGATAATGTTGCAGTTGTCGACACCCCGGGTTTTTCTCAGGTCAGATTTGATTTTTTAATGCCTCAAGATGTTCAGAACTTATTTCAAGAGTTTTTAAACCAAGAAAAGAATTGTAAATTTAAAGACTGTCTTCATATCGGAGAAACAGGATGCTCTCTCGCTGATT
>JAEZIX010000009.1 GCA_023415935.1 Cyanobacteria bacterium OH_CDB_20 | reverse complement strand
ATAGAGTATTGAATGATATTTAGAATGTTGATGAGGAGCAAGGGATTTTATGAGAGCTAAATTTTCAATGACAATTTATATTTTCTTATTACTAATTTGTACTGGATGTACTGCAAGCAGAGATACTGAAACTAAGAAGAATCAACAAGTACTTATTGAATCAACACCAAATTATACTGAAACTGTTGAAGAACACCCTGTTTTTACTCTCATATCAAATGATGAACTAACAGTAATAAATGTTACAACTTCTCTAAATAATGATAAGTATGTTATAGACAAAATTTCAACAGTTGTAAATGGAGAAATAGTAAATAATATTACAACTGTAGTTGGTTATTACAATGATATGCATTGGGAATATCAACAATCGTTAGTAGCAATTCGATATAGTGGAAGAAAATGGACTAATTTTCTGTTATTAGATGCTAAATTAGGGGAATTAGTCTTCTTTGAGCCGTTCAATTTCGAGGATATTAGAGTAGCTTTTAACAATGTAAATAAAATTAATTACGATGTGAACGAAAATGGTGTGGTTGAATTTTTCTTAAATAAGGTGATAGATGAAAGTAATCTTGAAATAGGATATAAAGTACATGATACAGCAGGTAATTTGCAAAGTGGAATTTTTACGTACTCCATACCTAATAAAAGGTTCGATAGTTTAAAACAGAATGATGCCCTAAGTGAGGGATAAAATGATATGTTTGTACCTTGTATAATTTGCAGATTGGAGATAGTAGTGTGGTGGATTGGTAAGTCAGAATTTGGAGGTGCTTGATATGAAGAAATTGATAACATTGATTTTATCGCTGACATTGGTAGGGTGTGGCGGTTCAACTGCCGACATTGAGAATGAACAGATTGTTGCTATGCCAAGCGAAATCAAAGAAGTGAATATAAGTGGTTACTACGACGGAAGTGTGATAAATGCAGGGGATTTTGAGGTAGAGGATTTCGATATATTTGCGACTTGGATTTCTCAACTTTCTTTGGAACACAGGACTTTTGATGAAGGCAAAACGCCCTATGAAACAGTGGCAGGTGGGAACTCATATCATTTTGATGTCAACAATGGTGAATTGACTTTCACATATGCAGATGCCGGCAAAGGGCTACAATATATCGTTTATGGTGAAGAATGGTATGAGGTATTAAATCCCACAGAATTACCATTCAAGCAGAAATGATAGTAGAATAAAACATAGTTCTACAAACTGACAAATTCCAGTTTATCTATTAGTCTATACTTGTTTAGTTGAATAATGTGGCTGTACTTTGTAGGGGGTGAAATTTGCAGATTGGTGATAGTAGTGAGAGAGATTGGTAAATTAGAATTTATCGTGAAGATTATTTATAAACAGCTAGAAAGGTAAAATAGAATTTATTAGGAAAGGGAAGGAGTAGGAAAATGGAAAAGCAGAAGATTGAAATTATCCCCTACTTGGCATTTAAGGGGAACTGTGAGGAGGCACTCAATACTTATATTGAGGCTTTTGGTGGTGAGATTTTATATATATCTCGTTGGTCAGAAAATACGTTTAATATGACATCAGACCAAATCGGAAAAGTAATGCATGTGGAGTTTTTACTCGGCAATACGCACATGGCAGCAGCTGATTCTTTTGATGGTGCAGAAATAAATACTGATATAAAACTTATGATTCATATGAACTCAAAGGAGGAAGCGTTACATACCATCACTGTATTGGCGGAAGGTGGAACCATTCTCTCACCCTTACAGCCACATCCAGAACCGGATGATGCAGGGTGCGGTTCTATTACAAAAGATCGTTATGGTTATACGTGGATTATTACGTGCCCAAATCCAGCTAAACAATAAGCTCAAGAATTAGTGGTTTTGTCACTAGAGATAAAGTGGTGTAGTAAATAAATTTGATATATTATTGGAGTACAAAATGTCCAAAATAGTATAGATAACTTTCAGTATGTCGAGCAGAAGTATCAAGCGATAAACATCGATTTATAGACTTCATGATATGAGCATAATACGAAGTTCAATAAATTCCAATTTATCTATTAGCTGAAGCATACCTAATTGAATAATATAGCCATACTTTGTAGAATATGTAACTTGCAGATTGGTGATAGTAGTGAGGTGGATTGGTGATGTAAATTTTGTAGAGTAGGTGGATAATGAATATAGAAGAGATGCTCAAGTATATTAGCGTTAGACCAGGAATGTTTATAGGCAAGATGGATATGGTTTGTTTGAGAAGTTTTATTGAAGGATTTATGTTGAATAAGCGTATTGAGGGAATGGATTATTTAGATAAGACTTTCTTAGAAAAATTCACTCCTTGGGTTGCGAGAAGAGCATACTTTACTACAAGTATTGATTTGGTTAATTTAGATTATGTTTATTATATTACAAGTGAAGTAAATGATCCTATAGAAGGCATAAAATTGTTTTTTACTCTTTCCAATGAGTTTTTTGCTCAGATTCATAGTGGTGAAATTGAAATTTCTACAAAAGATTTTTCTTTTAAAGGTATAGTAATTACTGCAAAAGTTGTAGATCATATAGCTATGATAGATGAGAATATGACTAAGGAAGAGGAAGACATAATTGCAGAACAGATTATGGAATATATAAAGATAAACTGTAATAAAAGAAAAATTAAAGTTAATGAAGAGCAACTAGAGTTCATACTTATGGACATTGAGGGGGCACTGAAACATTCATTATGTAAAATACCAAATGAAGTAGAAACGTATGTAAATAGATGTTTTGATAGAACTGAAAACTTTGAATATTAGCATTTTATCTATTATATATATGTCATAAGTATCCCCCTACTATTTAAACTAAAATACAAACTTATACTCTACGCCACGTGCCCCCAACAAGAGATACAAAATGCCTAAAATGAAAAAATTTCAATTAGATGCCATATTAAGGAGAGGGATTATATGTATATAGTAGATGAAAACTATCGCCAATTCTATTTTGGTACAGGAGTAGAGTATTTTTTTATTAGTCAATTTTATATGATGGGAGTTGAAGCGTATAAGCTTAATCCCGATATTGGATATGATATATGTGTAACAAATAAAGGAAATGCTAGATTTAAGGGTGATAAGAGTATAGACTATTTTGTTCAAGTAAAATCAGCAATATTAGTAAAGAATAAAACTTGTTTTTGGATCAAAAAAGAAGATTTTGAAATACTGATGAATGATGATAAGGCAGTATTAATATGTGGGATGTATAAGCCTATTATGCGAGCTGATCCAAATAGTTTTTACTATAATAGAGACTCATATCATTCAGACCAAATGTTCAAGTGTATTGATCAAGAAGCTATGGAGAATTTTATAGATAAATATCATAAATTTACAGCAAAAGATAAAGAGGAGCAATTTAAATTTGTTGATTTTGACTTTTGTTATTTTTGGTTAAACAATGTACATTTAAAAAGATTGATTAATGAAGGCTTTATAGAAAAGAAAGACAGTAATGGTAATGAATATTATATAATTAATGTAGAGTTAGAATATCAGCAAGATGAAGAAGTTGAAAAGCCGGTGAAAGGGTTAAATTATAGAAAAAGTGAGTTGAATGATGAAAAAAGGAATATTAAGTTAAAAAACACTTCTGAAGATACTTTAAAGGAAACTAATCCGCATTTCGTTCCTTATCTAGTTTTAGAACTTCGTAGTATATTTTATTTAATAAATAAGTGCCAAAGCACAGAGGAGTTAAATAAGGGAAGCATGTTTTTCAGCGATAATTCTGCATACAAATAATAAGGATAAAACGATAAGAAGGTGACATCATGGCAAGACCTACAAAGAGCATTACAACTAGAACAGGACATATGAGTAAAAATGAAATAGATGCACGAATTGAATATGAAGCAAAGCTCAGAGGTGAGTCTGATAGGATCAGGCCACCTTCTTTTTTGTCCAAAGAGCAGAAAAGATTATTTAAAGGTATAGTAGATTACCTTACACCATCAGGCATCTTAGGTAATATAGATGTTCATGTAGTGACTCATGCAGCATTAACGATAGATCGCATCAATGAATGTGAAAGACAGCTTAATATGAATGGTCTTTTAGATGAAGAAGGTAAGCCGAGTGCTTATGTAAAAATGAAATCTAACTACATGAAGGAGTTTTTTAGACTCTGCAACGAGCTAAGCCTAAGCCCTCAGTCGAGAGCTAAACTCGCTAATATTAATGTTGGTGTGGAAAAAGAGAAACAAGATCCATTACTTAGAATCATTCAGGGAGGTGGTGGATAATAGATTATAACAGCTTCAAAGAATCAAGAGCCTATCAGTATGCAGTAGATGTACTAGATGGCAGGTTCCCAACAAATAAATATATCAAAGCCATATGCAAGAAGTTCCTTTATGAAATAGACCATCAAGAGGAGCTTCTTTATTATTTTGATTATGATGTGGCAGATAAAATCGTCAATATCATGAAGTTAATTAACTTTGCTACTGGTGCTGTATCAGGTCAATCTTTATATGAGGCTTGTGTAGGTTATCAGTATTTTTTTATACTCAATATATTCTGTTGGAAACGGAAAGATAAGCCTGAAAAGCGAAGGTATGAAATTTGTCTATTGTGGATTAGTCGGAAAAATTAAAAAAGTGTAAACAGTGCACTTATCATGATTATTCTTATGATACTAGAACCAAAGTATTCGGAGTTCTATCTTTGTGCTAATACAAGAGATCAGGCGAAGATTGTATATAGCGAAACTAAGAAGCTTCTTGAGAGTAGTCCAATTATTAGAGACAAGTTTGATATTAAAAGAGATGTGATTACCTGCAAGCTTAATCAGAATACACTTAAGGCATTATCAAGTGACTGGAACACAACAGATGGACTTCGCGTGTCTGCAGCTTGTATAGATGAGGTAGGAGCTGCAAAGGATGGTGGACTAATCGAATCTATGACCTCAGGTATGTTATCTGTACAAAATAGGCTTTTAATATTAATTTCTACTAGTTACCCCAATACACAGAATCCGTTTCTAGAGTGGACTGATTACAGCAAGAAGGTTATTGATGGTGTGGTTGACGATGAAAAGCTCTTTGCCATGCTCTATAGCTTGGATGAAAAAGATGAAATGGTAGTAGAGAATTTCATGAAAGCTAATCCTTTACAGAGCACCTTAGAAGATGGCAGGGAGTACCTAGAAAGTGAATATAAAAAAGCACTTGAAATGGGAGGAGCAAAGTTAACCTCCTTCAAGTGTAAGCATTTAAATATATGGTTAGACGGTAATGTTGGGGAGATTTATATTCCAACAGAAGAATTGAGGAAATGTAGACTACAGGAGCCATTTGATTGGGGTGGTAGAAATGTTTATTTGGGCATTGACCTTGCAATGACTACGGATAACTGTTCAGTAGCAATGGTTACTGAGGAAGAGGGAAAAGTTTACGCTAATGTATGGGCATTTATCCCTACTGATCGAATAGATGAAAAGACTAGAATTGAAAAAGTGGATTATAGGGCCATGATAAGAAATGGTAATTGCTTTAGTTGTGGTGAAAATGTAGTAGATTATGGCTTTATAGAAAGCTTTATTTTGAGTTTAGAAAATAAGTATGGAGTCAGGATAGTTGGAATAGGCTTTGATCGTTACAATTGCCTCAGTACCGCACAAAAGCTTGAGAATAACGGTTATGAAACTACAGAAATCAAGCAGCACTCAAGTGTACTTCATAGTCCTACAAAATTACTAGAAGAATTGGTTTTAACCGAGCAATTTGGCTATGAAAATAATAGGCTTTTAGAAATTAACTTTGCCAATGCAAGGTGTTTATATGATACGAACCTGAACAGATACGTCAATAAGAAGAAATCAACTGGCAAGA
>JAEZIX010000096.1 GCA_023415935.1 Cyanobacteria bacterium OH_CDB_20 | reverse complement strand
CTTCAAAGTAGGTTTGGGCAATGTCAGGAATTGATGAAAGATTGTCTGTAACATCAATAATATTAGGCAATCTTTGGATTTTTTTTGTCAATTCTAATATGTCTTTTGCCATTGTTGCTGAGAATAAAATAGTTTGTCTATCTGTAGAAACATCTTCAAGAATTGTGTAAATGTCTTCTCTGAAGCCCATATCAAGCATTTCATCTGCTTCATCAAGAACAACAGTTTTAACATTACTCAAATTAAGCGAATTGCGTCTTAAATGGTCCATAAGTCTTCCGGGAGTTGCAACAACTATTTGTGGGTTTTTAGTCAAAGCATTTAACTGTTTTTCAATATTTTGTCCGCCATAAATTGAAACAACCGAAATAGAATCCATATATTTTGTCATTTTTTCAAATTCTTTGTGACATTGGATAGCTAGTTCCCTTGTTGGACAAAGGATAAGCGCTTCAATGTTTCTTGAGTTTCTGTTTATTTTTTCGATAACAGGTATTGCAAAAGTTGCTGTTTTTCCGCTTCCTGTTGGAGCCATTGCAATAATATCTTCACCTTTAAAGATTTGTGGGATGGCTGCTTGTTGAATTTCTGAAGGTATTTTGAACCCCATATCTTCAATTGCTTTTGACAATTCACTTGATAAATCAAGCCCGTCAAAATGCTGAACAAAAGACTTTATATTCTCCTGTTCGATTTCTGTTCTTTCCTCTAATGTAATCATAATTTTCCTTATCAATGCTCTTGTAATACTTAAATGTACGAGAGCAATAAAAATACATTAAAGGTTGTTTTTCTATATCATAACACAAACATATTAATAATTAAAACAAAACTATACATTTCGACACAATTAATTGTAAAAAATTTTGATAGTTTAGCCACCGTTGGTAAAATACATTTTTAAAAACCAAACAATAGCCCCGATAATCGCGACAACAACTCCTATAGCTAATACTGGAGCAATTATTCTATATAATATAAAATAATATATAGGATAAATAAAATAATAAGTTATAAAACCTACGAAAAATAAGATTATGTAATACAAAATATTTAGTGAAATCCATAATGGAGGAATTTGTTCTGTAAGAGATTTTACCGCAGGAAAAAATGGAGATGCCAATAAATGAATAACAACAGGCACAGTAATCATAGCCAATATGAAGCAAATAAAATTATAAAAGCCTGCTACTGATTTTCTTTTAGCCAGCTCGTCTGATTCTTTATGCATAGCATCACAGAATTCCAAAAATCCCATATTCTTACTCCACAATTTACCTTATTTTAAAATATTATTTTATACAGACAAAGTCAAGTAAGTTTTTGGTTCAAAAACACTGTTTTATTTGATTTCTCCGCCAATACGAATATTTTTAGGAAGTTTTATTGAATTTCTAACAAATGCATTTCCTTTAATTTCTTTTAAATTTCCAAAATTTTCTATTTTCGAATGTTCAAAGAATGCATCACCACCAATGATTTCCAACTCTGATAAATCAATTACATTCGAATTTGAAAAATCAGCTGTTCCTCCAATATATTTTAACCCCTCAAGACTTGTGATTTTTGAATTAGAAAATACTGCTCCGCCTTTTATAGACTTCAATTTGCCAAGACTACTAATTCCACTAAAATTAGCAAGCCCGCCAATTTCGGTAATATTTTCAAGTGTTTCTAATGATGAATTAGTAAAAATTGCCTTGCCGGAAATTTTTTCTACATTACTCATCATTTCCTTTTCATCAATTTCTAGATCGCTAAAACTAACGGTTTTAGATGGTTGATGATATTCTGAAATCTCTATTCCGCCACTTGATAACTGAGTTGTTTTGATGCCGAAATAATTCAAAATCGAGTTATAATCTTTTGATTCAATCAAATGCTGAATGTCTTTTTTGTATTGTTGTTGTTCTAAAAACACTGCTTTTGCTTTATTTATGTGAGAATCTCCACCTTTGATATTTTCTCTTTTTATTATGTCTTCAACTTGAGGAATGTATTTAGGTGGAATTTTTGAATCATTTTTTCTTCCCTGTATTTCAGCTACAGAATCGCCTTCCATCCTTATGCAAATTTGAGGTTTGTATTTATCGGTATAAATATATATATCGCCTCCCATTAGGTATTTTTCAGTTTTTTCATTTTTAGTACACCAGGTTCTAGCACTAAATACTTTCAATTTGTCTAAATTGAATATGAAATTATCACTATCGTGTTCTAATGAAGGAAATTTGGTCCATCCTTGTTTTGGCAAATTGTAATATTTACGCAGGTTATCGTTATATACTTTGGCAAAATCAAATAATAATTTTGGTTCGTTTTTTATTTTATTTCCAAACTCTTCTACCGTTATATCAAGAACGTCGGAGTTAAATATGTAAGGTAGGTTGTCAGATTTTGCTTTTAAATCTTTAGTAATTGACGAATAGATAATTAAAGATAATGAAGGGTTTTGATTGTATTTACCTGTTGACAAGGCTTTCTTCCAGCCGTGCAAAATTTCTTCTCTGTTATATAAAGTTTTTTTATCTCGGCCCAAAAAGTTTTGATTAAATAACTTTCCAAGTTCAGTAGAAGCCCATTCTTTCATCTCATTAGGAGATTTGAATTTTTCTAAAGGGGCTTTAAACATATTTGCACAATACAAATCAAAACCTTCGAGCTCATTTTTTTTAACTGCACCAAATGAGACAGTATCAAAAGCTAATGTCTTGAGTTTTAAAGGTGAACTTTTAGGCTTTTGAGTATTTATACTGCTAAAGTGGTTATATGGATTGATTAATTGTATTGCCATATATCAAGCAAAACACCTCAAAAAAATAAAATGTTAAAAATATCATAAATTGTAAAATATGGTTAATAATTTAAATTTTTTGTCTGGAATAGCTTTAAACTTTAACTTCTGGGAGCTTGATTAGGTTCTTTAGGTATTAAATTGGCTGATTATCAGGTATGACTCATTGTAAGTCAATACGTATATGTTTTGTAGCTTTTTAACGGTTTTATAGTATAATGGACACAATGATAATAGCGGTTTTATTTGGGAGACAATAAGTGGTTATGAAAAAGATTTTGCAAACTTTTGCGATTGGTGTTTTGGGTTCATTGGTGATTAATTTACCTTCAAGTGCGGGTATGTCACCTCCAGCAAACTCATCCGTTTCAACGGGTGTTTTTTACAATACGGTGTTACAAGATACAACATATCCCAACAAACAGCTAAATATTAATTCTAATTTTAGTATGTCAACTGATACTTCCTCTATAGCTGGGTACAACATAGATATTAAAGGTAATGGACATTCGATAGATGGCAGTCAATATAAAGGGATGGTAATAGGAGAGGATAGTTCTCTTTTAATAAACAATCTCACATTAAAAAACTTTAAAGATACCGCTCAAACAATGATGCCTGATGCTCACATGGGTGGTGCAATATTTAATCAGGGGTATTTAGTTGTAAGGGATTCTGCTTTTAGTAATAATTTAAATACTATTTATATTGATGATGAAAATACATTTGGTGGCGCTATTATGAACTATTTCTCTGATGCCAAAATTTATAATTCTTCTTTTTCTAACAATATATCTGAAGGAGCTGGTGGTGCTATATTTAGTGGTGGATCCTCTCTAGACATAAAAGACTCGACATTCACTTCTAATCAAGCAATGCAACAAGGTGGCGCGATTTATTCGATTGGAGGTTCACTAGTAGTCGATAATTCTACATTTACTTCAAACTCTGCTACTGAAGTTGGCAGCAGTTATGCCGGTGCAATTTATGTAGCTAACGATTCTCAAATATCAGACTCTAGCTTTGTTAAAAATTCTGCGGACCAAAAAGGCGGCGCTATATATGTAGACCAGGAAAATACTCCTGCTGTTGATGTTTTAAATTCGACATTCGGCTCTAATTCTGTTTCTGACGCAAATACAGCCGAACTTGGTGGTGCTATATATGCAGAAAATGATACAGCATTGTCAATAAAAAATTCCACATTTAAAAACAATTCTGCAAGTAGTATGGGCGGTGCAATTTTCTCAGAGTCTGATGATCTAAGAATTTCTAACTCGATATTTGACGCTAACAATGCAGATGAAGGTGGTGCAATATTTAGCCAAAATGAAACAAAAATCTACGATTCCAACTTTACAAACAATACTGGTAGTGCAATTTGTAATTCTGATGGAAACCTATATGTTGTTGCAAATAATAGGAAAGTTCTCTTTGACAACAACACAAACTTATCTTCTGGTAACGGCGGTGCAATCAATTCTTCAGGAAACACATATTTAGTTGCCAATACTTCAGGTATAACCTTTAGCAACAACTCAGCAACCGAAGGAAATGATATTTATAATGAAGGTATTTTGTATTTAAACTCTGGAGTAGGTGATATTACTTTCGGCGGCGGAGTTACTTCATCTGGTTCGATTAATGTAAACTCACCTTACACATTAGATTTATTTAATACTGAAACAGCAAGTGATAATGCACCAACAACAGGAAGAGTTATTTTAAACAGTGCTTTGTCGGGGAATGGAAATTTAACCCTGAATGGAGGAATGTTTCAAGTTGGGACATCAGGTTCAATAGGTAGTCCTGGTAATTCGATAGGAGATTTAACACTATCAGGTACTTCAATTTTGAACTTAGCAAATCGCCAGGGCATTACTGTAGAAGCAGATAATTTTATAATAAACGACACCCCATCTATTTGGCTGGATGCAAACTTATCTGACAATTCATCGAGCGTGATAAATTCAGCATGGACTGTCTCTGGAACACCAAAATTTTTATTCCGTATTTTTGCTTACTCTTACGCATCCAGTGAGAATATAATAATCACCACTGATACAACACAAAATATGACGGGGTTTTCTTCTATTGGTTACACTAATGGTTATAAATACGATTTTAGTGGAGCGGCAGCAGGCAGTTTTGATTATACTCAAACAGCATCTGCAGATGGATTAAAAGCTGCGTTGGCAGATACAGGTAACCGTTCATTTTCACTTGTAGGTGATGATTATGTTTCAACATCTAGTAAAAATATAGTATCAACACCTTTAGCAAGCGGAACTTTAACTGTTTTTGGTACGGGTAAAAACGGGCTTGCTATTTCAGGTGGAGACGACACAGTTGATGGAGATAACTACCATTTATTCTCTGTCAATTCTGGCGCTATACTGAATATAGTTGATGCGGTGATTAAAAATTCTTATACATCGTTTGATCCTGGAGCTATATATTCTGAAGGTACTTTAAATATATATGACTCACTACTTTCAAATAATATTAATACTATTG
Source organism: Cyanobacteria bacterium OH_CDB_20 (assembly GCA_023415935.1). Taxonomy (GTDB): domain Bacteria; phylum Cyanobacteriota; class Vampirovibrionia; order Gastranaerophilales; family Gastranaerophilaceae; genus JAEZIX01. Next base: position 71,396 of record JAEZIX010000096.1, on the reverse strand, counting down.
CAGAAGGTGGAGCAATCTATAACAAAGGGAACGCTTATGTAAATGGAACGACATTTTCTTACAACAAATCCAGTGATGACATAACTCCTTATGGTGGCGCTATTTTTACAAAGAATGGAACTTTTACAGTTTATAATTCAGATTTTGATCATAATGATGCAGCTGTGGGTGGCGCTATTACCAATTTTTATGGGACATTAATAGTTTCAAATTCAAGATTTACAGATAACTCTGCGACTCTAAATACTACAAATAGCAGAGGTGGTGCTATTTGTAATGCTAACTCAGGTACTGCTAAGATTTATGGTTCAACATTCACATCCAATATTGCGACAGTATCAGGCGGTGCAATCGGCAACGGTGAGGGTGGGTTATTAACCGTTTATAACTCAAACTTTATAACCAACTCCGCAGGAGTGGGCGGTGCTATTGTTAATTATGTGAAGTATACTGCCGGAACTACTGCATCTATTTATAATTCACTATTTGACCAAAATGAAGCTACTACAGGTAATGGCGGCGCTATTTATAATAATGGTTCTTATAAAGGTACAGCAGCGCTTACCATTGTAGACTCAACATTTACGGGAAATAAAGCAAATGCGTCGAACGCATGTGGTGGTGCTATCTTTAACGAAGTTGGAGCTTTAACGGTTCTAAATTCAACATTTAAGAGCAATACGGCAACTACCAACTTGGGCGGTGCTATAGCTACTGGAACCGGTTCTAGAGTGTCTATCGAGGATTCAACCTTCGGAGGTGATTTGCTTGCTGACGGAAACAAGGCCCTATATGGAGGTGCACTTCATAGTGATGGAACTTCTATGAAGGTTAATAATTCTGTTTTCAAAAACAATTCGGCAACAAACTCGGGTGGTGCTATTTGTAACCAAATCGAATTAACGCTTCAAAACTCTAAATTCTTAAACAACTCTGCAACAAATTATGGTGGTGCTATCTATAATGCTGGCGGAACACTAAATATCATAGCAAGTAACGATAACACTATTTTCTTGGGTAACACAGCAGGGGCAAGCAGCACTCCAAACGATATCTATTTAGAGGTCGGTTCAACATTAAACTTAAATTCTTCGCACGGAAATATAATATACATAGGTGGTGGGATAAAAACAACGGATTCGGGTAATGCAATCAATATTAACCCTACAGGTATTCTACAATATGACGGAGTGACAAATGCTCCTACTGTAGGAGAAGTTATATTAAACGGTGCTATTTCTGGAGCAACCGCAGCTGTAAATCCAAAAGTAAATCTCTATAACGGCATTCTAACATTAAACAATGACTCAAATTTAAACGGCAGTGATTTATCTTTAAACGGTGGGCTCCTTAATTTGGTCAATAATAATGCCGGCGTGATGAATTTAAATAGCATCGAAGTTAAAAATAATACATCTATAGCGATAGATGCTGATTTAGCCAACGCTGTTTCTGATAAAATTACTGCTAAAACAGCATCTACTATTACCGATAAAAAATTAATAGTTAGTTCAATTAACTTGTTGAGTGATGCAAAAACCGAGTCAACAAAAACTCAGCTGATTGACAGTTCAATAGCAGATAACGTTTCGGTTAGATTAGACGCAACAAAAGCCTACACTCCGATTTATCAATATGATATCACTTATGATGGAGCAGGAAATCTTAATTTCGCAGGAGGTCCTAGTGGCGGAGGAAACTCTAATTTTAACCCTGCTGTAGTGGCAACTCCGGTTGCCGCGCAATCAGGTGCTTTTGTAAATCAAGTAAACTCATATAGCCAAGCATTCCAAAATATGGATTACACAATGCTTATGCCAAGAGCGCAAAGAATGGCAATAAAAAACGCAAATAAATATGCCCTTTTAGAAGGGGGAGCTGACAAAACAAAATTGCAAGGTTTAGTCTATGAAGAAAAATATGCAGGAGCTTGGTTCCAACCATATGCAAGCATTGAAAAAGTAAACTTTAGCAATGGACCAAAAGTAAATAACACAAGTTATGGCTCACTCTTCGGTGGAGACAGCAAATATATTGAATTAAAACGAGGATGGGAGGCTGTCTATTCTGGTTATGCAGGATATAACGGCTCTACTCAATCATATGCAGGCAATAGAATTTATCAAAACGGTGGTCAATTAGGAGCAGGTGCAACCTTCTACAAAGGAAATTCATTTACAGGTTTAACTCTTAATGTAGGAGCATCAACCGGTGAGGCTTCAACAATGTATGGTAGAGATAACTTCAATATGTTGTCTTCAGGTTTAGCTGCTAAGACAGGCTATAACTTTGAATTTAACGAAGGTAAATTTATAGTACAACCTAGTTATATGATGTCATACACTTTTGTAAACACATTTGATTATACAAATGCAGCCGGAGTAAAAATATCTTCTGACCCAATAAACGCTATTCAAATTGCTCCGGGAGTGAAGTTTATTGCAAATACAAAATCCGGATGGCAACCATATTTTGGGGTTGAAATGTTATGGAACATTATGGATAAAGCGAAGTACTACGCAAACGATGTAAGTTTACCAGAAATTAGTGTTAAACCATATGTTCAATATGGCATAGGGGTTCAAAAACGAATTGGAGATAGGCTAACAGGATTTGCACAATCAATGGTGAGAAACGGCGGTAGAACAGGTGTATCTCTATCATTTGGGTTTAGATATGCTCTAGGTAAAGATTCAACTAAATTATAATCAAAGAAATATATAAATTCGAAAGCAGTAATTATGGATTTAATTACTGCTTTTCAATATATAAAGAAATTTAACACCTTTTGGAAAAGCCCTACTGATGGTTTATTTTCATTTAAAAAGGCCTCTTTTTAAATGGTCGTGGAGTCAGTCCTGACAGCAAAAATATCTTACTCCAAATAAAAAATACAGTGAATTTCTCTTAGTCTTCTAAATATTGATAATAGCTGTCTTTGTGAATATCAAAGTGCCACTCTTCATAAGGAGCACCGTCTCTATCATCTGCACCTAGCCAGCGATACTCTTCGCCTTTTGAGGTCCAATACTCACCTGCTTTATTGTATCCGGCTAGATTCCTCTTGCCGTTTTTATCGATAAAGTGTATGTCAATGGCTACACCTATTCCATGGTTGCTGCCTCCCAATTTTCCTTTATCGGTGCCCCCCGTTTTAGCTTTTTCCACACGGACTGTCCAGCCTTGTTCTTTCATATAATTCATTAAATCAATGACATCTTCTTGGAATTTTGGTTCCATATTACTAAAAGCTTGGATCATGGCAGGCGTTTTGCAACCATACTCAGCCCATTCTTCCACTGTTTCAGGCATTTTGGGACTTTCAGTATTGTCTTTAATTTTTTCTTGTGTAAATTTATCATTTTCGTCAGTATCATTGTAATCAAATATTCTTTCCAATTTTGAGGCAATAATGTTAGCATTATATCTACTATTATTATTTCCACCGTGAGTAAAAATACTGTTTGGAAAATCTTTAAATTTCATATTACGGCCAAGTGTAGTAATATGATTTGTTGATGAACTAGATGATTTTTTAGTATTAATATTCAGATTTGTGAAATCGCGTATAGACAATTAAAAATCCTCAAATTGGTATATCATAAATATATAAAAAATATTTAAACATTGAGATTTCTCAAAATTCATATTTTATATACAAATTGCAACAAAACATTCATATTCGGGTTGGTGTATAGTTAATTTTTTCGAAATTGCTTGCATAAATAATATTTATGAACTAAACATTGTAGATAATTTGTTTTTAAATTGATAAAAGTGTCAATCTTAATTGGTTTCAGCCAATTTATCAAAGTTTAAATGTAAATAATAACCATTAGAATATGCAGTAATTTGAGATTTTTAGCAATAAAAAAAGAGACTATAAACTAGTCTCTTTTTAAGTGGTCGGGATGACACGATTCGAACGTGCGACCCCCTCGTCCCAAGCGAGGTGCGCTACCAAGCTGCGCTACATCCCGTCGACTACATATAAAGTTTATCAACAACATTTTTGAACGTCAAGTATTAGAATGCTTTTTTCTGAAATTATTTGTCCTTATTTTACAAAAAACTTTTATTTTTAATATGTGCTATAATTGTTGTTGTTATTGATAAAGAGGTTAAAATATGGGTTTTTGCCCGCAACCGTTTGATAGAGTTGAGATATATGAAAATGGGGATGTTTATAATTGTTGTCCGTCTTTTCTTAATAACTATTCAATCGGAAACATATACGAAAGTGATTTTGAACAAATTTGGAATTCTGAAAAAGCCATAAAATTAAGAGAAAAAGTATCAAATGGTGATTTTTCTTATTGTTCTGATATCTGTAATATGAAAAATAACCTGCTTAATAATGAAATGCCAGAAGAATTTAAACCCATCATGCAAAAATATCCTACGGATATAAGTATTAGTACAGATAATAGCTGTAATGTAAGGTGCAGGATTTGTAGAGATGAATTTCGAAATACAAAAATTCCTAAAGAAATCTTTGAGGAAAGAATTAATAAAACAATTTTACCAATGTTTAAAGATGCAGAAATAGTTAGGTTCGGCTGTTCGGGAGAACCATTTGCAAGTGAACAGGAAATGACTTTAATCAAAAAAACAGTTGAAGCATATCCTAATATAAAATTTTTATTTCATACGAATGGAACGCTATTGGATAAAAAATTGTTAGATGAGTTGGGAATTTACAATAATATCCATACTATTTCGGTTTCTATGCATTCAAGAACACAAGAAACTTATGAAAAAGTGGTTATCCGAGGAGATTACGAAAAACTTCTTAAAAATCTTGAGTTGTATTCAAAAATGCGTGAAGAAAATAAAATTGAAAAATTTAGGATGATATTTGTTGTTTTTTCTGACAACTACCACGAGATGATTGATTTTGTTGAATTTGCTCATAGTCACAATGCTATTCCTGAGTTTTGGGCATTTAGACAAAATGATACGGAATTAGGGCGAAATTATAATAAGTACAATGTTTTAAGCCCTGAGCATCCGGAGCATAAAAATTTATTAGATATTTTAAATTCATCAATTTTTGATTCAGATTCAGTTATTTTGTATCCTGAATTAAAAGAACTTCGCAAGGTAATTAGGTAAAATTAGGAAATTAAAATGGAAAAAATATGTGCTGCGCCATTTAGAGAACTTGAAACAAATAGTGAAGGAGATGCAGCGTTTTGTTGCACTGGGCACATAAAACAATTATTCATTGGTAATATGTACAAAGAGGGCTTTTCTGAATTTTGGAATTCTCCCCTTGCCGTTGAAATCAGAGAAAAGATATTAAACGGCGATTATTCAATGTGTGATAAAAACATTTGTTATGCACTTCACAATCCTGATTCTGTTTTTGTTGAGAAAACTCCTGATATGAAACCTGTTATGGAAAAAGGTCCTGAAACAGTTAAATTGATGCACGATTCTGAGTGTAATGCACGCTGTATTATTTGTAGAGATGAAATATACAGGAGAACGCCTGAGGAGTTGGAAGATTTAAACTCTAAAATCCCGACAATTTTCATGCCGATGTTAAAAGATGCAAAAATTGTAATTTTGAATGCGGCAGGAGATCCTTTTGCAAGCAGGCATAATGTTGAGTTGATAAAGGAAATAAATAAAAATTGTCCGCAGGTAAAATACGAATTTCACACAAACGGAATACTTGCTTCTGAAAATATGATAAACAGGCTTGGTATCCTTGACAAAATACACAAAGTAATAGTATCTATCCACGCAACAACTAAAGAAACTTATGAAAAGATAGTTGTAGACGGCAATTTTGATAAACTTATGACAAATATATCTTTTCTTGCTGATTTGCATCGAAAAGGCAAGATTGATGATTTAGATTTGTGCTTTGTAGTAACAGCCTTTAACTATCAGGAAATGCCTGCATTTTTAGAGCAAGCTAAAAAATTAGGCGCAAAAGCATATTTCTGGGAATATAGAACCCAAGGTCACGCAAAGAATATACCATATGAGGTATTAGCAGTACATGAACCTACCCACAAAGATTACCCTAAGCTTTTGGAGGTCTTAAAAGACGAAATTTTTGACAGCGTAGATTACGGTCCTTTGCATCCTGTTTTATATAATCTTAGGCAGGACGCACTTAAATAGTTTTTTAAAATTCACTTTCAGCAATTTAAAAACATAGTCTTATAATACTTTTTTCTAAAGTTTGCTATAATGGACTAAAAGGAGACTTCGTTAATGATAATTGAATATATCGGACATAGCGCTTTTTATATTAGAAATGCGGATTTCGGGATTTTGATAGATCCTTTCATTCATCACAATCCTGTTGCAAAGTTTGATATAACCAACAAAAAAATCACCCATATCCTCCTTACCCACGGGCATGGAGACCATTTGGGGGATGCTATACCTATTGCAAAACAAACTGGTGCAACGATAATTGCTGTTTTTGAACTTGCTAATTATTGTTCAACAAAAGGTGCAAAAGTTATTCCTGTTGGTATCGGCGGCACTACTTTGCTTCCATTCGGAAAAGTAAGATTTCTGCCTGCTTTCCATTCAAGTTCTACTCCAGACGGTGCTTATGCTGGGATGCCTGCTTCGATTTTGCTTGATTTTGAAGGTATAAAAATTTATCATGCCGGAGACACATCTTTAAGCAACGAAATGAAACTAATCGGGGAGTTGTACGCTCCAGAATACGCAATGCTACCTGTTGACGGGCACTTTACGATGGGGCTAAAAGAAGCTACAATTGCTGCAAGATTTTTGCAGTCTAATATAGTTATTCCTATGCATTATAATACATTTGAGGGTCAAAAAATAAATATTGAGAATATGAGACCTTTACTTGAGGCGCAAAATCAGGAATTAATAGTGATGAATCCGGGTGACAGTTTTGAGGTATAACAGGTATTGCTTAGATAACGGCGTTTCTGTATGTATTGTTCCAACGGGAATAGGCGCAAGTATTGGAGGTTTTGCAGGTGATGCAAGTCGTGTTGCTCAGCAAATTGCAGAAAAAATACCCGTAATCGTCAATCCAAATGTCGTTAACGCTGCCTGCTTTTCTGGAATTAAAGACAATATGCTTTATACAGAAGGTTTTGTTATTAATGAGTTTTTTAAAGGCAACATTTCATTAAAGCCTTCTCAAAACAATATAATAGGTGTTATTTTTGACAAAGCAATATCAGAAGGTATCAGAAATGTTCATATAAATACAATGAATGCAGTAAAAACAGTTTACGGTATTGATGTTGTAGGATATGAAGTTACTGAAGAGCCTTGTGGAGTCGAGTTTTTTATGACTGAAGAAGGTATCTCTTCAGGTGCCGTAATGAATAATGAAACATTACTTAAGGCTTCTAAAAAGATGCTTTCAAGAGGAGCTGATGTTCTTGCTGTTGTTTGTCACTTTGAAGAACCTCTAGAAGACGGTTATAAAAATGGAGATTCTCCTGATATTATTGGTGGGGTTGAGGCGATTATCTCTCATTATTTGAGCAGAGAGCTTATGGTTCCTGTTGTACATTCTCCTGCTTTTGAAAATATTGAAATTGATAAAAGTATTGTTGATAAAAGAGCTGCAGCAGAGTATATTACACCTACATTTCTACCTTGTCTTCTTGTTGCTCTTGATAAAGCGCCGCTATTGATTCCATCTTTTGATAATAACTATATTACTGTTAATAATGTGCATTCTGTTGTTATGCCTTCTTCTGCATTGGGTAACTCTATTGTCCTCGATTCAATCCATAGGAACATACCTGTATATGCAGTTCAAGAGAATAAAACAATGTTAAGCGTTGACAAAAATGCCCTTTGCATTGACAATGCTATTATTAATATTGAGACTTACGATGAATATGTTAACAATTTTTTGCTTGAGAGGGTAACTTTATGAAAAACTCAAAAAACGGTTTTACCTTAATGGAAATATTATTGGTGTTGGTGCTTACGGGATTTATAGCAGTTTTATTTATCTCTATAGTTCAACCTTTCAAGCCAAAATATAAAACACTATATTATGCGGCTATACAAGCTATATCAAAGGTAAATAGAGAGCTTATCGCAGGGCAGATGTCTCAGCAAATTGATGTTACCGATACAGAATATTGCCAGTTTTGGACTGATACTGTAAATGCAATCAACAGCCAAGCAACAGCAGGATGTGGAACGACTTATTCCGCAACAATAGCAAGCCCATACGGGAATATTGATCCTAATACTTCTGCACCAAATATTGTTTTATCTAACGCAATGAAAATATTTTTCTCTGCTAAGCAGGTAATTTCAGGAACCGTAAATTATAGAGTAATAACAGTTGATATAAATGGTACTGCTAAGCCGGGAACACTAGGAGAAGATTATGTTTCATTCCTTGTGGCTAATGATGGTTCGGTTGTTCCATTAGGCGCTCCTGCAGATGATAATACCCATGTTAGTGCTTCGATAAGTGTATATAATGAGGCTACAGATGGAACGAGGACTTTTGTAAAATATTTGGATGATGGCAGCAATAGATTTATGGCTTACAGAAAAGCTTTTTGCTGGGCAGGCCTCAATGTAGCTGCATTTCCTACATATTGTAATGGATACTCTACTAGTACTGACTGTGGAGTAGGCAAATACTGTATGGTGAATTTGCATAAAGAATTAGTTGATATTAAGTTCTAGATTATATAATATCAATTGGGTCAACATCTACAATAAGTTTGATATCATTAGGCATTTTAACTTTTTGCAAAAATGATGTTATAAAGAAATGTCCTTTTTTATCCATTTTGTTTTTAATAATGACTTGAAAACGATACTCATTATTTATTTTTTCAAGAATACAAGGAGAAGGTCCAAGTATTATAAGCCTTTCTTGTATCCCTTGTTTTTCGGTTATTGTATTTAGTCTCAATGCAATTTCTTGTGCTGATTTTTCTGCGCGGTATTGATTTTGCGAGTGAATAACAAGTTTTATTATTTGACTGAAAGGTGGATAATCAAAGTACTCACGTGATGATATTTCTTCCTCGTAGAATGTTTTGTAGTCTTGTTTTTGGGCATTTTCTATTGCGTAAAAATCAGGATTGTAGGTTTGGAAATACACTTTTCCTTCAAAATCTCCTCTTCCGGAGCGTCCTGCAACCTGAGTGAGCAATTGGAATCCGCGTTCTGCTGCCCTGTAATCAGGCAGGTTGAAACTGGAATCGGAGTTTATAACTCCTACAAGGGTTACGTTTTTATTGTCTAAGCCTTTTGCAATCATCTGCGTACCGACAAGAATATCTACATCGCCGGATAAAAATTCATCAAGAACGTCAATATGTTTTGTTTTTGAAGTTAAAACGTCAGAGTCAAGCCTTCCAATTTTAGCAGTTTTAAAGATTTTTGAGATTATTTCTTCAACTCTTTGCGTGCCTATACCAGAACCTGATATCATCTCAGATGAGCATTTCTTACAGGTTTTCGGGAATGTAATTTCATGGTTACACCAGTGGCATTTCAGTGTATTATCTGATTTATGGTATATGAGTGGAATTTCGCAATGCGGACATTTCAAAATTTCTCCGCAATTTTTGCATTGAACCTGGGTTGAAAATCCTCTCCTGTTTATCAAGAGCAGTGTTTGTTTTTTTTCTTTTAAGTTTTCTTCGATTGCATTTAGAAGAGTCCTTGAAAAAATACTGTTGAAACCGTTATTAAACTCTTCTCTCATATCAATTACAGTTACATTTGCAATTTTTGAGTTATTGAATCTTTGAGTTATTTCAATGAGGTTATTTGAATTTTTTGCTTTGTAATAAGACTCCACATCAGGTGTTGCGCTTCCCAGTATAATTGTTGCATTATTTAACTCTGCAATTTTCATAGCGACTGTAACGGCATTATACCTTGGCTCTGGGGTTATTTGTTTGTAAGCGCTCTCGTGCTCTTCATCAACAATTATAAGGCCGATGTTTTTAAGAGGAGCAAAAACGCTCGAACGGGCACCTGCTAAGATTTTTATTTCATTTTTTCTTAATTTTTGCCAAACATCATATCTTTCGCCATCAGAGATACTGCTATGCCAAAGAGCAACATCTTGGGTTCCAAATCTTTTAGCAAGTCTTCTTGTAAGTTGAGAAGCAAGCGCTATCTCCGGAGCTAAAAACAGTACATTTTTACCATTTGAAATAACTTTTTTAATTGCTTCAAAATAGACTTCTGTTTTGCCTGAAGCAGTTATTCCATGTAGTAAAATAGGCTCGGTTTGATTTGCATCAATCTTTTTAGATATTATCTCAAATGCATTTTGCTGTTCTTGATTTAGCTCAGGAAAAGGCTCTAGTTCTTCAACTTTCAAAACATCTAAAGGGTTTCTGTATGTTTCAACCTCGGTTATTCTTATAAATCCTTCTTTTGCGAGTTTGTTGATTGTCGCCCTTGTTGTTTTGGCATCTTTTTCAAAATCTATAAGTCTTGTTATTCTTGATTTTTCTAGGTTTTCTAAAATTGTAATCTGTCTTTTAGTTGCGCCATCTTTTTTTATAAATTCGATTTGTTTTTCGTATTGAGTTTTCTGTGTTTTATCTTCTAAAATATTTGTAATTTCAACAATTCCAAGTCTTTTTAGATTTCTTGTTATGTTGTAGAATTTTGCATAAGGGATTTTCACATTTTTTTGTAAGTAAGGAAGAGAAACTTCTTTTCCGAGAGTTAAATAATCGAGAATTCTTAATGTATTTTTATCTGCTTTTTCAGGAACAGAGTCAGAAATTCTTTTTATGATTCTTTTACTTTGTTTTAAAAACTTCATAGGAACTGCAGCTTGAATAACAGAGTTTAAATCAGCTGAGTAGTAGTTTGAAGCCCATTCTAAAAATTTAAGATATTCGACACTAAAAATCTCATTATCATCTAATATTTCTAAAATACTTTTTGCCTTGATTCCCTCGTCTAAATAATTTGAGAACCCCACAACGAAGGCATTTATATTGCCCTGTGTACCAAAAGGAACTAAAACCGGCTGCCCTATTTTCATATCTAACTTAAGCTCTTCAGGTATAAGATAGCTAAATGTTCTTGTACCAAGATTTTTGACATTAACAAGAACTAGGGCATATTTATAAAATATGCCCGAAGTTTCTATATTTTGTTCTTTTTCATTTAAAAGAGTCATACTGTTTTTACTATACTTCTTCCTCTTCAGGTGTCATAAGTTCTTGCATTGCTTCTTCAACAGCGTCTTTTAATAGTTCCAAACTTTCAGGAGCAACTGTAACACCTTTTTTAGTAGGGTTCCAGGTTTGTCCATCGTCAGTTGTGTAAAAAATTCTCAAATCAAGGTAACTTTTGCCCTTGTATGAATTTATAGAAATTTGTAATCTTTCAGTTGCGCTTCTTGGAATTTCCGCAAGCATTTTTGGTTCTTGAGCCATTATATTTTTCTCCTCTTAAATTAATGTTGTTGAATAGTCAGGAATAACAAACTCTTCATGATTTGCATCTTTGTCTGTAAATTTCTGATACTCAAGCAATGATATCTCTTTTGCATTATTGTATAAGTCTTTATCTATTAATGCAAGATAAGTTTCGTTAAGGTCGCCGGGGTAATTACCCAATATTTGAGCATAACGTAAAATATCCGCTTTATTTGAACCAGCGCCATATGCTTTAGTTTTTGCGTCGGTTCCTGATGGACGAATTTCAATAAATTTGTTAGTAAATTTTAAAAATGTTCCGTCACCTACAAATTTTATATCTATAAGATTTTCAAAAGATAGGTGCGGGAATGTTTCAGAAAGGATGGTTTTAACATTCTCGAGCGTTATATTACCTTTTGTTTTAGCAATAGCCATAGTAAGGAAGAAAAGATCATTTTTTGTTCTTTTTGCTTCTCCCTCGATTTTTGATTCGATAAGTTTTTGAATATTAGGTTCGGATTCGTTGTAGTATGAAATATCTTCTCTTACATCGAATTTGCTTATAATGTCATTTTCTTTAAATATTTCAAGAATTGCTTCTGTAAATGTCTTTCCTTCTTCTTCAAGTTCACTTGCAAGAGCAGATGCTACGATAATCGCTTCACTTGCACTTTTTTCTCTCATAGCAATTGCTATTCTACCTGCTTTAGAGTAGATAAGTTCTTCAGCTCCGATAATCATACCGCCAGATTCTTCACCACCAAATATTAATCTTGGATTTTTACCAAGGTTAATCTCATTTCCGAGTACATCAGTTACAGTGACATCTTCTTCAGGATTGTCTTTAATTTGCTTTTCGACTTTCTTCATTATATTTGCAATTTCTTTAAATCCAACAGGCACATTAACAATGTTTATACAATTTTTATCAGCCCATTCATCCCATGATTTAGCCGATGCTGTTGTTTTTATAACAAATCTAGGGTGATTGTAAAATATATTATTTTTCTTCAGAATTTTTGTCCAATAGTCCATTAGCAAAAGGAATGACTGATTGGCAGTAAAAATAGCAAGTACTCTTTTGTCATCAAGATAAGCAAAATCAATACCTGCATTTTCAAGTGTATAAATATTTCTCACATCTTCAATCTGAGCAACAGTTAATCTGTCATGGTCAGGGTCTGTTATTAATACTATAGTTGAAATTGGATAGTTTTTGAGTTTTTCCCCGTAGTTTAATGTCTCAATTACAGGGAAATATGGATTTCCTTCTTTATCCTTTGACAAAACGGTGGCATCAACTGAATAGTCATAAAAACATTTGTTCCCTTTCGGGTCTTCATCGTATTTGCCTATTCCATGGAAGAACGGATCTTCTTTTTCATTTAGCCAAACGAATTTATCTTCGATATTCAAACCTTTTAGAAGTTTACTTAATGTTCTGTATGCACTTCCGCCTACATTTTCAATTACGATTTTGTTTTTAATATTTTGAATATGTTTAATATTAGCTTCTGTTGCAACACCATTTTTTAAATATTCCTGATATAAGTCAATTCCGTCATTTATGGTCTGCATATATAATTCATTTATTTTCTCATCATTATTTGGAGATATTGCGATTTCGTAGGAACCTTTTTTCTCCACTTCTTCAAAGATTTCTTGTATTTTATTTACGAATTCTAATGATTCTTCAGGAAGATACTGGCTGCCTTGAGAATTAAGGTCTTTTGTTGCATTTTTAACGCTTATTCCGTGGCTTGAGGTAATATATTCACCGCCTAAAAGGTCTAATTTAAAAGCTAAAAATGAAGCAAGCCAAATTGGCATTGTTTCTCTTTCATAAGTTGTTAAAGTTTCAATTCCTTGAGCTGCTTGAATTCTTGCAATAAGATCCAAGAATTTATCAGAATTATATCTTACTTCTCTACCAACCAGTTTTAAAAGTTTTTTGCCATTATATTTTTTATTTGCAACAAGAGCTTTTGCATATGTAGCAAGCATAATCCCGATTGTATTGATAGGAAATCTTGTATCATGCGGATATAAAATATTTTGTGGGCCTCTTATTCCTGCAGTTGAAACTTCTGCTTCTTTTGCGTAATTTTTGAGCCAATTTTTTAAGTTTAAGCCTTCAGGATTTGTATTCTCATCGTATTCTTCTAGATGCTCTTTTTTTAATGTAAACACAAATGCTTCAGGGTTTGTTATGTCTAAAATATTATGTTTTTTTATATATTCAGGTGTGTTTTTCTCAACTGAGTTAAAAAGTTCTTTTTCTAAATTGCTGTTTTGTCCCATTTTTGTTCCCTAAGTGTACTAATTTTTCGAATTAAGACCATTATAACACAAGAGAATTTAAATTTTTTCATGCAAAAAGCCCTCAAAATTAGAGAGGGCTTTTATATTTGAATATCTTTAGTTATTTAGATTTTTCTGTTTCTTTTTCTGGTTTTACTGTTTCTTTGTCAGCTTTTTTTGCTTCTTTTTCTGCAGCTACTTGAGTTTTATATGCTTCTTGCTCAGCTTTCATTTGTGCTTTTTCTTCTTTTGTTTTTCTTACAAATACACCTGTGGTTCCTTTTGGAACAACTCTTGTAAAGCCTAAGAAGTTTTGTTTTAGTTCAAAACCTGCAGGTAGTTTTCTTGTTCCTGAGGTTAGACCTACAAATTTATTGCCAACTGAATAGTAGCCAAAAGAATTGTAGAATCTAGCTGTAGGAGGCAACATGCCTGTTTCATTTACTTGTTTAATTTGTTCTTTAGTTAAACGTTTGAATAGAAGTCTGAATCGTCCTATTACAGGCGCTTTGGCAGGTGAATCAAAAGTATCGCCAGGAAGTTTTGCTTGTTGTTCCGGTGTCATTGGCAAAATTTCTTTTATTTCTGGTTGAGCTGCTTGAGCAGGTGCTGCAGTATTTGCGCTTGGTAGTGTTCCAACTGTTTGAAGATAATTCATATTTTTCTCCTATTCCGTTCTTTGAACGTTTTATGTTGGCTATAAAACCTGAGAATATTTAAACGTGCTATTTTTAAGCTCTTTATTAAGAAATATATATATAAATTACAAGCTGATAGCTCCGAAACACTCTTCACATATTGTTTCGTGACCTTCAATTGTGCCTAGTTCTCTGTATTTCCAGCATCTTTCGCATTTTTCACCAAGAGCTTTTGTTACATATATAGTATAAGCGTCTTCTGAATACTCGTTAAGGGTTTCAGTAGGCTTATCTTCTGTTAAAATTGCTTGAGATGTGATGAAAATATTTGCAAGATCATCTTCATATTTTTGAAGAAGCGCTTTATTGTCAGATTTTACATAAACGGCAACTTCAAGTGAGCTTCCGATTTGTTTATCAGCTCTAAGAGGTTCGATTGCTTTTGTTGCAATCTCTCTTAGTTTTAATATTTGTGTGAATTCTTCTTCAAGCTCTTTGTTTACCCATTCAGGTTTAAATGTCGGCCATTCTGTTAGAAGAACGCTTGTTAAGCCTCCTTTTTGGGTCTCTGGTGTACTTGTCCAGATATCTTCAGCTTGGTGTGGCATTACAGGAACTAATATTCTAGTCAATGCTTGAGATATTTCATAAAGCACAGTTTGGCAAGCTCTTCTTGAAAGCGATTTTTTGCCTTGAGTGTATAATCTGTCTTTTACAATGTCAAGGTAAAATGCGCTCAAGTCAACAGCTGCAAAGTTTTGAAGGTGTTGAAAATACTTGTAAAACTCATAACTGTCAAAAGCTTCTGTAACATTAGATATAAGCGTGTTTAATTTGTGTAAAGCAAATTTATCAATAGCTTTTAGATCTTCATATTTTACATAATCAGTTTTTGGGTCAAAATCAAAGATATTTCCGAGCAAGAATCTTGCTGTATTTCTTGTCTTTTTAAATATCTCAACAAGCTGTTTTATGATATTGTCACCGATTTTGATGTCGTTACGGTAATCAACAGATGCTGCCCAAAGTCTTAGGATGTCTGCTCCGTAAGTTTTTATAATATCATCAGGTCTAATGTAGTTGCCTAATGATTTTGACATTTTTCTTCCATCTTCACCAAATACAAATCCGTGAGTCAGAACTTGTTTATATGGAGCAATTCCTTGAGTTGCAATTGATGTTAATAGTGAAGATTGGAACCAGCCTCTATGTTGATCTGAGCCTTCTAGATACATATCAACAGGAGTGTGCCCCAGCTCTTCAGAACGTTTTTCAACGACTGCTTTCCAGGAAACACCTGAGTCAAACCAAACATCCATAATGTCGTTTTCTTTTTTGAAGTGATTGCCGCCACATTTAGGGCATTTGAAGCCTTCAGGTAAAAGTTCTTTTTCAGTATATTTTACCCACGCATCAGAACTTTCTTTTGCAAACATTTCTGATACATGATTTATTGTTTCGTCAGTAACTACAACTTCAGAGCAGTCTTCGCAATAGAATACAGGAATTGGAACGCCCCAAGCTCTTTGTCTTGAGATACACCAGTCTGTTCTTCCAGCAACCATGTTTGAAAGTCTTGCTTCACCCGAAGATGGAGTCCATTTAACTTTTCTTATTTCATCTAATGCAAGTTTGCTGAATCTATCAACTTTAACAAACCATTGAGGGGTAGCTCTATACATAACAGGGTTTTTACATCTCCAGCAGTGAGGATAGCTGTGAGTTATGTCGTGTTTTTCGATTAATGCGTTTGCTTTTTCGAGCTTTTCAACAACCATGCTGTTTCCTTTAAAGTAAGGAACACCAATTAGTTCAGGGTCATTGAATGAACCTGATTCAATCCAAACACCTTTTGAATTAAATGGTGATAGTGTTTCAAGGTTATATTTTTGTCCTACTTCCCAGTCCTCAAGACCGTGGCCAGGTGCTGTGTGAACACATCCGGTACCAGCGTCTAATGTAACGTGGTCGCCTAAGATAATAGGGCTTTTTCTATTGTATAGAGGGTGATTTGTTTTTAATAGTTCAAGTTCAGCGCCTTGTGTATTGCCTAAAACCTTGATATCAGATTCTTCCCACTTAGCATCATCTAAGAATGATTTTAAAAGGTCTGTTGCAACAACGTAATTTGCATTTTTGTATTCAAATATTGAATAATCAAGTTTTGCATTCATAGCAATTGCCATATTTGAAGGAATTGTCCAAGGAGTTGTTGTCCAGATTACTGCATATAGGTCGTTTGAGCTTGTAACGTTTGCTTTCTTGTAGGCTTGTTCAGCATCTTCTTTGTCGAATTTAAATCTTACATAAATAGATGTTGAAGTGTGGTCTGCGTATTCAACTTCAGCTTCAGCTAATGCTGTTTCGCAAGAAGCGCACCAGTAAACAGGTTTTAAGCCTTTTTCAACGTAGCCTTTTTTATACATTTCACCGAAAACTTTTAATTGTTCCGCTTCATATTCAGGCGCAATTGTTATGTATGGATTTTCCCAGTTGCCTAAAACGCCTAGTCTTTTAAATTCTTTTTCTTGTCCTTTAAGGTTTTTAGCTGCAAATTCTCTGCATTTTTGTCTGAGTTCAAGAGGGGTAAGCGCTTCTCTTCCGCCTTTTATGTTCTTTACAACGGCATTTTCGATAGGAAGTCCGTGACCATCATAGCCAGGAACATAAGGCGAATAAAACCCTGTTTGAGATTTATATTTGATAACAATATCTTTTAAAATCTTGTTTAGGGCTGTTCCTACGTGAATTTTTTCAGAACTCAAATAAGGAGGGCCGTCGTGCAAAATGAAACTTTTTGATTTGTTTTTGCCTTCAATAATTTTGCTGTAAATATCATTTTCTTCCCAGAATTTTTGTATCTCAAGCTCTTTTTGAGCAGCGTTTGCACGCATTGCTAAACTTGTTTCAGGAAGATTAAGTGTATTTTTGTATTCCATTTTGCTATCTTGCATAGTACCCTCTTTTTTCGTAAATATTTCTCTCTTTATATTTTATTACAAAAAATTATTATTGTATAATTGCATAGAAGTAACTTATTAAGGATTTTATAAAATGATTAGAGTTGGTGTAGTTGGTGCATTAGGCAAAATGGGCAGAGAGATAATAAAAGCAGTATCAGAAGCCCAAGATACAGAGCTTGTGCTTGCTGTTGATGTTTTTAAAGCAGGAGAAGATGTCGGAGAAATTGTTCTTTCAAAAGCAAATGGCGTTAAAATTCAAAGCGATATAGAGCATGCCGTAAAAACTGTAAAACCTGATGTTATTATTGATTTTACGCAGCCATCTACTATTTTTAATAATGCAAAGTTATATTTGAATAACAAAGTTGCTACTGTAATAGGTACAACAGGGCTTAAAGATGAAGAATTAAATGAGCTTCAAAGTTTATCAAGCTCAAATGCAACCGCATGTTTAGTTGCTCCGAATTTTTCAACAGGGGCTGTTCTTATGATGATGTTTGCAAAACAGGCTGCAAAATATTTTAACAATGCTGAAATAATTGAACTTCATCATAATCAGAAGAAAGACGCACCATCAGGAACTGCAATCAAAACTGCAAAACTTATGGCAGAAGAAAATGAGAATTTTGCACTAGGCAATGTGCCTGAAGTTGAGCTTATAGAAGGTTCTCGCGGTGGAACAGCAGATGCTAATATTCACATACACTCTGTTAGAATGCCCGGTTATATAGCTTCTCAAGAAGTTATTTTTGGCGCATCAGGACAAATATTTAAAATCAGGCATGATTCAATGGATAGAACCTGCTATATGGATGGAATTTTACTTGCAGTAAGACATGTTGCAAAAAACTCAAGTTTTGTCTATGGGCTGGAAAATATTCTTTAAAGATATATAGCAAAAATAATATTTACGCGTTTTAAATTACTCAGCAGAGATGAGGAAATAAATTATGCGAATTTTAAATACTCAAATTTATAATACAAAACAAGTTGCTTTTGGGTCATCTGATCATAAAGACTGCAAATGTGGCGGTAAAGGTTGTAAATGCAATCCGTTACAGCAAGTAAAAGACCATACAACAATGTCAGGTCTTGAACTTTTGGCAATCTTAAACAGACCGCTTACAGATAAGGCACCATCTGATATTCATTTGTTTAAGCCAGAAGATTTTGCTTCTGAGAAAAAAAATCACGCAGGCGTTGTAGTTGAAAAACATTATGTTACAGATGATGGACGTTTTGTTTCAGAATACTATGATGATCAAGGCAAAAGTATAAAATCTGTTTATACAGATGCAAAAGATAACGGAACACTTTCTTATGGAAGATATTGTTCAAAAGATATTGTTGCAAAATATCAACAAGGTTCTCTAGAAAGTTTGGAAGAATCTATATATCCGGGGCTAAGAAGACATTCATTCTTTGAGCCTGGTGGCGTAGATATTTCACGCAGATTCCTTAGAACTTATAGCAAAGATGATTCAACTTCAATATTCCAAAAATTTAATAATGGTCAGTTGGTTGAGCAAGCAGCGACAGATCAATATGGTGCTAAGCTAGATATTTAAAGCATATAGAGTAAATATCAAAAAATAAGCAACAAAGTACTTGCTAAAAATGTAGTATTATTGGATAATATTCAAAATGCATTTTTTTATTTAATATTGCTACTAAAAATATAAGTTATTAAACAATTAGATGAGGACAACTATGTATATATCAAAAATATCTGCCCAGCATAAAATTCATTTTGGTGCGCAAAATGGTGGAAACGTTCCAGTATTAGAGCCCGAAGACAATGTTGTTATGGGTAATCTTGGGGATGCTTTAGACTCAATGGCTTCTGTTGGGAAATCTTCTGTCAAAGCACATAAAGAAGGTGAAATAATAGAAAGCGATGACGATGGATTTCTTAAGCATACAAGACGTATAGAAGACGGCAAATATATAGATTCGTACTATTCAAGTGGTTTTACTCCTCCAATTCTTGATTACATAGTTTATACTCCAGTACAAAAAGAAGGAAAACCTGAGGATAAATCCCGCTTAGAAATAAGTTTTTGGGAAGACGGAAAAACAATCAGAGCATTTTATAAATATGACGAAAATGGCAATTTAGTGGATTCAGATGTTTATGATAGAGAAGAGCCGCCAATTCCAGAATATCCTTACTTTTCTATGTTATAGATTAAAATTTATAAAAAATTAAAATATTATAAAAATTGTCAAAAAATTTTGTTTTTGGCAATTTTTTTGCTAATTTTTTTAGTTTTTATACCCTTTTTCAAAATTTGTTAAAATAATATGCTTTTACTTGTGTTAATTAGGATTTTGATAGATAATCTTTTAAAGTAAAAGACATTATAGTTAGTAAAAAGGAAAGTGTATGAGAAAACCCGTAATTGCTGTATTAGGCGCAACTGGCGTTGTAGGACGCGAAATTCTAAGTATTTTAGAAGAAGAAAAAGTTGAATATGCTGAAATAAAGTTTTTGGCAAGCAAGCGTAGCGCGGGTAAGACGATTACATTTAAGGGTAAGGACTACGTTGTAGAAGAAGCATGCCCAGAGGCATTTGAAGGTATTAATATTGTGCTTGCGTCTGCAGGTGGTGCAACAAGTCTTGCACTTGCAAAAGAAGCTGTAAAAAGAGGCGCTGTTTATATTGATAATTCAAGTGCTTACAGAATGGATGAGGATGCTCCTTTAGTTATTGTTGGAGTTAACGACGAAGACTTAAGAAAACATAAAGGAATAATAGCTAATCCAAATTGTTCAACATCTCAATTGATGCTTGTTTTAAAGCCTCTTGATGAATATGCAAAGATTAAAAGACTTATTGTATCTACTTATCAATCGGTAAGTGGCGCAGGAATAAAGGCTATAACTGAGCTTGAAGAAAGCACAAAAGCTGTTGTAGAAGGAAAAGAATTTACTCCGGAAGCGTTTAAAAGGCTTATTGCTTTTAACGTGATACCTCAAATCGATGTGTTCTGTGAAAACGGCTATACAAAAGAAGAAATGAAAGTTGTAAAAGAAACAAGAAAAATTATGCACCTTTCAGAAAATGTACCTATTACTTGTACAGCGGTCAGAGTTCCTGTTTTTAGAAGTCACTCAGAGGCTGTTACTATTGAATTTGAGAAGGATATTACTCCTGAAAAAGCAAGAGAACTTCTTGAAAATGCTTGGGGTGTTGAGGTTATGGACGATGTCGACAACTTTGTTTATCCGACTCCTCATGATGCAGCTTATAAAAATCCAGTTTATGTGGGCAGAATAAGAAAAGATTTGGCATTTGATAATGCAATTTCGCTTTGGTGCGTTGCGGATAATTTAAGAATAGGCGCTGCACTAAACACTGTTAGAATAGCTGAAAAAGTCATTGAAATGGGACTTTTTTAAAAAATAAAGGAGAAATATATGAAATTAAGATATGACGCAGGCGAAGTAATAACCGCAATGGTTACGCCTTTTGATAAAAATTTAAATATAGACTACCCTGCTTTAGAAAAAGTTATTAATCATTTAATTGAATCTGGTTCAGATGCAATCCTTGTAGCTGGTTCAACAGGTGAGTCTTCTACTTTAACCCACGAAGAAGAGGTAAATCTTTTCAAATTTGTCAAAGAAAAAGTAAATGACAGAGTAAAAATAATCTTAGGTGCAGGTTCTAATTCTACTGAAACTGCTGTTGAAGTGTCTAAAAATGCTGAATTACTAGGGGCAGATGCAATATTAACAGTTGTTCCTTATTATAACAAACCTTCTCAAAAAGGCATGTATGAACATTTTTCAGCTATTGCAAAAGCAACTAAACTTCCAATTATTTTATACAATATCCCGGGAAGAACTGGCGTAAATATGATGCCTCAAACAATTGCTCAATTGGCAAATGATTTTGATAATATTGTTGCGGTAAAACAAAGTAATCCTGATTTAGACTTAATCAGTGATATTAAAAAACTTTGTCCTTCTGATTTTGCAATATATTCAGGTGATGACAGTCTTACTCTTCCAATGTTGGCATTAGGTGCTCACGGAGTAATAAGTGTTGCATCGCACGTTTCAGGTGTTGAAGTAAAAGAAATGGTTCAAGCATATAAAGATGGTTGTGTAAAATTTGCTCTTGAAAAGCATTTGAAACTTTATCCTTTATTTAAAAAGATATTTATTGCACCAAATCCTGTGCCGATAAAAGAGGCTTTGTCTAAAATGGGACTTATTGAAAACTATGTAAGAAAACCGTTGGTAGTTCTTGATGAAGATGAAAAAGCAGATTTTTACAGTGTTGTGAGTGATTACTTAAAATCCCCTGTAAAATAGACGCGGAAATAAAATTAAAAAGCCTGAGAGAATATCTCAGGCTTTTTTGTTTATATTTTTTTTTATTTAACAATTTTAAAAATTTCGTTGCAGATTTTAAATAGTTCTCTAGCTTCTTTAAAATCAACCATATTAGGCCCGTCGCATAGGGCACAATCAGGATTTGGGTGAACTTCAAAGAAAAGGCCGTTAGCACCTGCTGCAGTAGCTGATTTTGCAAGTGTTTTTACGTATTTCCTCTCACCTGAAGATGAATCACCTGCTCCACCAGGCAGTTGAACGCTGTGTGTTGCGTCAAATATAACAGGGAAGCCCATATCCTGCATAATAGGTATTGCTCTCATATCAGATACAAGGTTGTTGTAGCCAAAACTTACGCCTCTATCTGTAATAGTTACATTTTTATTACCTGAGTCAATTACTTTTTGAGCGATTGATTTCATTTGTTGAGGTGCTAAAAACTGACCTTTTTTAATATTTATAACTTTTCCCGTTTTAGCTGCTGCAATAAGCAAATCAGTTTGTCTGCATAGAAAAGCAGGAATTTGAATAACGTCTGCTACTTCTGCTGCAATAGCTGCCTGCTCGCACTCGTGTATATCAGTTACAATAGGAAGATTAAACTCTTTTTTTACTTCTGCAAGAAGTTCGAGTCCTTTTTCCATTCCAAGTCCTCTATATGATTTTATTGAGCTTCTGTTTGCCTTGTCGAAAGAAGATTTAAAAATGTAGTTAATTTTTTCTTCTTCAGCAAATTTCTTAAGAGTTTCAGCTGTCTTAAAAAGTACATCTTTAGACTCTATAGCGCAGGGGCCTGCTAAGATTGTAAGAGTATCTCCGCCTATTTCAAAATTATTCAGTTTAACTGTATTTACTTTTGTCATCATAATATCCTTATTCAATGTAACCATTATATTTCAAAAATGAGAGCTTACAAATTTTGTAACCTTTCTTTATTTCAAACCTGTAAAAAGTGGAACGGCATATTTTTATGTGCTATAAAGTTTAATAGAGTAATATCTGGGTATATTTTAGAGGTTATATTTGAAAAGGGTTTTATCATTATTAATTTGTTTTATCTGGGCGGCTAATGCTTCGTTAGCGGCTGAAGAACTGCGTCTTGATAATACTGACAAACAAAAAATTAACCTGTCAAAACCTGATAAAGTAATCTCGGGAAGTTTAGTCTTAAATGATAAAGAGGCTGTTCAAACGCTTGTAGATGTTCAGCAAAAAGACGAACTCAATGATATTGAAGCGCTTTGGAAGGCAACAATCGAGAATAATGAGCTTATCAAATTCACTATGAAAAAGCTGAATACTCCTGAGAGCCAAAGGCGCCTTCATTCTTCGATAATGGCAAAGAGCTTGTCCGCGCTTGTTTATGGTGCAAGTTTTGTGCCGAGTTTTATGGGTGGTAGCCCTTTGATGCAGTCAGCTTCTTTCACAACAGGCAGGCTTGCTAACAACTTTATAAATAAAAATAATATCCAGCAGGAAACGCCACTTACAGATACAGAGCTTATCGAGCTTGCAGGAACTATCGAAAGCCTTCAGGATGTAATAATTTCAACATATTATAGTTACAAAGGCTCTCTTACTATGCTGAAAGATACAAGAGCTAAAATGGTTCTTTATAATAGAAATTATGCAAACGCTATCAGAAAAAATAATCAACTTGAGATAATTATTTCTTCATCGCTATATGATGATTTAAAAATGCAAGAGTTTCAGCAAGAGCAGACTGCAAAAAGGTATTACCTCGAACTTGAGCGTTTAGCGGGAAAAGATGCTGTTGATAAACTTAATATGTCCCAATTTGCTATGAAAAATCAGCTTGTTAACCCTGAGAGGCTTAAAAATCAATGATGAGAAAAAATATAATTAAATTGTTAATATTATCATTATTTCTAACCCAATCTTCATTTGCGGTTACACTTGATGATTTAAAATTACCGAAACCCCCTGCATACAGGCTTGGAACACATAATGAACTCGAAAAAGAGTATAAAGTTGTAGATATTAATGAAATAAATGAAACTAAAAAATCGACATACAATGAAGAATACCTTAAAAATATATCATATTCAGATAGTACTTTAAAAGATTTGTCGCGTGAGATTTCAAAATTAGTTGAGCTTGATAAAGATGATATGTTAGAAGATGTACAAGTTCTTTGGACAGGTGCTGCAACAAAGAGTGAAACTATCAAATTTGCGATTTATAAGCTCTCAAACCCAGATGCAGATAAACCTGATGAATCGATAGTTAAAAAGATTGTAAAACCTCTTGCAACAGTGTCTTCTATTGCAGGAGCAGGTTTTATGAACCCTATTGCCGCAACTTCAGCTTTAATGGGAAGTTCATTCCTAAACTCAATGTCCTTTTCAGATAAGGATTTGAACTACAAATTTACCAAAATAACAGATGCCGATATGATTATTTTGATTAGAAAAGTCGATGAGCTTCAAAAGAAGATGATTAGAGAGTATTTCGATTATATTTCTTCTTACGAAGTTTTAAAAATGGCTAGCGAATCACTTCAAAATCGCACAAGAAATTATAATCAGGCTAAAAGTATGTCTGATGAGGCTCTTCTTATTGCAGATGCTTACTATAGAGTTGCGCTCGACAATAAAAATCAGCTTGAACTGGATTTCCTTTCAAAAAGAGCAGCACTAGAACAGCTTGTAGGATCTGAGGCTCTCAAAGAATTTGAAGCTAAACTTCAAGAACGAGAGAAAGAAAAAACGTAAAACTTTTAATCTATTTGCTTACTTTCTTTTTCTTTGCTTGAACTGAAGGCGCAGAAGCAGATTTTGTATTCATCGGAATTCTTTTTACAGAGTGAACATCAGGCATGGATTGAAGCGCTGCAATTACTGTTCTAAGTCTGTCAATTCCATCAACTTCTATACCAAGCTCGATTACGCCTAATTTGTTTGGCATATTTGCTTTAACATTTGCGTATGTAATATTTGTGTTGCAGTCAGTTAATTTGGTTAAAACCTCTTTTAACATACCCATTTTATCGTTTACGTCAATTCTGATTGAAGTTACATAAGTTTTTCTGGTTTCTGTATGTGCCCATTCCAATGTCATTAAGCGTTCTTCAGGGATATTATCAAGCGAATTGCAATCAACTCTGTGGACTGTAACGCCTTTTCCTTTGGTAACCACTCCAACAATAGGTTCACCCGGAATTGGAGTGCAGCATTTACCAATGTTATAAAGCATTCCCTCAAGTCCGATAATATCGTCTTTATGCTTTTTAGGCTCTTTTGTTGTTGTAATATGAGGCTCTTCAGTATGATGCTGAGGTTTCTTGATTTTATTTGTAATTTTTAAAACAGTAGTTTCATTGTTTCCTAATGCAGCAAAAAGATCTTCAAGCGTCTGATAGTTCATACTTTTTGCTATTTTTGCAAGTTCGCCGTTTTTCATATTATCATCGAAAGCCGATTTACCCATTTCAGTTTCGACCATATTTCTTCCGAGTGCAATATATTCGTCTTTATTATGTTTCTTAAACCATTGTCTTATCTTTGATTGAGCTTGTTTTGTAACAACAAAGTTTAACCAGTGAAGTTTAGGCGTACTTGTTTTAGATGTTAGAATTTCAACAATATCGCCATTTTTAAGTTCTGTATCAAGTTGAGCTATTCTTCCGTTGATTAGAGCACCTGTAGTTCTATTGCCTACATCCGAGTGGATTCTGTATGCAAAGTCAATCAATGTTGCATTTTGGGGTAGGTCAATAACGTCACCCATTGGTGTAAATGCAAATACTTGGTTTGAGAAAAGGTCCATTTTAACATTTTCAACGAAATCGTTAGCGCTCGAGGATTCTTTGTCCATTTCAACCATTTTTCTCATCCAAGAGAATTGGACGTCATTATCAGAATTGGCTTTGATTGAGCCTGATTCTTTATATCTCCAGTGTGCAGCAACCCCGTATTCTGCTACGTGGTGCATTTCTCGGGTTCTTATCTGAACTTCAAGAGGCTTTTGTCTAGGTCCTAAAACCGATGTGTGCAACGACCTGTAGGCGTTACTTTTTGGCATTGCTATATAGTCTTTAAACCTTCCCGGAATAGGTTTGAACTGTGAGTGAATTACACCTAAAACTTCATAACATTCTTTTTCATCATCAACTATAACCCTTACAGCTGTTATGTCATAAAGATCGTGAAAAGCAATATTTAGCCTTTTCATTTTTTTGTAAATGCTGAAATAATGCTTTGCTCTACCAGAGATTTCAGCTTTAATTTTATTTTGTTTTAGGCTTACAGAAATTTTATCTATCAAAAGTTGAACTGTTAAATCACGTTCTGTCTTCTTTTGTGCAACTAATTGTGCAATTTCAAAGTATTTTTCAGGGTTGAGATATCTGAGTGAAAGGTCTTCGAGTTCGGCTTTTATCTTACCGATACCTAATCTGTTTGCAAGAGGTGCGAAGATGTCTAATGTTTCTTGGGCTATGCGCTGTTGTTTGTTTTGAGCCATATAGTTAAGGGTACGCATATTATGAAGGCGATCGGCAAGTTTTAAAAATATAACTCTTACATCATTTGCCATTGCTATGAACATTCGTCTGAAATTCTCAGCCTGACGTTCTTCTTTTGATTTAAACTGGTATTTTCCAAGTTTTGTTACGCCCGTTACAAGGTTTAAAACATCATTACCAAAGACTTTATTTATTTCTTCAGGTTGTGAATCCGTGTCTTCAAGTACATCGTGTAAAAGCGCTGCAATGATTGTGTTTCTGTCAACTCTTAAGTCAGCAAGTATTTTTGCGACCTCAAAAGGGTGGATTATATAAGGCTCTTCACTTATTCTATACTGGCCATCGTGCAGTTTTTCAGCGAATTTAAATGCCTTATAAACCTCCTCAATATCTTCTTTTGAGCGATTTTGGGACTCTAAAATTTCTTCTAATTCTCGAAACATAACTGTATCAGGCATAATAAGCAGAGCTTTCTAAACAACTAAAATACTTTGTTCTAGTGTAACGTTCTTGTATATTCTACACTTTTTTTCGCGTTTTGACTAGATGTTTTGCCTTTAATTTGCTTAAAATACCTTGATATTATATAATTTTTTCTATGAATTTTTTAAAAAATGAGAAAAATGGCGTATCTATAGCATTAAAAATTATTCCTAATTCATCGCAGGATAAGGTGATTGGCTACGCTGATGATTTTTTGAAAATAAAAATAACTGCGCCTCCAAATGAAAACAAAGCAAATAAGCACGTAATCGAATATTTGTCAGATATATTTGATGTTCCAAAGTCCAAAATATCTTTTATTTCAGGCGAAAAATCAAAACTTAAAAGGCTTCTTCTCCAAGGAATTTCCATAGAGGCTTTGACTGCAAAAATTTTATGTTATGATAAGATTATTCTATAAAGTTTCTAAGGAGCAGAGTTAAAATGATTACAATTTTTTGGATAGTTCAAATAATTTCAGCATTTTTGTTGATTATACTTGTTCTTTTGCATTCGCCAAAAGGAGATGGAATGGGAGCAATCGGTGGAGCTGCTAATTTGTTTTCATCACAAAAAAGCGCTGAAAAAGGGCTAAATAAACTTACAATGTATGTTGCTATAGTATTTCTTGTAACAACAATGATTACAGGCTTTCATATGTTTATGTAATAATAAAACAAATAAATGTTTAATAAAAGCGGAGATTTAAAATCTTCGCTTTTTATTTACCTGTTGAGCCAAATCCGCCTTCTGCTCTTGTTGTTGCAGTAAGCTCTTCTGCTACTTCAAGCTCAACTTTTTCAACTTTGGCAAATACCATTTGGGCAATTCTCTCGTCTGGAGTAATTGTGTATGGTTCATTAGATAGATTTACAACTCCTACGCAAATCTCGCCCCTATAATCTTCATCAATAGTGCCTACTGCGTTTATGAGGGATATTCCGTGCTTAATCGAAAGTCCAGAGCGGGCTCTTACCTGTGCTTCAAAATCTTTTAGAAGCTCGATTTTTAGTCCTGTAGGAATAAGCGCTCTTTCAAGCGGATTTAGTAAAATCGGCTCTTCAATTGCTGCATGTAAATCCATTCCAGAAGCGCCTTCTGTTTGGTATTTAGGGATATATTTATTATGTTTTAATTTTATTATTTTAACTTTTGTTCTCATAACAATATTATATATTTTCAAATGAAATATTAAAAGAATGTAACATTTTTTATAATTGTGTAAATTCGTGGCGATAAATTGTTTTTATAAAAGTAAGTGGAAGAATATTTATAATATTGGGGTAAGGTATATGGGTACAATTGGTACAGTGTTAAAATTAGCATTGGCAAAAGAAGACGCTTTCGGTAGAGTTCTTGCAGGATCAACCGGAAGAGGTATTAGAACTTTAGTTAAAGATGCAAAAGCGGCAAAATTAGCTGGCGAAGGTGGTATATTTAAAAACTTCGCGAAATTAGCTAATACTGAAGTTGATACTTTTACAAAGTTGGGCGAGAACATAGATAAACTTAATATCGATAAAGCAACATTAAAATCTTTGAAGAAATCTTCAGGAAATATGAAAACATTCTGGAAGAATATGCAAAGAGTCATAGACGGAGAAGACGTTTCTAAGGTCTTTACAAAGGCATCTGCTGAAACAACAGAAGCATTAGCAAAGAAAATGGTAAAAGGCGGTGCTGATGATTTAATTGAGGCAACTGCTGAAACAGCAGCTAAAAAAGGAATATTCGCTAAAGCTGGTGAAGCAATAACTAAAAAAATCCCTGCATTAGGAAAACTAAAAGGCAAAGGTGGTACAATCGGTATCCTTTTAAGCCTGGCATTTGAAATACCTTCTATAATACAAGCATTTAAAAATGGTGACGGACCTCAACAAATTGGACGTTCAGCACTTAACCTTGGTGGTGCGGCAGCAGGTGCTGCAGCCGGTGCTGCAATCGGTTCAATCATTCCAGGCGCTGGAACAGTTATTGGTGGAATAATCGGTGGTGCTCTTGGCTTTGTTGGTTCAATATTTGGCGCAGACTTGTCAAAGAAAGCTGGAGATGCAATTTTCGGTAAATCAATTCAAGATCAAAAAGATGAAGCAGCTGCAGCTCAAGAAGCAGCATATGCTGACCAAACTGTTGCAACAGAAGGACAGCCTGCTACTTCTTATACATCAACAGGAAATACATCAATACCTAGTGATTTTTCATCAACAGCAACACCAAAATACACATACGGTTTCAAACCTGTACTTGATGTAAAAGCTTAGTCAAAAAGTTCCCTGATGTTATAAATCTCTTGATTATTGCTGACATGCAGGTTCTTAGATAAATTATAGATACCCTTACTGGTAAGCTTATATTGCTTCTTGGTAAGGGTTTCGTATATGTGTTTAAAACTTGCTGTTGTTACAAATTCGTTGTTGATGTCAAGACAAATTATCGTATCAAGTTGGTTGAGCTCGTAGCTTAAGTCTTCAATTGAACCTATAGAGCTTAGAGCTATTAAAAAATCTATTTTTAAAGATGGTTTTGTAAACTCTTTTGCAAGTGAGTTTAAGGTTTCTCTGGTATAAAATACAAAATTATCTATGTATTCAAAGTCCTTATAGATTATAAAAAGTTTTTTTCTGTAAAAGCCTTTTTGGCTAACTTGATTCTCATTTATATTATTCAATAAAGCTTCATAAAACTTGGTTTTGAGTTTGTTCATATCCTCTGAAGAAAGTCTTCCTTCTTGAATAAAATTGGAAATGTTTGTAAGTTTTATGTCGAGTAAAAATATAAAATTTTCTTTGACTTTACGGTTATTTTGAAGCGTTACGACATTCTTTTCTTTGTTTGACTCATAGTTTTTCACTTTGGCTTTTATAGAATCATCAACACTTACAATGTACTCCTGACAAACTCTAAAAATATTTGATATGCCAATGAATACAAAAGCAGAAATTACTCCCGTAAAGTTTATGACTTCTCCATTTATCTTAGACGTATAGTGATAAAAAATTCCGACAAAGTCCCAGACAGGAGTAAACATCCAGTCGATAAGAGGTATCGGCTGTACATCAGAAATTCGCATAAGCCAGTA
Organism: Cyanobacteria bacterium OH_CDB_20; assembly: GCA_023415935.1. Classification (GTDB taxonomy): domain Bacteria; phylum Cyanobacteriota; class Vampirovibrionia; order Gastranaerophilales; family Gastranaerophilaceae; genus JAEZIX01. The sequence goes on along the minus strand of JAEZIX010000096.1, from coordinate 41,705 downwards.
AAAAAGTGTAAAAACTGCATAAATCATTGTCCAAAGCTGGATAATCCCCGCAGTTTTTTTCAACAAGGATAAAAATTTATTATTAAATTTTTTTTCTACATAATAAGCCATTTACTATCCCAATGTTATATTGTCAATTAGCCTTACGTTGCCTGATTTTGCAGCAATAGCCACGAGGGTTGTATTCTTTATTTCTTGAACAGGTTCAAGTTGGTCTGTATCAACGAACTCAAGATATTCAAGTTCTATTGATTTATCTAAGATACTTATAGCAGAGTCTAACAAGATTTTAACGTCAATCACACCTTTTTCATACAACTGTTTAGTGTAGAAAAGAGCTTTGCTTATAGATACAGCTTTTTGCCTTTCTTCGGGTGATAAATAAGAATTTCTGGAGCTTAGCGCAAGACCGTCTTCTTCTCTTACGATAGGACAGGAAATAACTTCAACAGGTATGTTTAAATCTTTAACCATCTTCTTTATTATTATAAGCTGTTGGGCGTCCTTTTGTCCAAAAAATGCGTAGTCAGCCTCTGAAATATTGAATAGTTTAAGAACAACAGTTGCAACTCCATCGAAGTGTCCGGTTCTTGTTTTGCCGCATAGTTTGTCTACAAGAGAATATGGAGGATAAACAAAAGTTAAATTTTTGTTTGTTCTATCATCAATTTCCCCGTACATTTCCTTTGGTGATGGGGTAAATATTACCGCAACATTATTTCTTTCACAAATTTCAGTATCACTTTCGAGTGTTCTCGGATATTTTTCATAGTCTTCATTTGGGCCGAATTGGGTAGGGTTTACAAAAATAGTAACTATAACTTTGTCGCAAGTCTCAGCTGCTTTTTTTATAAGAGATTCATGTCCTCTATGAAGCGCTCCCATAGTTGGAACAAGACCTATTTTAAGACCTTGTTTTTTCCACTCTTGAACATTCTTTTTTATATCTTCAATCTTATTTATTAAAATACTCATCTACTTTTTTCAGTTCCTCTGGTTTCAGGTTAAAAATGTGTTTTTCCTCCGGAAAATTCACTGATTTAACGTCTTTATTGTAGTTTGCTGCGCATTCAAGAATAATATCTTTTACGCTAGCATACTGTTTTGCAAATTTAGGCGTGAAGTTCGGGTATCTTCCTATCAAATCGTCAAGCACAAGCACTTGACCAGAAGCATATCTTCCTGCGCCTATTCCGATAGTAGGTATAGAAATGTTTTCAGTAATATATTTTGTAGTTTCTTCTGGAACCATCTCTAATACAATCATACAAGCGCCGGCTTGTTCAAGTTTTTTAGCTTCTTCAAATAGCCTCAATGAATTTTCATATGATTTTCCTTGGACTACATATCCGCCTAATGAATTGATATACTGCGGAGTAAAACCAATATGTCCGACAACTGCAATACCAATACTTGTTAAGTGTTTTACAATATCCGTTATATGTTCAGATGCGCCTTCAAGTTTTACAGCTTGAGCGCCCGCTCTGATTAACTCACCTGCGTTTTTAATGGCTTCTTCTTTTGATACGTGATAGCTCATAAAAGGCATATCAGCAATTACCATAGCTCTTTTTGTTCCTCTTGCAACAGCTTTGGTAAATACAAGCATATCTTCCATTGTAACTGATAGTGTATTATCATAGCCAAGAACAGTCATTCCAAGAGAATCGCCAACTAGTATTGTATCAACCCCTGACTCATCAATTGCTCTTGCTGTTGAATAGTCGTACGCTGTAAGCATCGTAATTTTTTCATTATTTTCTTTTAATTTTAATACGGTATTAACCGTAACAGGTTTTATTTTAACTTCAGTTGACATATCTTTCTTCTTTTATTCTTCTACTTTGTATTGCTTTTTGTACCAGTAATAAATCGCTCTTGCAAGTCTTGTAGGGCTATGTCTTATGAGTTTTGTTTTGTTGTCTGCAATAAGTTTTTTTCTTACTATTCCGATGCCCATTTCTTTGATTTTGTCCTTATCAAGTCTAACAGGATGTGAATCGACTTTTTTATAGTAATCAATTACTTCTTGATCAAGCTCATCATTAACGAGAACAGTGTTTATAATCTTTTTGTTTTGTGCGTGTTCAAGTATTGTTTTAATGTGATCTGAAACTGAAAAACCGTCAGTTTCGCCAGGTTGAGTCATTATATTACAGATGTATATTTTTTTAGCTTTTGCTTTTTCGACAGCGTCTGCAATTTCTTTTATCAAGATATTAGGAATAATACTTGTGTAAAGGCTTCCAGGGCCTAATATTATTAGGTCTGCTTCTTGAATAGCTACGATTACATCTGCAAGAGGGGTACAATCTTCAGGTTCAGTGAATAATTTTTTAATTTTCTTGCCTGATTCTGGAATGTTTGACTCGCCTCTAATTACCGTACCATCTTCCATAATGGCTGAAAGTCTCATATCATCGAGGGTTGAAGGTAATACTCTACCCCTGATTGAAAGTACCTTTGAAGATTCGATAATTGCTCTAAACATATCTCCTGTAATGGCGCACATTGCTGTTAGGAATAAGTTACCAAAGCTGTGCCCTTCAAGACCTTCGCCGGTTTTAAACCTGTACTGGAAGAGCTTAGTTGTTAAATCATCATCATCTGCTAAAGCTGCAATACAGTTTCTGATGTCGCCCGGAGGTAAAACGCCCATTTCTTCTCTCAGTCTTCCAGAGCTTCCGCCGTCATCGCCAACCGTAACTACTGCTGTAATGTTATTTGTAATCTTTTTTATGCCTTTAAGCATTGTAGAAAGTCCTGTACCGCCACCTATTGCAACGATTTTTGGACCTCTGTTTAGTTTTCTTCTTCTGTATAAATCTTCTAAAAGTTCATGTCTGTTTTTTTCATTGTGTACATCTAATATTGAATAGTTTGTATTTTGCCAGCCTTTTATAAAGATAAGTGCACCAGCAAAAACGAATATAAATCCGACCATATCTGACGGAAGAGCTTGCGCTATTTTCATAGTGAGGTTCATCAAGAAATAAATCGGTTTTAAATCAAGGATTATACAAAGCCCGATTGCTGAAAGTATTGTGCCTATTATAATTATGAGGAACCATCTTTTTATCTCAAGCCCCGGTAAAAGCCAGCCAGCATCTTTAGGTATTTTTATATTTTTTTGTATATTAAATTTCACTATAGTTTGTCCTTTTATAAGCGTATAGGTTATGTGTTTTGTCTATGAAGAAATTACACCCAGCCTGAAGTTTCAACTCTGTTGTAGTTGAATGGAGTTGGGGTGATAATTTCATTTAGTTTTTTTGCAAGTTCAATGGTTTCCTTTGAATCGCAAGGGAAATGGATTGTATCGCATTCTACAGGGATGAAGTTTCCGCCTTGGATCTTCATTTGAGAAGAATGAGATAGTGTTCTTACTCTGTTTTGAGAAATTTCAGGAGAAACTGCTCCCATTTCCCAATTTACAGTGCCGTCGGCGTTATAATTTCTAGTTGCAAATACTTCTCTTGCAATAACTATATTTGTTTCAGCTGAAACTTTTTCTAAAGTTTCATTTGCTAAGCCCACATAAGTAAGCCATTTGTCGAATTTTTGAATTGCTTTTGCAATTGATAAAGAAAATTCGAAATTTTCTGATGCCATTTTATACATTGCGCCGTGAGGGCGAACGTGCTCAATATTTAGGTTGTACGATTTTGCAAATGATGCGATTGCGCCCAATTGATAAAGAACAATAGCTTCGATTTCATCTTCAGATAGCTCCATGGGTCTATTTCCGAAACCTGAAATGTCTTGAAAACCTATATGAGCCCCGACTGCAACATTTTTATCCTTGCAGGCTAAAAGCGCTTTCTTAATGCTTAAAGGATCTCCTGCGTGAAAGCCGCAAGAAACGTTTACGCTGCTTACATAATCAAGCATTTCATATTCTAAGTCGTTTTTATATATACCAAACCCCTGAGCTAAATCAGAGTTAAAATCTATTTTTTTAGTTGCCATTCAAATAATTCCTACCAATTCTACTCCTCTATTATACCCCATTAAATAATATAGTCTAGTTTTGTTATTATAATCTTGACTTTTTTCATAAAAGCATTAAAAAGAGGGCAGATATCCTACAAAAAGATGTATTAAGGGAAGCAAAAATAGGTAATAATAACAATGTATTTGTATAGGTTGAGTAATAATGCCCTTTTATTATCGATTACAAAAAATGCTTGACTTTAGGATAAGAAAAAAAGACGAGCAGCTTCAGGTCGTACTAAAGGCGCAAAACGAAGTTTATAGAATAGAAGGTTTAATAGCAGCTAATAACAAAGAAATTTCACAGACAAAAATAAATATGCGAAAAGCTGATTTTATGCTACTGGAAGCCTATGACAACTACATAAAACACCTATATGAAATAGATGAAAGATTACAAGAAGACAAAAGATACGCAGAAGAAGTACTAAGACAAGAAAAAGAAAAGCTTATTGAACTCGAACAAGCGGTAAAAGTTCTTGAAAAACACAAAGAACACGCACGAGAAGAATACATCGAAGAAGAAAAGAAAGAAGAACTGAAACAATTTTCAGAAATCGGTATCCAAAAATTCTTTATCAAAAATAAAGAAAAAAAAGAAGAAGAATTGTTGGAAGAGCTAAAAAAAGCTGAAGGAGACTATTAATGAACATTGGTTCCGCAAATTCAAAAACTACGGATAATACAAAAGATATCAATCAGGCAGTATTGCAGCAGTCACCTGAAGAGAGTGATTGCTTAAGTTCTTGTGAAGGAACATTTAAAGACTTATTAAAACCAAAAGACAAATTAGAAGCTGATGCTGCAGGTTCTTTGCTTGGAACTGTTTCAAAAGAAGGACTTTTGGCTTTCGATATTTCAAGTTTAAGAACTGACTTCAACTACGACACCTTTTCTATGGACAAAGATGACGCAGCCTTTTTCGTTGATATGGTCAATAATGGTCAATTTGGGCTTAATTTGCAAGGTGACGTTAATGCTTCTCTTATGCAGCTTACATCAGCAGAAGGAACAGCAGCCACTTATAAATCTGCAAATGTTTCAAAAACACTGATGAACTTAATTGAAAATTCTATGCAAACAAATAAACCAGTGAGAATTGACTTTGACAATAATGTTTCAGTTGTTTTAAAAGTCGATAAATCAGGTAAAATCAGTGCTGATTTTATCCCTGGAGACAAAGCAGTTGAACAGTATTTAAGGGATAACATAGGATTTCTGAAACAAAGATTTGATGATCAAAATTTATCTTACAGTAACCTTTCATACAGACAGTACAAACAAGACAAGCAAAAAAAGCAAAATAAAGGAGAATAACCTTGATTAATGATTCTTTTATAAATGCGTTAAACACACAAAAGACGGCAAATCACTGGATTGATGCTATAAATGAAAACCTTTTTAACATCTATACCCCAGGTTATAGAGAAAGCCAGAGCAGTTTTAAAACGTTCTTAACAGGTTCAGTTAACGGCACAATGTTGAGAAATACAGGACAAGGTAAATCTATGCCTGGTACTTCTAATGAAAATGTTTATTTAGAAGGTGCCGGATTTTTCGCAGTAAGAAATGATCAAGGCAGGGTCGCCTATACAAGGTTAGGTGAGTTTAAGTTTGACGGAGAAGGCGTTTATAGAAGCGCTGATGGTCAAGCGGTTCAGGGTTATATCTTAAACGATAAAGGCGAAATAATGCAGGGTACAAAGCCTATAAACGCTGATATATATGAAGATACAGCGATGAATGGCGGAACAATTTCTATACCGACAACAAATATTAAACTCTGGATTGATCCTAATAACGGTAAATATTTGGGCAAATATGATGAGTTTGAAGTCAAAGGTGACGGCATTTTATACGGAAAAGCCGATGGCGGAAAAGTTATGACTCCTCTATATAAAATTGCAGTTATGAACTTCCACAATCCTCAAGAACTTTTTGAAGTAAAACAAGGTCAATATATAGAAACCGAAGAATCCGGCAAACCTGTAATTGGTCGTGGTGAAATCAGAAGCGGACTTATTGAAATGTCAAATGTCGACTATAGAGCAAATATTGCTTACTATCAACAAGCTAAAATGCAGGTTGACATTACTACAAAAATGATTCAAACAACTAAACAATTGTTACAGCAAGCAATCGACTTGATGAGCTCATAATCTCAACATTCATTTTAGTTTTCAACTTTTTATACTGATTTTTTTGTAAAGATAAATTAGTATTTTGTTCTATTTATTTGCAATTTTATCTATAATGGTATTGTGCTATTGTACTTGAGATAAAGTTGAGATTAAAGGGATAGAATGTCAAATCTAGAGAAAAAGAGAGTAGATTCGCCTATTGGGAGTGTTATTACACCACAACAAATCAGAGAAGTGTTAAAGATCGATAATGCCCAAATTGAAGAACTTTGCAGGCATGCTTCTGTTAGACCAAAAAGAGATGCAAAAGGTCTTACTTATTTTTCTAAAGATGACTTTGAAACTCTAAAAGATGCTTCTTCTATCAAAAATAGAATCTCAAGACCAAAAACAGCTATTGAAAAAACTCAAAAAGAAACAACAGCTGCTATGCAAAGACTAAATGATGTTTCATTCAGGCAGCTTGTTCAGTCTCTAAAAAATATTGAAACAGCAATAACAGAAAAGGTTTCATCTATAATGGATGAAAAACTTGACGGTATGGATGATGTTGTTGTTGAACTTATCAGATGCAAAACTGAAAATGAAACTCTAAGATATAAAATCAATGAGCTTAATAAAGAAAATTACAATTTAAAAAATCAGCTTTCATCTTATAAAAATGTTGCTTTAAATGTTTATGTAAAAAAAGGTTAGTTAAGCTATACTCTGCTTACTTCTACGATGCTTCCATCGCTAGATAGTGTTATGTTTACAGGGTTTTCTATTTCATGGTAGTCTGAAATGTTTGTGCTTGCCATATATACAGCATCTTCTAATAAAAGAAGGTCATTTTTTACTATGTTTTTTATAATGTCAGGCAAAAGCATTGCGCTTCCTGCTATTGTGCCTTCAGCATTTGTCGCTTTTCCTTCTTGCAAGTATATTTGCTCTGAACAAAACGTCATAGATGCTTTATCTGAATGAGCAATAGGGAGTGCATCTGATATAAGAAGTATCTTATTTTTTGGTTTTATCCTGAAAATAAGCTCTAATACTTCATTACAGATGTGTATAGAGTCTGTAATCACTTCTGTATATACGTTATCGTTTATTAAGGCTTCGGTTGCAGTTGTTTTCTTTCTGTGGCTAATCCCTTCCATAGCATTGAAAAGGTGGGTTGCCTGATGGGCAAAAGTAAAGTCAGTTGCAGTAGAATGGCCTATTGAAACCTTTATACCCTTGTCATATAGGTACTTGGTAAGGTTTTTATTCTCATCAAGCTCTGGCGCTATAGTCACAATTTTTATAATTTCATCTTCTATTTCTTTAAAAACTTCTATTGAAGGTTTTTGTATAAGTGAAACATCATGAATGCCTTTTTTTTCTGGATTTATAAAAGGACCTTCAAGATGTATTCCTTCAATTTTTGCTGAATTTATAGGCTGTATTTCTTTTGCTCTCTTGATTTCAGTTATTTGCTTTTTTATATTGCAAATTGAGTCTGTTACTAGAGTCGGGAAAAATACTGAAATACCATCTTGATAAAGTTTTTCAGCTAAATAAACTATCTCATCAGCTTTTGCCACGGTAAAATCAACACCATAAGCTCCGTGAATATGTTGTTCTATAAGACCTTTAGCTTTTATTACTTTTTCCATATTTTACCTTAAAGAGTCAATTGCTTCTTTAAAATCATTGCTTTTGTATATATAATTGCCTGCAACGAGTGCGTTTGCGCCATATTCTTTGCAGATTTTTCCGGTTTCTTGATTTATTCCGCCGTCAACTTCTATTATAAGACTTTCAGGTGAATTTTTTCTAATATATTCAATCTTTTTTGCAGCTTCAGGCATAAATGCTTGACCGCCAAAACCAGGTTCAACTGTCATAATAAGCACTAAATCAAGCTTATCTAACAGGTGTTTTATTTCTTCAGCTGGGGTATTAGGTTTTATTGAAATGCCTGCTTTTATCCCATTTGATTTTATTTTTTCAATGAGCTCCATTGAATTATCTTTAGCGGCCTCATAATGGAATGTGATTATATCAGAACCTGCTTTAATAAAGTTATCAATGTATTTTTCAGGGTTTGTAATCATTAAGTGTACGTCAAGTGGCAATGCAGTTGTATTTCTGAGGGCATTTACAACTTGCGCTCCAATTGTCAAGTTAGGCACAAAATGTCCGTCCATAACATCTACGTGAACCCAATCTGCACCTGCTTTTTCAAGATTTTGAATGTCTTTTTCAAGATTGGCAAAATTGCCTGATAAAATCGATGGAGCAATGATTATCTCTGACATTTGCCACCTACAATCAGTTTTAAGGCTTCGCAGGCTTCAAGAGCAGCGTTCTTTTCTGCTTCTTTTTTTGATTTTCCAACTCCAATGCCGAGTTTTTTGCCTTCATAAAAAACAGTTACCTCATAGGTTTTTTCATGAGCTTTTCCTGTCTCATTTGTTATTTCATAAACCGGCAAAGTCTTTGTCTGCTCTTGTGTGTACTCTTGTAAAAGTGCCTTAGCGTTATAAATACATAAATTGCTCTCAATTTCATAAATTTTTGGTTCATATAATTTTTGCAAAAATGGATAAATATCAATCAGTTTTCCATCTTCATATAAAGCGCCTAAAATAGCCTCAAAAGCACATGCCAGAATTGATTCTCTTTGTTTTCCGCCTGTTTTAATTTCATGTTCACCTAGGTTTAAAAACTCATCAAATCTAAGTTCTAGTGCAAGTTTAGCAATAAATTCATCACTTACAAGTATGCTTCTTATTTTTGTGAGCTGCCCTTCCTGGTAGTCTTCATGTCTTGTGTAAAGAATGTCGCTAATAATAAGTCTTAAAACCGAATCACCAAGAAATTCAAGTCTTTCGTAGTTCAAGGATGAATCAAGATTATTTTCAAAAGTAAAAGAACTATGAGTCAATGCTTTATCAATAAGCTCATAATTCTTAGAGTTTATACCTAATATTTTTAAGAACTTTTTAAGCTCTTTTATTCTATAATCCGATAACATGAAATACCTTTTTGATATAAATTAACGCTTCAGACCAATTTAAACCATCGACAACAAAGTATTTAAAGTAATAATATGCAACAGGGGCAGAAAAAATATAGCTATCAGCTCTATCCATAAAACCACCATGTCCTGGGAGTAAGTCACCAGAGTCTTTTACGCCGGCATCTCTTTTTATAAGAGATTCTGATAAATCACCAAGTTGTGCAAAACCGGTTATTAGAGCGCTAGCTATAAGTGAGTGATACCAAGGTAGTCCGATAAAATATCCTATCCCCATACCAATAATTATACCTAACCCGCCTCCGCATAAAGCACCTTCGACTGTTTTTTTAGGGCTGATAACTTCAGCTAATTTGTGTTTTCCATATCTAGTTCCAAAAAAGTAGGCTCCGACGTCTGTCGCAAGAATAATGAAAAACATCATAAGCAGATAGCCGAGGCCATCGTTGACGTTCCATTTAAAAAAGCCGAAATCTTCAGCGTTAATTTGTCTTATAAGTATTATGTGGCAAGGAAGCCAGCAAAAAGCAAACCCCAAGATTGTTGTTGCTACATTTGCGATATAAGGTTGTCTACCTTTAAATAGAACTGCAAGGAATGAAGTGATTGTCCCAGCTGCAAGAAGCAGAGGTAATAGTTCATAATGTCCTGTGCTTATTGCTGTTACAAGAAGAATTGCAAATATTATGATAACCTTGAAAAATGGCAAAAAGCCTTTATTTTTAAGGATATCTACATATTCTTTAGCTCCTATTGTTGCAAAAACAAGTACCAATAAAAGAAGGGGAAAACCACCCAATACTAGACATGTTAATGCAACTGCTGCAGTAATAAGACCCGTAAACGCTCTCAAACTCAGTTTGTTTTTAATTGCTTCAATGACATTCACTATACTGTTAAAACCTCTTTTTCCTTCTCTTGAGCGATATCTTCTATGTTTTTTGTATATTTATCTGTTAACTTTTGGATTTTGTCCTGATAATCTTTTACAGCATCTTCAGAAAGGTTTTCAGATTTTTCTAGTTTTTTAAGGTCGTCTGTCATGTCGCGTCTTATGTTTCTTATTGCAACTTTTGTATCTTCACCGATTTTTTTAACGTCTTTTGAAATTTCTTTTCTTCTGTCTTGAGTTAAAGGAGGGAAGCAAAGTCTTAGAACAGAACCGTCACTGTTAGGAGTGATACCTAATTCTGCTTTTATTAGAGCTTTTTCAATATCTTTCATAATTGATTTGTCGAAAGGTGAAATAACAAGCGTTGTACCATCTTGAACGGTTACTTGTGACATTTGTCTTAGAGGAGTAGGTGCTCCATAATAATCAACAACAACTTTATCTAATATTAATGGATTAGCTCTACCTGTTCTTATTGCAGCAAACTCTTTTTTAAGCTGTGCAATTGCTTTTTCCATTTTTTCTTCACCAAATAAAAATAATTCATCTACCGGCATATTATCCTCCTACGTATGTTCCTATTTTTTCATTATTTAAAATTTTTGTAATACTGCCTTTTGCTGCAAAATCAAATACAATAATAGGTATTGAATTTTGTTTGCATAAAGCACATGATGCAGTATCCATAACTTTTAGTCCTTTTACGATTATATCGTCGTAGCTGATATTCTCATATTTTTTAGCATTTGGATTGATTCTTGGATCATCTGAATAAACACCATCTACGCCATTTTTAGCCATAAGCATAACTTCAGCGTCAATTTCAGAAGCTCTAAGAGCAGCAGCTGTATCTGTTGTAAAGAAAGGATTTCCTGTTCCTGCTGCAAATATCACGACTCTTCTTTTTTCCAGGTGTCTTATTGCTTTAAATCTTATATAAGGCTCTGCAATTTTATCCATATCTATTGCAGATTGAACCCTGCAAGGGACATCAAGTTTTCTTAAAGCGCTCTGAAGGGCAATAGCGTTCATAACAGTTGCAAGCATACCGACATAATCACCGGAGGCTTGATCCATCCCTAGTTTTGCGCTGTTTTTCATCCCTCTGAAGATGTTCCCGCCACCTACAACGACTGCAACTTCAGTTCCTGCGTCATAAGCGTTTTTAATCTCATTTGCCATCATTTCAACTGGCTTTTGGTCAATACCAAATTCTTGATCCCCTAAAAGAGCTTCTCCACTTATTTTTAGAAGAATTCTTTTATATTTTAATTGTTTATCCATATATTAATCCTTAAAACTCCTGCCTTGATTATACTAAAAATATCCTGTATTTCATAGTATGTTACAAAACTTTGGCATAAAAAAATACAGTCCTGAGACTGCATTTTTTGTTTTACTTATCTTAAACTTCGATATATTCTTTAAGTCTTTTGCTTCTGTTTGGATGTCTTAGTTTTCTTAAAGCCTTTGCTTCGATTTGTCTGATACGTTCTCTTGTTACACCGAACAATTGTCCAACTTCTTCAAGAGTTCTTTGTCTGCCGTCATCCATACCGAATCTTAAACGAAGAACGTCACGTTCTCTTGGTGATAATCCGCTTAAAACTTCTGCTAAGTCTTCTCTTAAAAGTTCTTGAGCAACAGTTTTAACAGGAGCATCAGCATCTTTATCTTCGATAAAGTCGCCAAGTCTTGAGTCTTCTTCTTTTCCGATTGGAGTTTCTAAAGATAGAGGCTCTTGAGCTACTTTAATGATTTCTCTTAATTTAGGAATTGAGATATTCATTTCAGTTGCTAATTCTTCTTCGGTCGGCTTTCTTGAAAGTTCTTGAGCTAGTTTTCTTGTAACTTTCTTTAATTTATTGATAGTTTCAACCATGTGAACAGGGATTCTGATTGTTCTTGCTTGGTCTGCAATTGCTCTTGTAATTGCTTGTCTAATCCACCAAGTAGCATAAGTTGAGAACTTATAGCCTCTTTCGTGGTCAAATTTTTCAGCTGCTCTTATTAAACCTAAGTTTCCTTCTTGGATAAGGTCTAGGAAAAGCATACCGCGACCAACGTATTTTTTCGCAATACTTACAACAAGTCTTAAGTTAGCTTGTACAAGTTTTCTTTTTGCGATTGCGCCTACGTTTCCGCCAGCTATTATTTTTCTTGCCAAATCAATTTCTTGATCAGCTGTTAATAGTTTAATTCTTCCGATTTCTCGTAGATACATTCTTACAGGATCGTCTAATGAAACACCTCTTGATATAAGTACATCTTCTGTTACTACATCAGCAGGTTCTTCAATTGCGTCTGTTGTAAATAAATCTTCATGCTCGATAGAGCCTATGATTTTATCTCTTTGGCTTGCAAGCATTACATCTATGTTATCTGTTGCTAGTGGTTCTGTTTCGGTTAACATTACAACATCTTCTGTTGTCTCATTATCGCTCGCTAAATCTTCGTCTAGAACACTCACTACTGACATGTCTGAAATTTGTTTTCTGCTCATTAAAGTTATTCTCCAGTCTTTAGTTTGTTTTTAATTTTTTCTCTTAGCTGCATTTGATATTGCTGTGCTTCCAAGTCATCATTATTGACTTCTCTATACTTAGAGCGTAAGTCCTTCTTTTCTTTTGTTGAATAGCACTGCTCTATCTTTTTTATATTCTCGAAAATGATAGTTTTAAAATCCTTTTCCGATAAGCCTTTAAAACTCTCAGATATATATATTAAATCAGTTATTATTTCTTTAAGCTTAGTATCCTCAGCAAACTCGATATACAGGGTGTCGATTAATTCCCCTACATTATTCATCCGACATATGATTTTGTCAATTGTGTTCTTTAGGATATTTAAGTTTTTATTATCAAATTGTACCTTTTTAATTATTTCTGAAAGAGTCTGAAAGTCGAAATGACTTTCGTTTATTAAATACAGACTCAATAAATTTTTTTGCGCCTTTTCAGAAATATTTGAAGTTTTTGTTACAATTTGCTTATTATCTTGAATTGAACGCTGATTTAACGACCTTGTTTTCCTAAATTCCCTTAATAACGCCCCCTCGTCTATATTTAATACCCCAGAAACTATCTTTATATATTCATTTTGAACTATATTGTTGTCGATTTCCTCAAGTAACGGGATGATTTTTTTGACAAGTTTTACTTTGTCGGTCGGGGTTGTAATTTCGTCTTTCTCTTTTAGTATTTGATTAAGTTGAAAATCCAAGAGTAGCGGAGCTTTCTGTAGATGTTCTTTGTATGCTTCTATTCCATACTCACGGATATATTCATCGGGGTCTTTTCCTTGTGGCGGAGTGATTACTCTGATTTCGCAAGAGTATTTCTCGTTGTTCATTGAAGAGAAACTTTCATCAAATTGTTTTATATTTCCAAGGCTTGAAAGTGCTTCTTTTATTACCTCAGCATTTCTTGAAGTTGCCTTTTGTCCTGCTGAATCACTGTCAAACGCTAAAAATATTCTTCTTGAACTGCAATACTTGGAAATGAGCTTGATATGATCTTGTGTAAGCGATGTTCCGCAAGAAGCTATGGCGTTTTTTAACCCTGCAGCCTGCGCTGATATTACATCAAAATAGCCTTCCATTATAACAACGTAGTCATTTTCTTTCATTGCGTCTTTTGCTTTGTCTATACCGTATAGAATTCTGCTTTTGTTGTATAAGACAGTATCCGGAGAGTTTAAATATTTAGGGTTTTGATCTTCTTCAATTGCTCTTGCTCCAAAAGCAACAATAGTTCCTGTGTCATCAAGTATCGGAATCATAATCCTGTGGCGGAACCTGTCAACAAAACCTTTGTTATTTTCTCTTTTTATTATTAAACCTGCATCTTCTAAGACTTCTTTTTTAATTTTGCCTTCAAAGTGTATTTGCAAGTCATCATATGCTTTTTTAGAATATCCGATTTTATATTCTTTTATAATTTCATCGGTTATTCCTCTTTTGTGTAAGTATTCAAGAGCTTTTTTAGCTTCAGAATCTTTATAAAGGTTTTGTACGTAGTATTCAGCCGTTTTTTGAAGAGCTTCTTTAATGCCTGTCTTTTTTTCCTTTGTATCTAAAGAAAAACCTTTTGATTGCGGAAGTTCAATACCATATTGTTCTGCTAAATCTTTGATAACATCATTAAAAGATTGTCCATTGATTTTCATCAAGAAGCTGAGTGCATCTCCGCCTTCTCCGCACCCGAAACACTTGAAAATACCTTTTTGAGGATTTACTGAAAATGACGGTGTTTTTTCCTTGTGAAATGGGCAGCAACCCCAATAGTTTGCGCCTGATTTCTTTAAAAGGACGTGATTTTGCACGACATCTAAGATGTCCAGCCTTGATTTTATTTCAGTTACTGCTTCGTTATAGGTTCTTTCCAGCATTAGTTCTCAAGTCCATTCATTATAGCTAGTTTGAATAAAAAGTCGTCTTTGTTTTTCTTTATGAATGGTGCAGGCATGGTTAACTCTTTATACCTTACAAGAGCATATCTGTCTGTCATTCCGGCAATATAGTCTGCCGCAGTCCTTTCAACAAGACCTTTTGTAATTGGTGTTATATTTCCAACATTTTTTTCTATTAGTTCTGAATAATGTTCAAACAGCTGTTTTACAAGTCTTTTTGCTTTTTCTTCTTCTGATTTTGCGATAGGATTTGTATAAACATTTTCAAACATCCAGCTTCTAAGTTTTGTATAATAGAATTTACACTCTTCTGACATGGATATTTCAGGCTTATCGTAACTGTTTTCAACTATATCAAGAATCATTTTTGCAACTCTGCCTGAGTGGTCATTTGTGAAGTATTCAGCACAATCTTTTGGCAAATCATCATTTGTTATAATCTCTGCCCTCAGTGCATCTTGAATATCGTGGTGGATGTAAGCTATTTTATCAGATATCTTTACAACCTGACCCTCAAGCGTTTTGGGTTTATCACAGCCGGCATGAGAGTGGTTTAATATACCGTTTAATGTTTCTTTTGTAAGATTAAGGTCTTCAATATGGGTTACAACCCTTATGCTTTGTTCATTATGTCTGAAACCTTCTGTCATAATCTTGTCTAAAGCATCCTCCCCACTGTGTCCGAATGGAGTATGACCTAAATCATGCCCTAGAGCGATGGCTTCTGCGAGGTCTTCATTAAGGAAGAGAGCTCTAGCGATTGTTCTTGCAATCTGAGAAACCTCAAGAGTATGGGTCATTCTTGTTCTATAGTGGTCATCAGATGGCGAGAAAAACACCTGTGTCTTATGTTTAAGACGTCTAAACGCTTTTGAATGCAAGATTTTGTCTCTGTCACGCTGAAATTCAGTTCTAATAGGGCAAGGCTCTTTATATTCTGCCCTTCCTTCTGTAAACTTGCTTTTAGCTGCATATTTACTAAGAGTTTGAATTTCTCTTTCTTCTATTGTTTCTCTTATTGGCCTTGTTAATGTTGACATTTATTATATTCCTTAGGATTTTGACAGGTTAAGTGCTCATATATTCTATACAATTTTAGCCCAAATGTTCATGCTTTTAAATCTATATGTCATTTTTTTCAAAAATTGTAACGATACTAAACCTGATTTTATTTTCGGGGTTGATTAATTATTGTCTTTAAATTATTATTTCAATACTCGGGCAGTCGGGGCAAATGTTCTTGTTGCCTAAAAATACCAAACATTAATGAAAATTAATTATTCGAAAGGAAATAAAAATGTCAATTCAATGCGATGTATGCGGAAAAAAATCTTTAAAAGCAGCTAAAATATCTTTTTCACATAAACAAAACGTGCACAGACAGTTTCCAAACCTTCAAACTGTTAAAGTTAACGATAATGGAACTGTAAAAAGATTAAAAGTTTGCACTTCTTGCTTAAGAGCAAATAAAGTTCAAAGAGCTGTTTAATTAAGTTTAAAATTTATTAAAAAAGGGCTTTCAAAAGCTCTTTTTTAATGCGTTGTTTTTTTATTTTAAGCTATTTTTCCATGCCCTTTTTAGCTTATATTTATTGGGATTTGTCAATAAAAAATTATTTATTTCTTTACTAATTTTCATTAAATTGGCTTCATTAAAAATTGTAAAAACTTGTTTACCCTATTGTTTTATATGGGCATGGTCAATTGTAAATTTTTTGGTTGATATTTTTTCTTGTAAAGCATGCCCGAGCGAATTAGTATAAGCACACGAGTTGAGATTAATGGATTTGAACAGTTAGAGAGGTGATGGCAAAGAACCAAGGAGTGGCTATTAGATTTGGGAAAATTTGTTTGGATTAGGAGTTCGCGAATTATGTGAACTTTCCCCGTTAAAGAATTATAATCGAGTGAGGGGTTAATTAAATAGGAATTAGTTGGGAGAGAATTAACAAATTGTTCTGTAAGACAGAACTTTTTTTTTGCGAAAATTTTGCAGAGGCTGTAGGGCTTGTGATGAGCAAGACCGAAATGCCGTTTAACGCAAAATTCCCAAGACTGCGAAAAAAATTAGAGGTTGAATGTTTGTTGAATAAATAAAATGTGCAGTCTTTATCTTGGTGTTATAATTCAATTGGGACTTATTAAAAGGTGATTATATGAAAAGAGCTATTGTTGTTGTAGTTGATTCTATGGGTTGTGGTGCAATGCACGATGCTGCAGATTATTCTGACAGACCTTCTTGTAATACTCTTAAAAATGTTGCAGAAGCAGCCGGAGGGCTTAATGCTCCAAATTTCTATAAATTAGGCTTGGGAAATATCATCGATATTAAAGGTATTTTGCCTAATTGCGATAGTATTGCTCAGTATGGGATTTTGGAAGAAACTTCAAAAGGCAAAGACACTACAACAGGCCACTGGGAGATGATGGGACTTATTCTGGACGAGCCTTTTAAAGTTTATCCTCAAGGTTTTCCTGAAAATGTGATTAATGAATTTGTAGAAAAAACAGGCTGCAAAGGCATATTAGGAAATTACCCTGCATCTGGCACAAAGATTATTGAAGATTTAAACGATGAACACCAGAAAACGAAGTTCCCTATTGTATATACGAGTGCCGATAGTGTTTTCCAAATAGCTGTTGATATTGATTTGATACCTATTCAAAAACTCTATGAATACTGTGAAATAGCTAGAAAAATACTTGATAACGGGCATGGCGTGTCCCGTGTAATTGCGCGTCCTTATAAAATAATTGATGGAATACCAACAAGAGTTGGCGCTTTGAGGCGTGATTATTCAGTAAAACCTTTAAAACCTACACTTTGTGATGAGCTAAAAGGTGAAAAATGTACCGTATTTGGTATTGGTAAAATTGAAGATATTTTTGTTAAACAAGGGATTACTCACGCAATTCATACAGGTTCAAATAAAGAAGGTTTAGAACTTACTTTAAAAGCTGTTAAAAATGAGATAGATATTGAGAATTTAAAAACTGAAGAAGATATTCAGTGCGATTCTTGCAAATCTTTTATTTTCACTAATCTTGTTGATACAGATATGCTTTACGGCCACAGAAATGATCCACATGGATATGCAAAAGCTATTGAAGAAATTGATACTTACCTTCCTCAAATTATTGAAAATATGACCGATAACGATTTACTTATAATAACAGCTGACCACGGTTGTGATCCTACAGAGCCGGGCACTGATCATACCAGAGAACGCGTGCCAGTAATCGTTTACCACCATGGTATCAGTTCGGGTAATATCGGAATAAAACCTAGCTTTACTTACGTAGCCGATGTGGTTAGGTCCTGGCTATTGGATTAATTTTCTTTTTTTGTTATAATCTTTTCGAAACAATGTTACTTTGTTTCTATTGAATAAAAACACAATTAAAAGGAGAAAAACATGAAAGTAAAAGTTGATGATGGTTGTATAGCTTGCGGCGCTTGCGAATCAATTTGTGACGCTGTATTTAAAATTGAAGATATCGCAGTAGTAGTTGAATCTGCTATCGCTGGTAACGAAGATTGTGTTAAAGAAGCAGCTGATGCTTGCCCTGTTAACGCTATTATCGTTGAATAATATCTTTTAATAATCTAAGGATTACGAAAAGCCGTCTTTATAGGCGGCTTTTTTGTTGTATTATTCTCTTATGAAAATTAATTACGATAAAATTTTTGAAAATTTAAATAATGCTAATCTTCCACAAACAGAATTTGTTAAATTTATGGAAGATGTCCATGATCCTTTTATCGTACTTATTGCCTGTATTTTATCTTTAAGAACTAATGACAAAACAACATATCCTGCAACTATGAGAATGCTTGAAATTGGCAAAACTCCAAAAGATTTTGCAAACTGTGATTTAGATGTGCTTCAAAAAGCCATTTTTCCTGTTGGTTTCTACAAAAACAAAGCAAAACAAATTATTGAGCTTTCTAAAGCAATATACGAACAAATGGACTCAAAAGTCCCTGATTCAATTGATGAGCTTGTAAAATTTAACGGTGTCGGGAGAAAAACGGCTAATCTAGTTATGACAAAAGGTTTTGATAAACCTGCAATTTGTGTTGATGTCCATGTACACAGGATTTCAAACAGAATGGGGCTTGTAAATACCAAAGAACCTGAAGAAACAGAATTTGCACTAAGAAAAACTTTGCCGAAAAAATACTGGAAAGATATAAATACTTTGTTTGTTACACTAGGACAAAACATCTGTAAACCGCAAGGTCCCAGATGTTCTATTTGTCCTGTAAGAGATTTTTGTAGTAAAGGGTGTGAATGTTGCTCTGCTTCTTTTTAAACGATTTATTAATAGAGATTTAAAGTAAATTTGTGTTAGCCTTCTTCTTCGAGGAGGCGTTTTTTGTGGTTTTATTCTTTTTTAATCTATTTTGTTAAATTAAGCTGCTTTAACTACTTTAGATACGAATTTGATTACATCGTTAAATGAATCTTTAACGAAAGATGCTGCTAATGTTGAAATAGGTTGTTCATCAAGGTATTCGAATGCTACATAAATTGGATCTGCAGAATTTCTGAATCTCATTCTTGGATCATTTCCAACTGCTTCAACTCTTTCTGTAAGCGCACCAAAATTAAGGGTAGTAACAGTACCTGTTTGCATAACTCTCTGTCCTTTACTTTTAAATCTCTCTTATGTATATATAAAGTATTTACGATTTAAATAATTGACTTTTTAGTTTGTGTTTGTGAACTTTTGTAAACATTTTATGGTTTTTTGAAATACAAAATTATAAATTGTTTTGCATAGAGCTTGTATCAGCTATGGCATCTGGGCGGTTTCTCTGCTATAATTTGTTTGTAATTTTTTGAAAGAATTTTATGGATATTTGTTTTAGCCTTGATAATAACTACGCAATGCAGCTTGGGGTTTGTATTTCATCAATTTTAAAAAATATTGAAATAAAAACTGATGATAGACTTAACTTTTATGTTCTTGACGCAGGTATTTCTACTCTAAATAAGAAAAAAATTGAAACACTGAAATCTATTAAAGATTTTAATATATCGTACATCAAAGTTGACGAAGAAAGATTTAAGAATTGTCCATTCCCTCAAACTGAGATACACAGAAATAAAATTATTACTATAGCATCTTATTATAGGCTGGTCTTGCCGTCTTTGTTTCCTAATCTTGATAAAATGCTATATCTTGATGTAGATACTCTGGTTTTGAATAATCTTGTCAGTCTTTATAATACTGATATAGAAGGTTATTATGCTGCTATGGCTATTGATGCAGAAGCTACATCAAATGCGCTGAGAATAAATACAAAAAAGTATTTTAATGCTGGTGTCCTCATTTTAAATCTAAAAAAACTTAGAGAAGATGGTATGGAACAGAAATTCTTTGATTTTATAGATGAAAATCGCGAAAAAATTGTGTATCACGACCAAGATGTTTTAAACTGTGTTTTAAAAGATAAGATAAAAATCCTTAACGGGATGTACAATCTTCAAATAAACAAGTTTTCAGTTAATGTTCAAGGAAAATTTCTTGATATTTTGCCTTACATAAATATTATGCATTACGCAGGAAGGATAAGACCTTGGGATAAAGGAGTTGTGTATCCTTGTTTCTTCGAATTTTTTAAATATCTTGCTTTTACTCCATGGGCGCATAAGGTATTGGCGTACGGCCTTTATAAGCCTACATTGCAGTTGCAGGATATAATTGATGAAAAACTAAGAGAATTATATAAGTTTGAATATGAAAAAATTGATGAAATCGCCAGCAAAAAGATTTCTGAACTTTATACATTTAATTACGAGCAAATAGATAAAATTGTCTCAAACCAAATGTCAGGAGTCTATGCTGAAATTGAAGAAGCTGTAACCAGAAAGATTTCAGACCTTTATACATTTAATTATGAGCAAATCGATGAAATTGTTTCTAAGCACATATCGTTATTATATGATGAGGTACATTTGCGCATAAATACTGCCCTTCAGAATAAAAGCTTATAATTTTTCTTAATATAGTTTAATAATTTGTTCATTTTGAGCAAATTATTGTGTTGAGTGCCATTTAATTATCGGAATGGTCCATTTTCTGGAAGGAAGTGCGTTTATGAATTTATCAATTAACCCTATTAAATTTGTCCCAATTTTCTCAGGTAGAAGCGTAAGCCAATATGGAGTTAAAGATCAACCTTATTCATCTTCTCCGATAGTTGATTCTTTTGAGCTTACAAATAGGCCAGAAGTAGATAAAAAACAAGAATTAATAAATAAAATTCAGTCTAAACTTGCATTTGAAGATTATGACGGCATTCTTGAAGACTGTGGAATGCAGGTTAAACAAAATGATAGAGGCGAAAAAATACTAAGTTCATTCCACCAACCTTCTAAAGATACAACATTTGCAGATTTAGGCGTTGATGAAAACACACTTTTAAAAGATATTACAGGAGTTGATGGCGATTTCGACATCGAATATTCTACTGTTTCAGATTTACCTAATTTGAAATACGTCAGAGGCGACGTAGCTATTGGATATAGACAAGATGTAAGCATGCCAAACCTTAATTGCGTAGGCGGTTCAGTAAATGCTCCTTATACTTCAAATATTGATATGTCATCATTAGCTGTAATAAACGGCAATGCTGATTTTGAGGGTGCAGCTGATGTAAATATGGATTCATTAGTAAAAATAACTAATGCTGCAAAATTTGTAGATTCTCAAAATGTTAAACTTTCAAATTTAACTTATATCGGTGGTGATGCTGATTTTAGTTTGAGTTCAGGTATAGAGCTTCCAAATTTAACAGATGCCGGTGCAAATTTCACCGCTCAAAAATCTGATATTAAAGATCTAAGCAGTTTGAGATTTATCAAAGGTTCTATTGATGTTAGCAAGTCTCAAGTAAACAAACTCGCTGTAGGCATTATGGTTGAAGGCGATATTCACGCAGAACATTCTAAACTGGAAGCAATTCGTACAGGTGTTGTCGGCGGTTCTATCTTTATTAAAGGTACTTCAATGGAGCCAATGGACTTTATCTATCAAAATATTGGCGGGCGTGTTCAATTTGAATAAAACTTTTATTTGAAATATTAAAAAAGAAGAACAATTGTTCTTCTTTTTATTTTTTCTAGTAATATAATGAGATAAGAGAATAGTGTAAGGGAGAAAATCATGAAAACAATATCCGGAGTTGTGCATACTTATAACGCTGAAAAATTTCTTGAAAGATGTGTTGCGTCTTTAAAAGATTGTGATGAGATTATCATTTGTGATATGCACTCTACTGATAGAACTATTGAAATAGCTGAAAAATACGGCTGTAAAATTATCTATCATGAAAAATTAGGGTATTGTGATCCAGCAAGAGATTTTGCTTTGTCCCATGTTTCTTCTGATTATGCTCTTATTCTCGATGCTGATGAGTATGCTTCCCCTAATTTGGTTAATAACCTTAAAAAATATATAACAGAAAATGAAAAAGCTGCTGAAGGGATTAGAATTTTTTATAAAAATGAACTTTTAGGCAAAGTGCTTCATAGCTATTCAAAACCGGGTATTTTGCGTTTCTTCAAAAAAGGGCATGTTCACTATCCGCCGGTTATCCACTCTGCTCCTATAGTTGACGGTCGTGAAGAATTTTTCCACCGTGGGGCTGATTCTTATATAGTTCACTCCATGATTACTGACTTGTCTCCACATGCTGATAAATGGAATGAGTATACAACTTTTGAGGCTAATGAAAAGTGGATTCAAGTCGGAAGAAAAACAAGTGCTTCACAAATTATTTTTAGACCAATAGCTGAATTTTTCAAAATCTATTTCTTAAAACAAGGCTATCTGGATGGTTTACATGGGTTTGTTTTTGCTATTTATGCTGCTAATTATAAATTTATGGTCCATGCAAAAGTATGGGAACATCAATTGAAAGAGGCTGCTAAAAAATAGTTTTATAAGGTGAAATTTTTATTACTGTACAAAAAATTCATGTTTGTTTTTTATACATGTAATTAGTTTAAAAGATAGAGTAAATGAAAATATCACCGATAAAAAACAATCAATCAGTAAATTTTGGCAGTGTGAATCTGGTTCAGGTTTCAAAGAGTGCTTTTAAAAATCTTGAAAATCTATCAGCAGTTGATGATGTTTTTTCAAAATATGTAAATGCAGCGAGTGGTGAGAAAGACGGTATTCTTTCAAAGCTGCTTTTAAAACTGAGATTAAGAAAAAATGCTACAAAATCATTATTCTTTTTAGAAACGCCTTCATTTTCCATGATCGATGGATTTTGTAAGAAAAATCATATACCAAATCAGTTTTGGCTTGGAAAAAGATTTGGAATAGGTGTTATAGAACCAAAAGACCCTGATTTTCATACTTTTTATGTTCTAACAGGGGAAGATAAAAATAAATTGTGGGATACGGCATTTGGTTCTGAAAATGACAAATTTGCGGATAAAGTACATGAAATTGTTTCAAAAAGAAGGGCATTTGAAGACTCAGGTAAGCAGTATTTAGATTGTACAGATGGCAAGGACTTTTTTGAGATTGAGCAAAGAATTGTTTCAGACTCTCTTGTAATGCCTATGATACCTCCGCCAGAGAATATTTTTAGAGTTAACAAATTATCAGAATTGCCAGATGTATTGAAGCAAATAGATTATCAGTAGACATTCGGCTTTTAAAAATATAATATCGCATTATTTGTGATTATTTAAGGATACCCCCAGTTGTATAATTGTATATGCTATTCTAAACACATACGATATTTTAACCATGAGTAGAATATCGGAGCACGCATGCATAGGTTTTGGGTATTATTTATAATATTGGTTTTTTCCATTGAATGCCCTGCTTACGCTATATTTCAGAAAAAAGATTATAAACAGATATTTCTAAATAATGCATTAAATGCTGAGAAAAGATATGATGATAAATCGGCGTTCCATTCTTATGAAAAAGCAATGTATTATTATAAAAAAGATAAAAAAGTCATAGAAGCATATGCAAGTTTTTGTGAGCGTAGAAATTATCTTGAAAAAGCAAGCTCTCTTTATAAAAAGCTGTATATCATGACAAAAGATCCTAAGTATAAATTTAAAGTTGAGATATGTGAAATAAAAAATGGTAGTTTATCAGAAGATAAGGTGGAATTGCTTGAAAAAAACAAATCTTTATCAGCTTTGCAGAAAAAAGAATTAAATAAAGCGCTTATTTTTCATTATGAATATAAGCAAAATTGGAAAAAGGTAAAAAGTACCTGCAATAAACTGCCGCGAAAGGAAATGGATTTAGAGGTCATAAATGCGTGTATCTTTGCCAGTGAAAAAACTGCTGATAAAAAAGCAATGTTAAAATATGAGATAAGGCATTATGAACTTTCTCCTAAAGATTCTGGAATCATTGCAAATATTATTCAGATTGCTGAAAAATTAGATGATTTTAAAGTACAAGAAATCTATGTAAAAAAGTTAATGGCGTTAAATCAAAAAGATAGGGGGATAAAATATAAACTTGCTGGTATTTACGAGAAGCAAAATAAGTGGCTTCAAGCCTCAAAGGTGTATGAAGCTCTCCTTATCTCGGGAGATAAGAGTGAGCACGTTGTTAGCAGCTACAACTATGTGAAATCGCAGCTTGAAGGAAAACCCAAAAAGAAAGAAAATGAAGAGTCAACAAAGGTTTACAGCTATAAGCCAAAGCCATTGAGTCCTTTTAAAATTGCTGAGAAAGATTTTTACGCTGCCTGGGCACAAAAGGACTATGAAAATGCCCAGATTTATCTTGAAAAAATGCTTAAAGAAGAGCCTGATAATAAAAAATTACTCAGGCACAGGGTTGATATTGACGTTTCTCAGGAAAATTATCAAAAAGCGATTGATGATTTTGCAAAACTCAATACAAAATCAAAAAAAGATTTTATGTTTCTAGCCTTTCTGTATTCCCAAGAAGGGGATAATAAGAAAGCTATTTCAACTATTGAAGAGGCTCTTAAAGATAATCCTGAAGATGTTGAATTACTTGATTTTGCTCTTCAATATTCTCTTGCAGACAAAAACTGGGATAGTGCAATTCTTTATAATGATAAATTGCTTGCAAAAGAGCCGAAATCAGAAAAGTTGTTAAAAAATGCAGGAGATTTTAACTCAATTAAAAAAGATTTTAAAAATGCGGCTTTATACTATGAAAAATTGGTAAAATTGTACCCAAAAGATGAATACAAACAAGAACTTGCCAATTTATATATGGCAAGTCAGCAGTTTCCAAAAGCAGAAATGGTATTAGAACCTTTATACAAAAAATATCCAGAGGATAAAAAAATCACCTATTCTTATTTAAACGTTCTTCTTGCCCAAAACAAAACAAGTGATGCCTATTGGGTTGTTGATGATAAAGGTCTTGAAGATACCTGGGAAGGGCTTATGGTTCTTGGTGATTTAGCTATGAATTCTAAAAAATATGATACGGCACAGTTTTACTATGACAATTCTCTAAAGTTAAATCAAAAAAGTTTGATGCTGCAAAACAAACTGGGAGATGCCTATAGACTGAATGGTGATAAAGCCATGGCAGATTCTATGTATAGCAGAGTCTTGCTTCAAGACCCTGAAAACTATGAAGCAAGGCTAGGGATAGGTTCTTTAGAATATGAATATAAAAATTTCCCTCAGGCAAGAAATATATTCAACTCGATTTTAGATGATAAACCGGATTACAGGCCTGCTCAGGTTGCCATTGCTCATTCATATATTGCCAATGACGAGAAGTTAAATGCGCTAAAACAACTTTCAGGTATTTCTGACGATGATGAAACCAAATTTATGAAAGCACAAGTTTACTACAACATGAATATGCGTTCAGATTCTAAAGATTGGCTCTCTGATGTTTATACAGATGATGCAAAAAAACTAAAATCGAAGATAAAAAAAGATAATGCATTTACAATTACACCTGTATACAAGGCTTTTTACCAAACATTAGCAGATGAATTCAGGTTAAATTATCAAAAATACGGACTTGAGGTGTCCCAAGATTCAGGTAACAACTCAAATGTGTTTTTTGACTACAACACATACTGGTATACTTCAGGTGCAAGCAGTTATTTGAGTAATGTGACTAATGAAATAATTGGTGGCGTTAAAGGAAGACCAAATAACAAATTTGAATATCGTGCAGATTTGGGGGTTAAAGTCTTTCAGCACTTTGGGGCTATGATTAATACAGATTCCTGGCTCAAATATTACATAAATGATTTTATAAATTTAAAAATAGGATACTATAGAAACAACCTTGAACAGTCTTATACATCTGCTATTGGTCAGTTTATTAACGGTGTTTATACGGGACAGGTTGCAGATAACAGGGTTTATCTTGAATATGAGTCAAAATTGCCTAACCAATATTATTCTTTTGGCAGATTTTCTTACGGATTTTTGCCTGCGCAAAATCTTCCTACCAATAACTATTTTGAAGGTTATATCGGTGCAGGAAAAGCATTCTACAACAATCCTAAGAATAAGTGGCTAAATATATTCGCCTTTGATCTGGTTACTTATAACTCTGCTTACCAGTACAATTTACTCGACTTGTATAGTACAAGTGGGCAATTATATGGTGGTTATTTTAGTCCTAGCTATTTTAATGCCACAACAGGCAATTTAAAAATCGAAGGATATATTAAACAATTAAGATTACATTATGGAGTAAAAGCATTCGCAGGTATACAAAATGCAATTTCTCCAAATATGACTAGTCTTACCTGGGGGGTAAACCCTTATGCAGCCTTCGATATTAATGATCATATGTGTCTTACCGGCATGTATAGCCATTTTACCTTTGGAGACGTGCAAAGGGACATATTTATGTTCAATCTCATAATAAAGGTATTTAAGAAATATGGTGAAAAATAATCTAATATTTATATTGCTGATTTCATTCTCTTTTATCTTTTTTCTCTCTGTTAAAGTAAGTGGTATCCCGAAAAATAATATATCAATGAAACAAGCCTATGAATTGTATAAAAATAAATTTTTGACTCCTGAAGGCAGAATTATTGACCCTGATAAGAAAAATATTACTACTTCTGAAGGTCAATCATATATGATGATGCTTTGTATTATGTTTGATGATGAGAAAACTTTCAAGCAGATTTATAAATGGACAAAAGATAATTTGCAACGAGATGATAAACTTTTTTCTTGGCTCTGGGGAAAAGATAAAGATGGCAAATACAAGATTTTAGATGAAAATTCAGCTTCTGATGCTGATGTGGATATAGCGTATTCTTTGATTGTCGGGTACAAGAAGTGGCGTAATCCGCAATATTTGAAAGATGCTAAAGAAATAATTAATGCAATATGGGAGCATGAAACAAAAAGAGTTGGAGACCATCTCATTCTGATGCCAGGGGTAATTCAGACCCAAGAGAAAAAGATAGAGGTTAATCCTTCATATTTTTCTCCCTATGCTTTTAGAATGTTCAACAACTATGATGAACTTCATGATTGGAATACTCTAATTGATTCTTCATATTATTATTTAAATCAAGCTACTTCTCTAACAGCAACTGGTTTACCTCCTAATTGGTTTCTAATTGAAAACGGAAAAATTGTGCTTGAGGATTCTGAAAGAAGTGATTTTTCATATGATGCTGTGAGAGTTTTCTCAAGAATATATTTTGATTTTATCTTGTCAGGAGATAAAAGGGCACTTCCGGTTGTAACTAAATCGAAGGTTTTTATTCAGGAATGGAATAATTCTAGCTCAATGCATACGAGTTATAAGAAAGATGGTGAATTTCGAGATAATTCTCAGTATCTTGGTACAGTTTCAATTATTGTTCCAATAATATCAATTTTCGATAAAGAGCTTGCTACTGATATCTATGATAAGAAACTAAGTTCAAAATTTAACGACAAAAATTACTGGCAATCCAAAAATAATTATTACGGAAAAAATCTATCATTATTCGGCTGGTTTTTGTATGACAAAAAATCAAAAGAATATAAGGATCTGCTAAAACTAAAGATTTTAAAAAAATAGTGATTGAATAATATGAATAAACGGTTGTACACATCAGCTTTTGTATTTTTATTTTTTTCGTCACTTTTTATAATGGGCGTTACATATATAGTATGGCGCTGGCTCTATACACTTAATATTTATACTTCTCCTCTCACAACATTTTGGTCTTATGCACTCTGCATTGCCGAGATTATTACCCTTGTTGTTTTTACTAATTTTTCTATAATACTACTAAACGCTAATAAACTGGAGAGGGTCGCTCCTGATAACAAACTTCAACAAGATTACGCTAAAGATGTTTATTATAATGGAGAACTCGCAACATACAAGAATTATTGTCCTAGCGTTGATATTTATATATGTACTCTAAATGAGCCTCAAGATATGCTTTCGGTAACTATTGCAGGATGTCTGAACATAAATTATCCTAATTTCAAGGTTTATGTACTAGATGATGGCAGAAGACCCGAAATAAAAGAACTGACAGAAATGCTTGGAGCAAACTATATCACTAGAGAGACTAATAAGGGATTTAAAGCCGGAAATATTAATCATGCTCTTGAACTTACCGATGGTGAGCTTATTGTTATTTTTGATGCTGACCATGTACCTGCTTCAACTTTTCTTAAAGAAACAGTTTATAATTTTACAGATGAAAATGTTGCGCTTGTTCAGACACCGCAGCATTTTAACAACCCAGATGCTTTTCAGAAAAATCTTGATCTTACTAACTTTTTATCTAACGAACAGGACTTATTTTATAGAGTAATAGAGCCAAGTCTTGATGATTATGATTCGGTTTTTTGTGGTGGCACCAATATTGTTATAAGAAGAACTCACCTTAATGCAGTTGGGAATTTCCCTGAGAATACAATTACAGAGGACTCTTTGTTAGGTTTGAAATTTCATGCAGCAGGATATAGAGTTAATTATTACAATAGACCTTTAGCAGTGGGTATAGCTGCATCCAGTTTTGATGAGTATATAAAACAGCGTTATCGCTGGGCAAGAGGGAATGTTCAGATAATTACAAACTTTAAGAATTGGAAGTATTATTCAAAACTTACGCCTGCGCAAGCATTCTTCTACCTAACAGGTGTTTTGTACTTCTTTACTCCATTTACAAGAATTATATATCTGGTAGCACCGGTATTGTTTTTATTCTTTGATATAACTCCACTTGTCATTTTGTTTTACCAAATAATTGCGTATCAAATTTGTTATTTTACTTTGAAGTTTGGTTTTATTTATGCAGTCAGAATAAATATGAACAATGTAATTCTTGCTGATGTATATGATCTTGTAACCTCTTTGTTTACTTTTACAGGAATATTAAAAACTTTATTTCTTCCGGAAGCCTTGGCAAGATGCAAATTTATTGTGTCAAAAAAGGAATTTTCGCGAAGCAAGACAGTTTTTGTCTACAAATTTGTTATGGTTTCTATACTTCTAATACTTTTGTTTGCTGAATTCCAGGGGATATACGACATCTTATATTCAGAACCTTATAGTGTACTTGCTATAGTAGCAAACCTATTCTGGAATTCCCTTAACATAATAGTTGTTTGTTACGGGATTAAAGTTGTCTCAGAAAAACCTGAAAAAAGGTATTATCAAAGGGTTAAGGTTGATGATAGTCTTGTTCTCAATGATAATAATATAAATATTAATACACGAGTAAATGATATATCAAGAAGTGGCGTAAGCCTCGAGTCTGAAGATTTGAAGAATATATCAGGCAATGATGTTAGTATTAACATCGAAGGCGAGAATAATGAAGTTGAACTGTTTGGCTGTAGCGAGATTAAAGGTAAATATGTTTGTAAATCTAAGTTTAAAAATCCTATAACCCTTTATAGATTGACCAGGAAATATCTAAACCGCATAGTCGGATTTGTAAAATTTGCTTATAAAAATCCTGACAAATGGGATGATTATTTTGACGATAGAAAAAAATAATTACTTACATTCAGTGAATCTGAAACAGCTTTTAATGTGATCATTTACGAGTCCAACTGCCTGCATGTAAGCATAAATAATAGTCGGACCAACAAAAGTCATTCCGCGTTTCTTCAAGTCTTTGGAAATTTTTTTACTGATTTCTGTCTCAGGTGGGATTTGTGAAATTGATGTGAAGTTATTTACTATTGTTTTTCCTCCGACAAAATCCCAAATATACTTGTCAAAACTTCCAAATTCTTTTTGAATTGAAATAAAAGCGATGGCGTTTTTTCTAACTGAAAATATCTTTAGTCTGTTTCTTATTATGCTCTCATTTTTCATAAGTTTTTCAAGTTCATTATCAGGCATGTTTGCGCACTTTTTTACATCAAAATTATTGAAGGCATTTTTGTAACCTTCTCTTTTTTTAAGAACAGTTTCCCAGCTCAAGCCGGCCTGAGCACCCTCGAGAATAAGCATTTCAAAGTGTTTTCTGTCGTCATGAACAGGTACACCCCATTCTTCATCGTGATATTTCTGATACTCAGGGTTATTATTTGGAACCCAAGTACACCTTTTTATTTCTTTATCCATTTACAAATCATAGCAGATTATTTTATATTGGTGAAATTTTTAACCTGCAAGGCGATCAATGAAGCTAAAGTATTTGCCGGAGATGCCTTTTTCTTGTTCTTGTTTATATGATATTTGTTCTTCTTTTGACATTTGTTTGAATGGCATTCCTGTTACGATTCTGCAAGCTATATCTGTTAAAATTGTTGCAGCTGCTGTGATAAGACCTGCTTTTATAAGGCTGTTGTTATATTGTTTTGCAAATGTACCATTTAGAGTGCTTGCAATAACTGCTTGAATGCTTGTTCTTGTGAATTTGTTTAGACCTCTTAGTCTTGCGGCTTTTTCTGCTTCTATCTTTGTTCCGCCGTTTTCAACTGTTTTGTTATAGTCATCATTCATATTGAATGTTATACCGAATAACATTCCTAATACTTGAGCTGCCACAGTAATTTTTTCGTTTTCAATTTTTGATGAGCTGATTGTATTCAAAGAGCTTTCGTGTGTCTTTTGTACATATTGTCTGAATCTATTAACAAATAATTCTCTGTCATGCCCGTATCGATTTTCATATTCTCTATAACGGGTTAATATATTTCTTATTTTGTAAGGATCTGTGAGGTCTTTTGGCTTGTCTGCTTTTTGAATCCAATTTAACCCTTCAGCAAGCTGAGCAGCTTTCTGATAAGGGAATGCAACTACATTTTTTACGAACTCAAAAGGAGCAAGCGGAAGTTTGTGTATTTTATACAAAGGTATTTCAATTCTTCCGAAAAGTTTTATGGTTTTGTATTTTTTACCAATTAGGAGTTTTGTTTTTTCATCTTCTCCAATGATTTCTAGAATGTTTTGCTTGATTTTTTTACCAATACTGTCTTCGCCAACTTCTGTTAAAGTATCACATAATGATACTATTTCTTTATTATCGGTATAAATATTTTCGATTTCGCTTGCTTTAAGATTTCTTAGTGCTTTGCCGATTTTTGAATTGTTAAATATATCTTGTAAGGATTTATACATATCTGTTTTTATAAATTTATTTTTACCATATCTGAGAGCAAAGCCTGCAGCAATAGATCCAGCTGAAACAAGCAATATATTTTTCAACGAAAGTAATGGTTTTTTGTTTTGATTATTGTCTGTTTTGTTTTCTTTCTTTGAACTTTCTTTGGCTTGGTTTTTAAACTCTTCAATACCGATTGGAGTATTTCTTAGTTCTTTAGGAAGAGCTTTCTCACCCATTTTTATTCTTGATAGAGGTCTTCCGACAATAAGCCTTGATACAATATTAAAAGTAAAGCCTATTCCTGCGCTTACAAGAGGGGTTACCCATTTTTTTGTATTTGCAAGTACAGGGAATGTTGCTAAAAATGCAAATTGAGATATTGCTTCCCCAATATTTGCAATAACTTCTTGGTTTACTTTCTCTTTTTTATCTTTATTAGCAGTTTCATCATCTTTCCCGTTCATCTTGGCTCTGTTGAAGAAGTCTTTTCCTAAAAAGCCTGCAGCTGTAAAGCCTGAAACAAGACGAGTTATAAATCTTTCGTATTTTGTATCGTATTGTGATTTTGCAAAATCCATAGAGTCGTTTAATGCTTCATCAAGTTTGTCTGATAAGTTTTCGCAGTGGTTTTTGACCTGACCGCAGCCGCATTTGTCTCCACTTGGTTTACCTATTTCATCTATGAATTTTTTTCCGTTTAAATAAACACCTCTTAATGTTGCAACATCATTTTTTAGTGCAGCATCTTGAAAATAATTTTGAACATGCTTTGATTTATAAATATTATCAAATAGTTTTACGTTAGGGAATTTTTTGTGCAGAAATCTTGATAGATTGGCAGATATAGCTAATGGCATTTTTGCCATATCTTTAAAGCCTTCAAGGAAATCTACTATAACGCTTGGTTTTGTCGGGAATTCTCCGTCAATAAGATAGTTTAAACCTTTTGGGTTTGCTTTTATTCTGTCTGTAACTCTCTCAACAAGATGGCCTGCTCGGCAGTCAATAATATGTCTTAAGCCTTTAGCCATATCAGGGTCGGTGATTAAAGGTATTTTACCCTTGAAACTAGTATTATAGCTATTTTTAGAATATATTTTCACTTTAAAACTGCCAAAAAATTATGTGTTTCACCACTAGGATAAAACACATAAAGAAATTATTTTGTCTTTCTACAAGGTATACGTATTATATTTTTACAAAAATTTATATGTAAAAGGTTACCTTATTTATTGAGCAAGGTTATCTACATAAGCTTGTGTCATTTCTTCTTGAGTAGGGCGTTGTATAGAGCTTGGTTTGTTAAGTCTATCTCTAAACGTACCCGGATGCTGGTCGTTATAAATAGATTCATCAATATCTTCAAGACCGGTTGAAATTGCTGATAAATTGAAATTTACTTCCAAATTTGCTAGTCTTTTAGGTGTTGCCCAAAAGTCTTCAAAACTTTTAATGTATTTAGGAGCATATTTTGCTGCTACTTCGCGGTCTATTTCTCCAACTAGAGTAGAACCTTCACTTCTTATAACAACCAGGTCTGTTTGTTCAAGTCGATCAATTTTATGAATTCTGCCTTGGTCATCTAATATTTTTTCAGCTGTTTTTCTAGCTTCTTCATCTGCAAACCTGCCAAAACTTACTTTTCGACTTTGACGAAGTGTGTTTCCAGAGCAAGAATTTATTCTTGTAACTCTCATTGTTGTACCCCTCTTTTCTTAATCTAGTATCATTTACAGCTGAAGTCTCTTAACTTCAGCTATTTTAGACATCCTAACATGTGGTTTTATTGATGTATTTAAAACTCCTAAAAAAAATTTTTGCTACCTGTATAGTATGTTTTTTATAATATCTTTTGTTCAGTAATTGTGCAAAAGTTTACAATCCATTAAAACGAGTTGTAATATATGCCCCAACCGCTGTAATCAAAGCCTTGTAATGCAGTATGTGAAATAGGAGTGTTTAAAGCAACTGCTCTTGACGGCATAATTGCTATAACATCTTTGTAACTTGTAGGAGTAGTTGTTAAAGTGTTAGGTTTTTTCTTTCCGTTTAAATCAACATAAATTTCAGAAATATCTCCAGCTATTGCATAACCAAACCCGTCAGCTGTATATACGCAAGGATAGCTTCCGACACCTTCTATTTCCATAGTTCCTTCAGCAATTACAGTAAATCTCTTTTTGAAGAAATTATCATAAATGTATTGTTTGTTATAAGCGCCTTCTTCAGCTATATCTGCATATGTGCTACCATCAAGTGTATATTGCATCCTTGCAGCCTGATTCATAAGAGATATTGCTTTGCCGGATTTTGCGATAAATTCTTTTTCTTTTACGTCTGTTAGCATAAGCGGAATTGACAATGATGCTACAACACCAAGTATTATAAGCGTAAGAAGTACCTCAGCAAGGGTAAATCCATTTGGTTTTTTGCAAGGATATTTATTCATTTTAAACCTTTTATTTTATTACATGTTTCTATATTTATTATCGCATATTATCTAGAAAAATGTAATCAATTCTGATGAAAGATTATCCTTCAAATTTGAAAAATAATACAAATAAAGTACTTGACTATGCTTGTGTAAAGTTATAAAATTTCACCGTCAATAGTTGACAGTATGTATAATCCACAGAGGAGACGAAACATGAAAAAATTATTACTATTAGCCGCAGCAATTGCATTTGCAGGAACTCAAGCAAGTTTTGCTACA
This sequence comes from Cyanobacteria bacterium OH_CDB_20, assembly GCA_023415935.1. Classification (GTDB taxonomy): domain Bacteria; phylum Cyanobacteriota; class Vampirovibrionia; order Gastranaerophilales; family Gastranaerophilaceae; genus JAEZIX01. Next base: position 8,003 of record JAEZIX010000096.1, on the reverse strand, counting down.
ACTACACCTGCAAAAGTTGCCCCAAAAACTCCGGTTGCAGTTACAAAACCAGGAGCAGTAGTTACTAAACCGGCTGTAACAGTTACAAAAACAGGGGCGACAGTAACAAAACCTACAGTAACAGTAACAAAACCTGGTGCTACAGTTACAAAACCAGCTAACGCAACTGTAAAACCTGCTGAAGCAGTAAAAACAGAAGTAAAAAAAGCTGAGACAGAAGTTAAAAAAGCAGAAACAAAAGTTGAAACTGAAGTAAAAAAAGTTGAAACTAAAGTTGAATCAGCTACTACTCCTGCTCCAGAAACAAAAGCAAAAAAAGAATCTAAAAAAGCAGGTTTCAAATTCTTTAAAAAATAGTGAAATTTATTTTTCTAAAGAAGAGAGCTCAAAAGGGCTCTCTTTTTCTTTTTATAAGTATAGTCTTTTATTATTTTGTTATATTATTTAATTTAAAATACTTGGCACTTAATTTGGAAATATCTTAATAATGAATAGAAATAAATTGTTATTGGTTTTTATTGTAAATCTCATTTTGTTTTTTATTGTATATTCTGCGATAGAGTATTTTGTTTATACTTCTGAGTGTTCTGTATATAAGAAAAAAAATTCAGAAGCAAGTCTGAAAATCTATCCAATGCCCAAGTTTAGCTTGATAAATCCTATGGATAATACGAGTATTGATTATTTTAAAACTGAAGAACTTTTGCAAGGCTCAAGAAAGCCTGTCGGGCTTCAGTTTGATAAGAAGCCCGTGGTTTTATTTGGATGTTCTTATACTTATGGGGAAAATTTAAAAAGTAATGAAATTTTTTCTTATAAGCTCTCAAAATATGCTAAATGCCCCGTATACAATTATGGGTTCAATGCCTTTGGTATTCAGCACATGATGTATATTTTAGGTTTAAAAAACTTCAAAAAACATATAAAAAGTGAACCCGCATACGTCGTTTATACCTTTATTCCAGATCATATAAGAAGGCTTTACCTAAAGGTTTATGGAGAGAGAAACTTTGGACCTTATTTAAGATATTATCTTGATGGTGAAGGAAATTTACAGGAATATCCTCGTTTTTATGCTCCATTATCATATTCTTATATTGGTAAAAAAATATTAATGAATTCAAAAGATTTAAAAATGTGCGATGTTCAAAACGGGAATAATGATGATTTTATTTTTATGAAAAAGCATTTTGAGAGCTCAAAAAATCAGCTCGAAAAGATGTACCCGAATACTAAATTTGTGATACTTGTATACGAAGATGATAATTGGTATCCTAATTCTTGGTATTTGAATACAAAAAGGTGGGATGAGCTTGAAAAAGAGGGTTTTATAGTTATTAAAACGAGCGAACTTGTCGGAAGAAGGTTTAATAAGCCAGAGGATTTCACCTATGATTCATTTCATCCAAGCGCAAAGGCGTGGGATTTGATTGTTCCTAAATTGGCTAAGAGGCTTGATTTATAGTTTAAAAATATAGCCTAAAAAAGCTGATTTTGTTATAATGAATTGTCAAAATATATTTTATAACCAGCGTAAAGCTGCTTTCAGATATTGAATTTGAGGTTATTAATGAAGGATAAATTTGTACATCAATCAAAGATTTTATCTTCAACTATTATACTAAATTTGTTTTTAATATATTTTCTCTCGCAGATAGGATTTTTATTATCTTTTCCAATAAGTGCTTTTTATGTTCCAGTAGCTACGATTTTGAGCGTCTTGTTCTTGGTTTATGTCAACAAAAAAGACGGGAAAAGCAACTTTGATATTATAGTCCAATTGTTGTTTTATTTTGCATTTTTTGTAGTTTCATACTTTCTTGCAGTAAATTTTTGGGATTATTCTTGCGATGGTAGAACCTATCATCAGCTAGGGATATCGCTTATGAGAAACGGATTTAACCCTGTATATGACTATAACATTGTTTCAATGTACATAAATACTGCTTTAATGCCTAAAATGGCGCTGATTGACCATAGCCTTTCGCAGCCTAAATTTATAGAAACAGTTGCGGCAAATTTTTATTTCATTTTTAAAAATATTGAAGCAGGAAAACTTCTAAACTATCTTTTATGGTTTGCGTCTTTTCTCTATTCATATTATTCATTGAATAATTTTAAAAATATAAAACCTTCTAAAGCTATTTTATTTGGAGTTTTACTTAATTTGAATCCAATAATATTGTCTCAGCTTCAAACCTATTATGTAGACGGAAATACTTATATATTTTTCTTGTTGATTGTTCTTACAATTATTAATATTGAAAAGCGAGAAGAGCCTGATGACAGATTCAACTATGCTTTTTTATTCATAACTTCTGCAATTTTTGCGAGTATCAAAATGAGTAATCTTTTATTCATTTTTTTGATTATTATATTTTATTTTGCCTATTTAATTTGTTTAAAAAATAGCGCAAGGCTCAAACAAATGTTGCTTTTAGTACTGTCTCTTTGTGTTTTTGGTATTATTACTGGCGTTAATCCTTATTATACTAATATAAAACAAGGTTTTGATGTTTTTTACCCTATTCATAATCAATTTATTAAAAATGGAATGAAAATAAGCACGCCAGATGTAATCAAAGATAAAAACAGCTTCGAGCAGTTTGTAATTTCGATATTTAGCCCTGTAAGTAATAATATACAAGCCAACCAAAACAAAAAAATTATAAAATTACCTTTTACAATATCTCATGAGGAATACATATCTTCTCCTGACATTAGGCTTGGAGGCTTTGGGGTCTTTTTTAGCGGAATTTTAATTCTTAGTTTAATTTTATTATTTGCTTTAAGATTTGAGGACAAAAAAGAAAAAACTTTATTTATCACTTTGCTTTTAATCCTTGTAAGCTCCACTCTTTTGCAGCCTTTAGGCTGGTGGGTCAGGTTTATCCCCCAACTATGGCTTCTACCTTTGCTGATTATGATTTATTCCTATAATGAAGATAATGTTCTAATAAAAGGCAAATTTATCTTTCGTTTATTAGTACTTGCAATTCTTTTTAATAGCTTTATCTTCCTTGTTCTTGGGTTCAAAGAATCTTATAAATATACAACCCATATGAAATCAGATTTTGATAAAATTATAAAATCCCAAAAGACTTTAAAGTTGTGTATTCCTAGTAATGACAATTTCTTTGAGTATTCTCTTTTTACAAAATTTTATGATAATAATATAAGATTTAATGTTATAAATAATGTACAGCCGCCCAAAGGCTTTGAGCTTACGCCGGAATGTATAAATAACGGAATATATTGGAACTATGATGGAAAGCATTAATATAAAAGATAAAAAAATATCGGTGATAGTTCCTGTGTATAATATGGAGCAGTATTTGAGACAGACTATTGATAGTATAATCAATCAGTCTCACAAAAATCTTGAAATAATCTGTGTAAATGACGGTTCAACTGATTCTTCAGAAGATATTATAAAAGAATATGCAAGTCGTGATAATAGAGTTTTATTAGTCAACAAAGCTAATGGCGGGCTATCTTCTGCAAGGAATGCGGGTCTTGAAGTTACAACTTCAGATTATGTTGCTTTTGTTGACGCAGATGACTGGGTTGAACCTCAAACTTATGAAACAATGCTTACTGCGTTGCTTCAAAATGATGTTGATATGGTTTCTTGCAGGTTTAAAAGAGAGTACGAAGACTTTTCTCACAGGAAAGAGTCTGATGAATTTTATGATAATAAATCAGCCTGGCCAGAAGGAAAGCATGAAGTAACGAACTCATTAATAAGCTATTTTTCGGTATTTGCTTGGACTAAACTTTATAAAACCTCAATAATAAAAGAAAATAAAATTGAATTTCCTGAAGGTTTAATTTTTGAAGACTGGGTTTTTTACTGGAAATATATCGTTTTAGCTGATTCTGTCTACTCACTTGATAAGTCTTTTTATCACTATAGACAAAGAGCAAATTCAATAATGGCATCAATATATGAGTCTGATGGTGCTGGTGTAAATATTATCGACTATTTAAAAACAGCTGAAGTTGTATATGAATATTTGTGCAAAAAAGGTTTATTTGACAAGTATATAAAGTCATTTGCTGCATATTACGCTATGATTTACGATAATGCTCACTATTTCATCAAAGATGAATATAAGAAGACGGTAGAAAATATTGCGCGCGATTTTATTGCAAAAACAAATCTTTTAAATTATCAAACACAAATGGACAGCGAACATTACCAGTACTTGCGAAAAATTGTAGATACTAATCTGTAACTTAGCTAGTGAGAATATTTTTAAGAGCCTCATCAATCATATTTTCTTTAACCAGGCTATAAAAATCTTTGTAGGTTTCACCGAATATAATGTCTGTTGAAGTCACTTTCTTAAGTATATCAGAAAGCTGGTTTAAGATTTCTTTTTGGATTTGAGGGTTGCCGCGGTTTTTCTTTGCAACAACATAGGTTAGTTCCACAAAAAGATATTTCCAGAAGTTTGCTTTTTGTTCTTCAAAAATATTATTTCTCTTATAAAAATCAAATAAATAATCAAAAACAAATAACTTTGGGAAATGAGTATTTTTTACTTTGTTAAAACTTGATAGCGAAAAAGGTCTTCTTACGTAATTGCATAGAGTTTTTTCAAGGTAATAAATGTTTTTTGCAATGGCGCAGTAAGATTTGTAAACCAGATCATCAGAGTGAACAGGCAAATTTTCCATTCTGATAGCATATTTATCCATAATGGATTTTTTAAAAAGTTTATTCCATAGATACCCATTTGAGCAGTAGTGAATATCAGGAATGATAGTGTTTTTGCCGTGCCAATAAAATTTAAGAGAATCAACTACTTCATCTAAAAGAGGATCTTCTCCTTTTTCTACATGTACTTTTGAATCGCAGACGACGATATCGGTATTATTTTCTTTGATTGCTTTGTAAAGGTCTTCAAATGCTGATTTTTCTACCCAGTCATCTGCGTCAACAACTCCGATATATTCCGCCTCAGCGTAGTCTACGCCGAGATTATAGGCGTTGTAGTATCCAATATGGCTTGTTGTGATTAAAACTATCCTTTTATCTTTTTTTACATACTCTTGTACAAGTTTTTCTGAATTATCATCAGAGCCGTCATTTACACAGATTATTTCGATATTTTCAAGAGTTTGATTAATTACACTTTCAAGACAACGTTTAATGTAGCTTTCGGCGTTATATATCGGAATTACTATTGAAACATCAGGCTTTTTCATAGTTCTACTACCTTACAAGTCATATTGTATTTATCTATCAGTTCGTAAACAAATTCTGTTATTTTAGGATTATTTGTAGTTGTAACTATAATATAGTCAGGCTTAGCGGATTCTAAATCTTGAGGAAACAATAATTTGTAGTTTTCTGAAAAGAACTTGTCGTCAGATTTTGTTAAATCAACTATGCCCTCGATATTATATTCTTCTATTTCTTTGTTTTTAAGCAGCTCTTTTAATATGTCAGTTGCTCCCCAAAATATTATTTGAGGCTGTTTTCCAAGTTTTTTTACAATCGAATGTAGCTTTTGCGCTTTAACTGTTTTTTCAATTGGTTCAAATATTTTTTTAAGAAGTAATTTTATGTGCAAGTTAATAAAATCAAATTTCCATGGCGTTTTTAAAAGGGTTTTAAAATATGCCTTTGAAAATATTGATTTTTCAAAAGAATTCCAAGGTTTTTTGCCTCCTACAAAATGGATGATATTTGCGTTTTTATAATCAGATTCTTTATGTTTAATATCATCAAAGTTTATCTGCATATTCCAGCTTTTGTCGAGGTATAAGATATCCTTATTTATGACGCCATTTAAGACATCTTGATCAACAATATAGATTAAGTCACTATATTTTTCGGCATATTTATAGAGTCTTGCTTCGACATTCTCTTCTCTCCATTTTTTGCTATTAATTAACAACACGCCAGAGTTGTAATATTTGTATTCTTTACTGAGTTCAAGATATTCTGCCAGTCTTGATTTTTCGGATTTTGAAATTAGATCCTCACAGCCTGCAAGATAATAGTTATCAATATCTGTTTGCCACAATTTGCTTATGTCTTTTAAAACTATTAAATCTGAATCCAAATACAAAACTTTGTCTAAACTATTTAATATTGAAGGGATTTTGATTCTGAAATAATTTTCCATCGAAAAATGAGAATAAGTTTTAATTGGAAGCCGCTCAAAATCCTCTTTGTTAACAGGTATAAAATTAATAGAAGAGTTTTTTGTATTTGCTATTTTTTGCAAACTCTCTTTATTTTTTGAGCTCAATTCTTTTACTAATACATAAAAATCAATGTAAAACTCTCTGCTGCAATTGTCGATGATAGATTTTATCGCACAGCCGCAATGCTGAGTATATTCGTCATTTATTGAAAAACATATATTAATAAGTTTAGTATCTTCCAAGGAATTCTTCTTCTCTTTATCTCGTAACAGTTTTATGGTTTTTTCTTAAATATTTTTGATTTGTAGATACCTGATTTAGCAAGGGCGTATTTTAAACCTGTTTTCAACACGCCTAATCCGTATTTGCACCCGTTTAAAAAATCCATAGTTGACGCTTCTTTGAAATACTTTGTAGGGCAGCTGACTTCTCCTACTTTGAAGCCGTTATATATAGAGGATAAGAGGATTTCGTTGTCAAAAAGAAAATAATTGCTGAAATCTTCTAATGGCATTGCTTTTAGTAGCTCTTTTGAATATGCTTTATATCCTGAGTGATACTCAGACATGTTTTCTCCCAATAAGATGTTTTGGAAAAAAGTGAGCATTTTGTTTGCAAAAAACTTATAGAAAGGCATTCCACCTTTTAAAGCAGTTTTTCTTAGTATTCTTGATGCAACAACAAAATCATATTCGCCGTATGCAATCATTGCAGCCATTGTAGGTATTAAATTTGGCGTATATTGATAATCAGGATGAAGTAAAACGACAATATCAGCGCTATTTTTTAAGGCATTTATGTAGCCTGTTTTTTGCGCTGCACCGTAGCCTTTATTTTTATCGTGAGAAACTATTGTAATTCCGAGTTCACTTGCAATTTTTACTGTGTCATCGCTTGAAAAATCGTTGACTAAGATTACTTCATCGACAATTTCTCTATCAATTTCATTAAAAGTTTTCTCTAATGTTTTTTCAACATTATATGCCGGCATTACAACTGCGATTTTTTTCTTGTTTATCATAAATACTGCTCCAAGTGTGTAAATTATCATAATTTATTACACCGCAAAATGCAAAAGTGGTTACTATTTGGCAATATTTTATGGTTCAAACTCTAAATCGTTCTTCTGGTTCAGATTTATGTAGCTGTCAGAAATGATAAATGGGCGTACGATCTGATCATCATCAATTGCGCACTGAATTAATGATGCAAGCTCTTTCTCGCCTCTTATTGGATTAACTGGAGTCTTATCAATGTAATTGAATATTTCCTTTTTAAATATGCAATTTCCTGTTCCCATAAGGTTGTTCGCTGGTGTTAAAGGTTTTTCATTAATTTTTATAATTTTATTCTTATCTTCAATTATCTCATATGTTTTTTTGACAAGATTTACGTCTTTAACCTCAACAACACCGCAGGTTACAAAATCATCTCTTTCAATATGCGCTTTAATGAAACCATTGTAATCCGGGCTGAATAAAATCTCATCACCGAGAAATAATATAAAATCATCTTTAATCAAATCTTTTGCGCATTCAATAGCGCCGACAAGCCCGTTTTGCTCTTCTTGAAACACATATTTAACAGGTACATTTTTATAAGAATCACCAAACTTTTTAATAATATCTTCTGCTTTATACCCGACAACAATAATAATCTCAACGACATTAGCGGATACAGCATTACTGATGCTATATTCTATTATTGGTTTGCCTTTATAAGGAAGCATACATTTATTTATTGTTTCTGTATGACTTCCAAGTCTTTTGCCTCTACCACCTGCTAAAATCAGTGCCTGCATTGTTACAAATACTTTCTAAACTACATTATCTATATATTAT
>JAEZIX010000087.1 GCA_023415935.1 Cyanobacteria bacterium OH_CDB_20 | reverse complement strand
GTTCAACTGTATCAAGATCAACAAGAGTAACACTCTTGCCTTCTTTAATATATTGAAGTGCTCTATTAATAGATGTTTCAGATTTTCCACTTGCATATGCGCCCGCATATACTTCAACTCTTCTTGTCATAAATGCCCCTAACTTATATTCCGACGATTGACTTGGCTTTTTCGAGAACGACTTTTGCTTCCGCTTTTGCCTTGTCGTTGCCGCAACTAATTATATCTTTAACTTTATTAATATCATTTGCAAGTTCTTGTCGTTTAGCTCTAATTGGAGCAAATTTATTATTTATAATTTGGGCAAGCTTTCTTTTGCAGTCAGCACAGCCTCTTAAACCCTTTGTGCATTCGTGTTCGGTTTCTTTAATTGTATTTTCGTCAGCAAACAGTTTATAATAGTTGAAGGCAACTTCGCACTTATCAGGATGACCGGGGTCATCTTTTCTTGCCCTGCTTCTATCTGTAATTGCTGACATTACTTTTTTCTCAGTTGTTTTTTCATCATCTGAAATTTTAATATCATTGTTAAATGACTTACCCATTTTTTGCCCGTCAACACCTTGAAGTAAAGGTACGTGTGTTAATTTAGGTGTAGGCTCAATGAAAAAGTCAGTTTTATATATATTATTAAATCTTCTTGCAATATCTCTTGAGATTTCAAGGTGCGCAAGCTGATCGTTTCCTACAGGAACAACAGATGCATTGAACGCAAGAATATCTGCGGTCATAAGAACAGGGTAGCCCAAAAGTCCGTAACTAAGTTGCGGAACATTATCGCTTCCTGCTGCATCTTTGCCTTTTATTATTTTTACCATATCTTTTAAAGTCGGATCACGTTCAACCCAGTTGTTTGGTGTAATCATGCTTAATAAGATATGCAATTCTGCGATTTGAGGAATTTGTGATTGGTAATACACTATTGCTTTATCAGGGTCAATTCCGCAGGCAAGCCAATCAAGAACAACCTCAAGCCTATCTTGAGCCAAAGTCTCTGTTTTATCATATTTTGTTGTTAACGCATGCCAGTCAGCAACACAGTAAAAGCATTGATACTCTTCCTGTAATTTAACCCAATTAGTAAGGACTCCTTCATAGTGTCCAAGGTGAAGTTTTCCTGTCGGGCGCATTCCTGACATAAGTTTTAACTGTGACATCTGAGATTCCTTTGCCTCCCAAAATCTCTGCATAATTATAGAGCATGCCTATCTATTATACACGAAAATCAGCAAAAGCCAAGAACATCTATGTCGTTATAGGTGTATAGCCTTTTGTAGTCTTCGTTTTCGGTTCCATTGGTTACTGTGCAGGCTAAAATTGCACCTAAAATGGCTTCAAGCTGGGCTACGGGGAGCATATTAGAAGGAAGTTCTTTTATTTTGAATTTCATTTTTAAACTGTTTTGAATAGCTTTGCAGTCAATAGGCGTACGGTTTTTAAAAGGTGTGCAAAATCCTATTTCTTTTTTTGCATTATCAATGTCATAGCGAATTATATCGATACCTTTGTTTTTTGTTGCAAGAAAGTATTCAGAACCTCTTGATGAAAATCTGTTTGTCCAGTCATCTTTGTTGATAAGATTAGAATTTAAATTTACCGCGTGATAAGTTCTTGAAGTATATTTCCACTTGCTGCTTATCATCGTTTCGTTTTCAGGGATAGAAATATTGATTACACAATTTGACTTGCCCGGAAGATTCTCTATAAAAAATTCAACGTCTTGCATTGAAAATAGCTTATCAAGTTTTATTATATTTAGATTTTTATCAAGAATTGCAGCAGCAGACTCAATATTAGATGTTCCACCCAGCGATATCCCAATATATGTAAGCTTATCTTGCTTGTTTTTTATTATGTCCATTTGTGATTTCTTACTAAAATTTTTCTAATTGCTTTTGTTGATATAGCTTTTCAAAATTTACTTGCATGTAGTTATAACTTTTTAATGTGCTTTTAATTGAAAAATTCACAATTTTAAAAGTTAGAGGAATTCCGATGATAAGCGTAACCAAAATTATGATAAGGTGCCTTACACCTTCTTTGAACATAATTTTTCGTCTTTCAGAAGCCTGATTAGCTATGATGTCTTTAAGGCTTTTGTTAATTATTTTATTTTTTTCATCGTATGAAAGCTCATCTAAAAATGCAGTATATTCTTGTTGAATTCTAAAAACATATTTTTTATAATTTTTAGGTTTTTTGTCTAAATTTTCTTCGGGAATATTTTCAGGTTTTACCTCAGGTTCTAACTCTTGTTGTTCAGAACTTCTGGCAAAGGCGATTTCTTGATTAGGATCAGATTTATATTCTACACTTGTTTTTGGTGCTTCTTCTGCATCTTCAACTGTTATTCTTACATCAACCGGTTCTTCTGTTTTGAGCTTTATTTTTTCAACATTTTTAATATCTTCAACAGGTTGTTCATTTGTTGATTCTTCAGGTATATTTTGTTCTTCTGGTGATTGTTCTTCATCAAAATTCGTCATAGTTTACCTTATTTTTTCTACCTTACGAAAAATATTCCGTTTAAAAATTATTATGTTAGTATTATATTATAGCTATTGATTTTAATCAAATAAGTAACGGAGAATCTAATGTTTTCATTCGATAAAGAGGAATTAAAAGAGAAGTTAAAAAAACTTGCTGAAAAAAGCGTTCTTGTAGTTGGTGACTTGGCGATTGACGAGATGATATACGGAAATACTGCAAGAATGTCAAGAGAAGCTCCTGTTCTTATTTTGCGCCACTATCTTACAAAAATTATTCTTGGTGCTGCATCTAATGCTGCAAATAACATTTCAACTTTAAATTCAGGGAAAGTAAGCGTTATTGGAGTCTATGGGGATGATTATTACGGACCTGTTTTAATTGAAGCATTTAAAAAAGCAAATATTAATACTGAATATATGGTTATGGATGAGAAACGTGTAACCACTGTAAAAACAAGAATATCAGGTTCTTGTTCCCAGTCTGTAACTCAGCAGATTGTAAGGATTGATAGAGAAACTATTGAAAACGTTTCATCTGATATTGAAGCAAAAATTATTGCTAATATTGAAAAGGCTGTTCCGATGCACGATGCAGTTATTTTGTCCGATTATAATATTGGTCTTCTTACTCCTGCAATAATCTCAAAAACAATAGAAACAGCTAAAAAATATAATAAAATTGTTGTTGTTGACGCACAAAAAGACCTTGATAGGTACAAAGGTGCAACTGCAATGACCCCAAATCAGCCTGATACAGAAAAATTTGTAGGTTATTTTATTAAAGACGAGGCTTCTTTACAAAAAGCGGGTCAAGATATGCTCGAAAAAACAGATAATCAAATGGTTCTTGTAACAAGAGGCGGAGACGGCATGGTTGTATTTGAAAGAGGCGGTAATGTTTCTAAAGTTCCTGTTTTCAATAAGACAGATGTTTTTGATGTTACAGGTGCGGGAGATACAGTTGTTGCTTCATTTACACTTGCTTTAGCAGCAGGGCTAAGTCCGAAAGAAGCTGCAATCGTAGGAAACCTTGCTGCAAGTATTACAATAAGACATTTTGGTTGTGCAACTACAACTATAAAAGAGATTTCAGAAACACTTAATAAATTAGATATGGATAGTTTTACCGTAAAGGCTTAGGAGATATTTATGGAATTTTTTAAACAATTAAAAAAAGTTGATTATATTATAATCGCTGGCATTGCACTGGTTCTTGTGGTTGCAGCTCTGGTTGGTTTTGGACTTAATAAAAAACTTTCAAAATCGCCTGTTGAATCAGAAAGAAAAGTTGCTTTTCAAGTATTTTTCAAAGGTGTTGCAGTTACAAATACAGAAAGTCCATTCCAGGTTGGAAACGAGGCTTTCATTACTATAAGAAATGTGCCTTATACAAAATTAAAAATTGTTGATGTAAAGTTTGATAGAAAAAAAGTTGTTTTACCTGCAAATAATAGAGATAGATTTATTGTTGTAGATGATGTTTCAGCGCCTTTCCAGTTCGATTTTTTGGTTACACTTGTTGATAATGCAAAGATTACTGAAGATGGTGCAGTTGTTGGCGGTAATAAGCTAAAAATCGGTGTTCCGATTGTATTAGAAGGTATCGACTACAAACTCAACGGTACTATTTCTAATATTGTTGTCGTTGATGAAAAAGAAGCAGATAAAGGTGATAAAGCGGTAAGTAAAGATGCTAAAGCTAAATAGTATATTCTTTGACGTAATTAATAATTGGCTTAAATCATTACAAAACAAACTGAATCCACTTGTCGAAAATAGCACTATATTTAAAAACTTAGACAATATAATATTTTTATTTATGTGTTTAACTTTTGTTTCATCGCTGTTTTTACCTAGTGAATTGATTGGTATTGTTGCGCTTGTCGTGGTATTTTTTACTGTCATTAAATTCTTATTTATAAAAGGACAAGATATAGAGCTTTCGTCTTGCAATTTGGTTTTGTTTGTTTTCCTTTTAATAAGTTTTGCAAGTGTAATAAATTCTTCTTTATTTGCAAAGAGTTTATATGGATTCAGTAAGACTTTAATATATTTTTCATTTTACTTTTCTGTGGTTCAATTTTTTAGATTTAATAAAGACAAAATAATTCCTACTTTGTTTGTAATAGCCGCTTGCGCTTCATTTGAAGGTATTGTTGGAATTGTTCAGAATAATATTGGTTTAGAAAATATTTCAACATGGCAGGATACAAGCTATGTAAACCCTGAAGATGTTGTTTCACGTATTTATGGAACGCTCTTGCCATATAATCCTAACTTGCTTGCAGGTTACCTGATTGCAGCTTTTCCTGCAATATTAGGGATTGGCTTGCTTTCTGTAAAAGATAGAAAATTTACTTCAAAAACTACAATCATTTCTGTAATTTTAATGGCAATAACTGCTCTTACTCTCTTTTTTACAGGTTGTAGAGGGGCTTATCTTGCTTTTGGCGTTATAGGACTTGGGGTTATTGTTGCTTCATGGCAGGTAATATTTAAAACAGACGCTTTTCCTAATAAATTAAGAGATTACTGGAAACGTTCGATAGGAGCTATTGCAGCTCTAGTTGTTGCGGTATTTGCTTTTGTACCGAGCATTCTAAAAAGACTTCTTTCTATTTTTGTTTTGAGAGAAGACTCTTCAACTTCATTTAGAATGAATGTTTACCACTCAAGTATTGAAATGTTTAAAGACAACTGGCTTCTTGGAATTGGTACTGGTAACAAGACTTTTAGAGAGATTTATGGGCTTTATATGATGTCAGGGTATGATGCTTTAAGTACGTATTCCGTGTTTTTGGAAATGGCTGTTGAGTCAGGTATATTTGCAGTTTTTGCTTATCTTGCTTTTCTTGCTATTTTGCTTAAAAACGCTGTTGTTGGTTTCTTGAATGAAGTTGATTTATCTAAAAAAATCATAATATTTACAACTTTTATAAGCATTGTTGCTGTTATGATTCACGGACTTTTTGATACTATATATTTTAGACCGCAGGTTCAGTTTGTATATTGGACTATGGTTGCTATTTTGGTTGTAACTATTACAAATAAACAAGAAGAGATGAATTAGAAGATGAAAATACACGAATATCAGGCAAAGTCTATATTTAAAGAGTACGGAATATCTATCCCGTTTGGGAAGTTGTGCTTTGAAAAATCTGAGATTGAAAGAGCCGTTTCTGATGTTGGAATTCCTTGCGTAATTAAAGCGCAAGTTCACTCAGGCGCAAGAGGTAAAGCAGGTGGCGTAAAGTTCGCAAGGACAAAAGAGGACGCCATTAAATTTGCAAATGAAATATTGGGAATGGAGCTTGTCTCTTCTCAGGCTGGAGCTAAAAAAGTCCATAAAATCCTTATTGAGCAAGGCGTTGATATTGATAAAGAGCTTTATTTGTCACTCACTTTTGATAGAGAGAATGCTTCTATTTCCTTAATCCTTTCAAAAGAAGGCGGTATGGATATTGAAGAGGTTGCAAAGTCTAACCCATCAGCTATTTTAAGGCAAAATATAGAGATTGATGAAGATTTAGATGTTTCTATTTTGGTTGATAAACTTGGTTTTTGCGACAATATTAATCATCAGCTTGAAGATATTTGCAAAAAACTTTATAAAATATATGTTGAAAAAGATTTAACGTTAATTGAAATAAATCCTCTTGTTATAACTAAAGATGGTGAGGTTATTGCACTTGACGCTAAGATGAATTTTGATGATAACGCTCTTTTCAGGCATCCGGAAATTGTTGCAATGAAAGATGAACTTGAAGAAAACCCATTAGAGCTTGAGGCGCAAAAATTTGGTCTAAGCTACATAAAACTTGATGGTACAATCGGCTGTATGGTAAATGGTGCCGGGCTTGCAATGGCAACAATGGATATTATTAAAATGGCTGGAAAAGACGCTGCAAATTTCCTTGATGTAGGTGGTGGAGCGAGTGCCGAAAAGATTGAAAAGGCTTTTAAACTGCTTGTTGCGGATAAAAATGTTGAAGCTGTTTTTATCAATATTTTTGGCGGAATTTTAAGATGCGATATTTTGGCTGAAGGAATTACAAAAGCTGTTTCTTCTTTGAACTTTGATTTGCCTGTTATTATAAGGCTAGAAGGCACGAATAAAGAAGAAGGCGCAAAGATTTTAAACTCTTCAAGTCTAAAGTTTTCAGTAGTTAAAGACTTAAAAGAAGCTCAAGAAGTTATTAGGGGGCTATAATGGGGATTTTTGTTGATAAAAATACGAGAGTGATAGTTCAGGGAATCACTGGAAACGAAGGCTCTTTTCATACAGAAAGATGTCTTGAATACGGGACAAAAATTGTTGGCGGAGTTACACCTAAAAAAGGCGGCACATCAATATTCGGACTTCCTGTTTTTAATACTGTTAAAGAGGCAAAAGAAGCTGTAAAACCCGACGCTACAATGATATTTGTTCCTCCAAAGTATGCGGCTGCAGCTATTATCGAAGCTGCTGAAGCTAAAATCCCTTTAATAATATGTATTACAGAAGGCATTCCCGTAATTGACATGATGAGGGTTAAAAAAATTGTTGATAAGAACGGTGTAAGACTTATAGGCCCTAATTGTCCCGGTATAATAACTCCAGAAGAATGTAAAATTGGCATCATGCCGGCTTCGGTTCATAAAAAAGGCTGTGTGGGGATTGTTTCAAGAAGCGGAACATTGACTTACGAGGCGGTTGGTCAACTTACAGCGGTAGGGCTTGGGGAATCAAGTTCAATAGGAATCGGTGGAGATTCTATTATAGGAACTACCTTTATAGATGCACTAAAAGCTTTTCAAGAAGATGATGAGACAAAAGCAATCTGTATGATAGGTGAAATAGGCGGTACTCAAGAGGAAGATGCAGCAGAATTCATAAAAAAATATGTTACAAAACCAGTTGTATCTTTCATTGCGGGTTTGAGCGCCCCAAAAGGTAAAAGAATGGGACATGCCGGAGCTATAATATCAGGCTCTAAAGGAACAGCACAAAGCAAGATGAGCGCCCTTGAAGAAGCAGGTGTAACCGTTTGTAAAGACCCTGGAGTCCTTGGCACAACGATAAAAAACTTGCTTGAAGGTGCTAATTAAAAATTTATAATATAATATCTAAAGAGGATTTAAGAGGAAAATTAATGGAAAAAGCTACAAGACAACATCCACACGAACAGGATATGTATAAAAGGCGTACTAATTTTGACGCTGTTGAAGATAATTTGACTGAAGATCAAGTTAAACTTGAGGCTTCACGCTGCTTGAACTGCAAAAACGCACGTTGTATAGCTGCTTGCCCTGTTAATATTAATATTCCAGGCTTTATCAGCGCATTAAACGAAGATAACCTTGAAAAAGCAGGTGATGTGATAAGAGAATCAAGTTTGCTTCCTTCTGTTTGCGGAAGAGTTTGTCCGCAAGAAAGACAATGCGAAGGTAAATGCGTTCTTGGCATAAAATCAGAACCGGTTGCTATCGGGGCATTAGAAAGATATGTCGGAGACAGCACTTCTGCAAAAGTGGGAAATATTGTTGAAAAAGGCAAAAAGGTCGCGGTTATTGGTTCAGGCTGTGCGGGAATTACAGCAGCAGCTGATTTAAGACAGGCTGGATATGATGTTACTGTATTTGAAGCATTGCACAAACTAGGCGGTGTTTTGCGCTATGGAATTCCTCCTTTCAGGCTTCCTAGAACAGTTTTAGATAGAGAAATTGACTCATTAAAATCAATAGGAGTTAAGTTCGTAACCAATGTTGTTGTTGGAAAATCTATTACAATCAATCAGCTTAAAGAAGATGGCTTTGAGGCAATTTTCATATCGTCAGGTGCCGGGCTTCCTAAGATGATGGATATAAGTGGCGAAAACCTAAACGGAGTATACTCTGCAAACGAATTTCTAACCCGTGTAAATCTTATGCAAGCACATAAAGAAGATGCCCCTACTCCAATAAGAGTTGGTGAAAAGGTTGCAGTTATTGGTGGTGGAAATGTTGCAATGGATGCTGCTAGAGTCGCTGTAAGAATTGGTTTTAAAGAAGTATACATTGTATACAGAAGAACAGAAGCGGAGCTTCCTGCAAGGCTTGAAGAAATCCGTCATGCAAAAGAAGAAGGCGTTATCTTCACGTTTTTGCATAGCCCGAAAGAAATTGTCGGTGAAGCCGGCTATGTTAAATCAATGATTTTTGATGTTATGGAACTTGGCGAACCAGATGAATCAGGAAGAAGAAGCCCCGTTAAAACAGGAAAAACTGTTACAATGGATTTAGATACAGTGATTGTTGCGCTAGGCACAGGACCAAATCCAATTATTCAGCGTTCAATGGAATCTGAGAATTTAGATCTTGAGACGAATAACAGAGGTTATATTATTATTGACGCAGAAACAGGTAAAACTTCCATCGATGGAGTTTTCGCTGGTGGTGATGTCGCTCCAACAGGTCCATCTACTGCGATAAACGCTATGGGCGCAGGTAAAAAAGCAGCCAAGGCGATAATTGAATATTTGAAATAATAAAATTTAAAAGGGGCTCAAAAAGCCCCTTTGTTTTATTTCTTTATTGCTTCAATTGCTCTATCTAGTATTCCGAGCGCGTATGAGATAACAATTCCGTAGTTGGTAATTGGAACTCCTGCTTTTTTAGACTTTAAGATTCTTGATAAGATTTCTCGCCTGTTAGTCATACATCCTCCGCAGTGGATTATAAGGTCATAATCACCTGCATCTTCAGGAAATTGATGTGATGAATAGTTTTTGTACACAAAATCTTTTCCTGTTTTTGCTTTAAGCCACCTTGGGATTTTAACTGTTCCTATATCATCTTCAATTCTGTGGTGTGTACAGCTTTCACAGATTAAAATTTTAGCTCCGTCTTTTAAGTTATCAATTGCTTTTGCACCCTCAACAAAATCTTCAATATTTCCTTTTGCTCTTGCGTATAAAATTGAAAAAGACGTAAGCGGAATATTAGCAGGGACAATCTTATTAACTGATTGAAATGCCTGAGAATCTGTAACGACAATCTTGGGCGGTATTTTCATGTTTTCAATTGCTCTTTTAAGCCCAGCTTCTTGAACAACCATTGACTGGCAATTAGCGTCAAGCATTGCTCTTAAAACTTGCATTTCAGGCAAAATCATTCTACCTTTTGGTGCTTCTTTGTCAATTGGAGTTACTAAAATCACAAAATCATTTTCTTCTACAACTCCTTCTACAAGGGATGGTGGATTGATAAATTCATCAGGAACGCATTCAACAAGAGCTTCTTTGACTTTTAGTTCAATATCTTTATCAGTTTTTACAGATGTTATGAGGTATTTATCTGTATTATTCTTTATCACGTCTAGGCTTGAATCTGAAATTTTTCCTTCATCGCTTTTATTTATTATCCCGATGACTTTTACATCTCTTTCTTTGAACTTTTTCGAAAGTTCAAATTCATATTCATCCCAGCCATTATGGTCGCATACTATTAGTGCAATATCTGTTCTATCTATTATTTGGTTTGTCTTTTTTATTCTTTCTTTGCCAAGCGCCCCAATATCATCGATACCTGCTGTATCAATAAAAACAACAGGACCTAAAGGAAGCATTTCCATTGATTTTTCAACGGCGTCTGTTGTAGTTCCGGCTATATCAGATACGATTGAAGTATTCTGGTGGGTTACTTCGTTTATTATGGATGATTTTCCAACATTTCTTTTACCGAAAATTCCTATGTGTAATCTCGATGATTTTAGTGTTTTTAGTCCTTTTTCCATTGTTTAATCCTCTGGTGCTCTATAGTTATTAATGTTTAAATTTGTTTTTAATATGAAAAATATTGCAATAAGGGTCACAATTATCATAATATTTGCCTGTTGCACAAGTGAAATTGCAAGTGCTTTTGATTTTTCTATATTATACATCCCTAATGATAAAATGTAAGCATACTGGTAAGGGCCTACAAATATTGATGTTGAGGGAATGACGGCTGCAAGAGCAAGTACGCATGTGGTTAGGATTGCTGCAATAAAATTCAATTTCAATCCAAATGCACTGAAAATAAGAAAAGTGAAAATACTTTCGCCAACCCAAGAAATAGTGCTTGAAAGGAGTGCTTTTCCAATATTTTTAGGACTGTTTAGTTGATGAAAACCGTCGAGAAGTAGGTTTACCCAATTTTGAATTTTGTATATGGCAGGCCTGATTTTTTCACTTATGTTCTGGGGTATTTTATCAAGTATGCAGTCAACTTTTGTACAGATAAATTTATTATTTTTTAAAAGAGTGAAACAAATTATAAATCCACCAAAAAATAGTGCTGTTCCGATTAGACTTATTTTTAATACCATTGCTGTTTTGTGGCTTAATAAAATAGCTATGAAGAGTAGTGTAACAATGGTTATACCATCTAGTATTCTTTCAAGAATAATAGAGCCAAAGACTTCTAGCTTGCTGAGTTTGAAATTTTTACCCATAAAATATGCTCTAAAAAAATCTCCTGCTCTAGCAGGCAAATAGATATTCATTGCTGTTCCAATATTGAATACCTGCGCAAAATCAGTAGTTTTAGCATCTATTTTATGTTTTAAAAGCTGCTGCCAACGCTTTCCACGCATGTAAATTGATAAAATATACACAGGAATAGCTATTAGAAGAATTTTGTAATTAAACTGCTTTATTGTAGCTGCAAATTCCTTAAAATTTATATTATGTAAAATCAGCGCAACAAATATTATACTTATGAAAATTGCAATTAAATTATGCCTGTTTAACTTCATACGTCAGCTCATTTTAAGTAGAATTTTAACAGTATCTTTATCTTTATTTTTTTCAAATGCTTCTATCGCATTGTCAAAATTATAAATGCCTGAAATAAAAGGTTTGAAATCAACTTTCTTTTGTTCAATATATCTCATAGCAGGTCTAAATTGTCCGCAACGAGAACCTAAAACAGTTATTTCATTAATTACAATCGGCGCAAAGTTAAACTCTTTTGATGCAGCAATTGTGCTTTTTAAAACAAGAGTGCCTCTTGGTTTTACTGATGAAATAGATGTTTCAAAACCAGAAATAGAGCCTGTTGCTTCAACTACAACATCATACTCACAGGTGTTAGGTTTGTCTTTTAGTAACATTGTTTTAACACCCTGTTTTTTAGCTATTTCAAGTTTGTTTTCGTGTTTTCCGACAAGCGTGATATCAACTCCTGAGGCGTTAAGAGTGATTGCTGTTGTAAGACCTAATTTACCGTCTCCAAGTACAAGAACCCTGTGAGCAGGTTCAATGTGCAGCTGCTCAAGTATCTCAAGAGCAGCTGCGAGAGGTTCGATAAAAACAACTTCTTCATCTTTTACAGAATCAGGAACTATAACAAGATTTTCGATTGGTAAGGTTACATACTCTGCAAAACAGCCGTCTTTTTGCCAGATACCAAGTGTTGAACGGTTAGGGCAATGTCTTTGAAGACCTTTCCCGCACCACTCACAATTTCCGCAGCCAAGATTTATTTCTCCTACGACTCTTTTGCCTGTTAATGATTTGTCTTTTGCATTTACTTCTTCGACTACGCCTACAAACTCATGCCCTAAGACACCTTTATAGCCCATATATCCTTTTGTTATTTCGTAGTCGGTATTGCAGATTCCTGCCAAGGTTACTTTAATAAGTGCTTCGTTTTCTTTTGGTACCGGTTTTTTATAGTTATTATCAAGTTTTAACTCATTATCAAATACTACTGCTTTCATTCCTTATTTCCTTTATAGCGCTCTAAGACTGATTTTTTCCATTTTTTCTTTTAATCTAAGCTTTGAATTTATAAGCTCTCTTTGGGTTTTAAAGTTCATTAAATCTTCAATTGAAAGATTGTTTTTTGCTGATTCAATAAACTTTTTAGCTTCTTCATATCTTCTTAGCTTTAATAATATTGTAGTCTTTAATTCGTATAAAGAAAGATAAAGCTGGCAATTATCTTCATTAATGAATAAAAAAGCCTTATCACAGTGTTTTAGAGCTTCTTTATACTCACCTTTTGCCTCAAGACACATTGCAATAGATGCAATTATCTTAGAATTATTAATATATTTGTCCGCTTCTTTGTAATTTTTAAGGGCTTTTTCAACTTTACCTTGAATAAAAAGTACATCGCCTAAAAGGCTGTAACTCTTGTGATGTGAAGGTGTTAGTTCGATTGCTTCTTCAAGTTTTTTTATTGCGTTTTTAAACTTATTAAAATATATAAAATCGTCTTCTGCTTCTCTAAAAAGCACTTCAGACTTAAGGTTTATTACGTTTGGATTATGCATTAATTTTCTTTCCCCAAGATACTCAAAATTTCGTGTAAAATTTACATTTCTATAATAAAATTTTTTCTGTCAATGAGGCTAGGGCCCTTGTTTAATAAAGGGCATGGCAAAATCATGGAAAACCATGCCCCTCATGGGTTTTCATGATTTTAAAGTTTCGTTTACATATTTTTACGAAGCCTTGTCGCAGTTAGCATTTAGCCAGAAAACCCATGCACGGCATGGGTTTTCATGAAGTTAAAATTTGTTAACACTTGAAAGTGCGATATGTGACATGACTTTTGATTTCATTGAACTTCGATTAAAAATACCATTCGTCAAGACTTCTAAATCGTTGCAATTATTAATGGAAAAGCCTTTGCAAGCATGCTTTTTTAGAGTACAATGTACTAAATAATCAGTTTAGTACGAAGGGGTATGGAGTCAAAGTGAGTTTGAACTTGGAAGAAAAAATCAGTTTATCTGAAAATGCAATTAAAGTTTTAGAAAAAAGATACTTAAAAAGAGATAAAGAAGGTGTTCCAACCGAAACGCCACAAGATTTGTTTTATCGTGTTGCATCAACTTTGGCTAATGCTGATAAGCAATTTGGCGCAAATGACAGTGAAGTAAAAGCTGCAACAGAACAGTTTTATGATTACATCACTAACCGTTATTTTATGCCAAACTCTCCTACCTTGATGAATGCAGGCCGCGAATTAGGCCAACTTGCAGCTTGTTTTGTTCTTCCGGTTGAAGATTCTTTAGAAGGAATTTTCGAGACTGTTAAGAATACCGCGCTTATACATAAATCAGGCGGCGGTACGGGTTTTTCTTTCTCAAGACTAAGACCAAAAAATGATGTTGTTCGCTCTACAATGGGCGTTTCATCAGGTCCAGTAAGTTTTATGGAAGTATTTAACGCTGCAACTGAAGCTGTAAAACAAGGCGGCACAAGACGTGGTGCTAATATGGGTATCTTAAGAGTTGATCACCCTGATATTTTAGATTTTATTAACTGTAAAAGCGACAATAATAAACTTAATAATTTCAATATTTCAGTTGCTATTACTGATGAATTTATGGAAGCCTTAAAAGAAGGCAGAGATTATAATCTGTTCCATCCAAATACTAAAACTCCTGTAGGCTCATTATCTGCAAAAGCAGTTTTTGACTTAATTGTTGATGGTGCTTGGAGAAATGGAGAGCCTGGTATCGTATTTATCGATAAAATGAACTACGACAATCCTACTCCTCATATTGGGGCTATTGAATCTACAAATCCTTGCGGAGAAGTTCCTCTTCTTCCTTATGAGGCTTGCAACTTAGGTTCTATAAATCTTGGTTTGATGCTAAAAGAAGTTAACGGTGAAAAAGTTGTTGACTGGGATAAATTGGCAGATGTCACTAAAATGGCAATCCATTTCTTAGACAACGTTATTGCAATCAACAATTATCCTCTTCCTCAAATAGGTGAGATGGTTCAAAACAACAGAAAAATAGGACTTGGTGTTATGGGATGGGCTGATATGCTTATGCATCTTGGAATTGCTTATAACTCTGAAGAAGGAACTAAACTTGCTTCTCAAGTTATGGAATTCATCGATTACCATTCTAAAGTTAAATCTATTGAATTTGCGAAAACTCGTGGTAAGTTCAATAATTTCAAAGGAAGCATATATGACGGTCAAAATTTCTTGACTAATAAATACAAAGGAAAATCAGCAGGCAAAATCTCAGATGATATGTGGGCTGAACTTGATAGTGAGATTGCAAAAGTTGGTATAAGAAACGCTACAACTACTTGCATAGCTCCAACAGGAACTATCTCTATGATAGCAAGTGCTTCTGGCGGTATTGAACCTCTATTCGGGCTTGTATTTATTAGAGACGTTATGGACGGAACCATTATGCTTGAAGTAAATCCAGTGTTTGAAAAATATGCTAAAGAACATGGTTTCTACTCTGATGAGCTTATGAAAAGGATATCTGTTGATGGTACCGTTGCATATTGCAAAGAAGTTCCAGATGAAGCTAAGAAGATTTTCGTTGCAGCTCATGATGTTTCTCCTTACTGGCATGTAAGAATGCAAGCAGCATTCCAACTTCACACAGATAATGCTGTTTCTAAAACAGTTAATTTTGAAGAACAAGCTACAAGAGAAGATGTTGCTGACTCTTACGTTTTAGCTTATGAAAATAACTTAAAAGGTATTACTGTTTATAGAAATAATTCAAGACAATATCAACCTATGAACCTTGAAAAAAAGGATGAAAAAGATGGAGTTAAACTTCCTGAAATAAAAGCTGTTTCAGTTGAAGATGCACAAAAAGCAGGCGAAGAACACAAATGTCCTGAGTGCGGTAAGGTTTTAGGTTATGGAGAAGGCTGCTTTATCTGTCTTAGTTGCGGATATTCAGGTTGCTCGTAGAAAAGTAAGTATGAAAAAGATTTGATTAGGGGAATATTATATTCCCCTTTTATTTTTGTAAATTTTTTGTTGATATAAAAGTATTAGCATTGTATGATAAAGGAATAGAGGTTTTAATCAGGAGAAAATCATGAATCAAATTATAAAAATAGCTTGGGATTTAAATGAAAATACAGATAATCGTTATCAATTAGTTTATGAAATAGCTGAACTTGCAAAAAAACTTGTTGACGAAAACCAATCTAAACGATTAAAAGATGAATTTGGTTATGATGAATTTGCTTATGACAATTCAATTAAAAAAGAAAATCCTGTAGAACACGCTATTATGGTTAAATCTTCAGAATCTGATGATAGCGGATTAGTTGGATAATTAAGATAAAAAAATTTAAAATAAAAAAAGAGGCTTAATATTAAAGCCTCTTTTTATTTACCAATTATTGTTTGTTATTTAGCAAGAATTTTGTTGATAGCTTTTGTTATTCTTGATTTTCTTCTTGCAGCGGTATTTTTGTGGAAAATACCTTTAGAAACACCTTTGTCACATAATTTATATAATGTGCTTAAAGCAGTTTTAAGAGCAGCTTCATCTTTAGTTTCTGCAACAGCTAAAGCTTTTTTGATTGCAGTTTTAACTGAAGATTTGAAAGCAACATTTTTTTCTTGGTTTCTTTCAGCAACTAAAACTCTTTTCTTTGATGATTTAATATTTGGCATTTTTTGTCCTTTCGTAATGTATACGGGAGTTTGTGTGAGCCTAATGTTGACTCTTGAAAATCCCACATTTAGGATGGTGAGTACTTTTATTATATTATTTAAATTTTTTCTGTAAACATGTTAGTTGATATTATTTATTTTGTTACATAAGTTATAATTTGACTTGATTTACGCAAAAAAATTTTTTTAGTATTCTTGTATAGAGGGCAGGGTAATTATGCCCGTTTTTTATTTAGTCTAGATTTATAAGAAAGTAAGTTTTCCACTATATATGAGTATTTCACCGATATCAAACATTGTAAAAAACACAGTTTCAGTTTTAGGGAATAGTTCAGAGCTTGCCCCTGTAATTATGCTGGAAGGCACAGTTACCGGAGGCAGAACCTATCAGGCATACAAAAGAGGCGGTAAAACAGAGGCTCTTGAGCGTGTACGTGAAGAAAGTATTGCTGCCTTTTTCTGGATTTTTGGTGTTGAACTTTTTAATAAAATTGGTAATGCTTTTGGAAAACATGTTTTAAAGCTCCCTGTTACTGAATTTGATACAGGAAAAGATGCTTTAAGAACTCCGATGGATAATGTTATGAAATCCATAGAAACAGGAAAACCGGCGGAATTTCTAAAAGATAAAGCTCTTGAAACATTTAAAAATGGTAAAAAAATATCAGATAAGGCTCTTGCAACATACAAATTCGGTAAGATTGCACTCAGTGTCTTAGCTTCAATATCTGTTATTGGTATTGCTCTTCCTAAATTTAATCAAAAACTTACCGCAAACAGACTTAAAAGAGAAAAAGAAGCAAAAGAAAAACAAAATGCTACTAATAACCAATCTTCGGGTATGGATGCATTTAAACAAAAAATATCCACTTCAAACTCTAAGGTTGCTTTTGGAGGAAGTTTCTTAAATGCATTCTCATACAATCTTGAAAACCACCCTATTGTTAAACTTCTTGCAAATGATTGCGGAATGCTTGTAGGAAGAACTGCAAATGCTCGTAACAAAGATGAAAGAATTGAAATTCTATTTAGAGATGTTGCTTCTATATACTTCTACTTGCGCTGCAGGGAAGATATTAAAAATCTATTGCAAAACCACACATCAGGAGGTAAATTAACCAAATTGAACCCTAATTGTGCGGGTGTTGTTTCTGACTTTATGCTTAATGAAGCAGGTAAGTCAGGCGGCGTTGTAAGTATGCAAGATTTTATCGGTACAATATCAGATGAAAATAAAGCTGTTCTTGCAAAATTTGATGAAATTGCAAAAGCTTCTGATTCACCAATTAAAAATGGTGTAATTCGCTTAGCAAAATTAAAAGAATTCTTACCAGAAAAATTGTGGGAAAAAGCTGAAAAAATGTCATTATTACAACCTAAACAACTTCTTGAACACTCAGTCTTGACAAGAGAACAGCTTGAAGATGTATTGTCTAATGGTAAAATGACTGACCCTGAATTCTTAATGAATGCTTATAAGAAGAATTTTGGCGATATTCTAACAAATGATTACAAATTCATTTCCATGAAAAAAATTAGTGAATATCGTAAAAATCTAACTGAATATGTAAATGCGGTTTCTGAATATGCTGGCAAAAATGGTTCATTAGTAACAGAAGAAATAATCAAAAAAGCAAATAGAGCATCTACTGTTAAATCCCTTGGCTTCTTTGCATTAGGTTTTGCAGTGTCTGCTGCATTCTTATCTACAATTATTCCTAAAACCCAGTATTTAATTACAAGGTTAAGAACAGGTAAAAACGAATTCCCTGGAGTTGAAGAACAAGAATCTAAGAAGGCTTAGAGATTCATTATTACCTTGTCAAACTTTAAGTCGTAATATTTTGCGATTTTTGGTATGAATTTGAACACAACGTAATTATCATCTTCTTGGCCGTTTGAAAAATACATTTTCCATTCATCTGACCATAGCTTGTTTTTTATTTCGCTGTCTTCGACAAGCTCAGCCTTGCCAAATAATGTTAATGTTCTATGGTATTCTTCGCAATAAAAATAAAGAGATACAGTTTCTTGTTCAGTAAGTTCTTCTGTTTTATCGGTTGATTTTGAAGTTATTATATAATTTGATAAATCATTTTCCTTAAATAGAAGTCTGTTTTGAGGGTATTTTTTTAAACATCTAATATTTGCCATTGCCCTTGATTCGCCTGAGTTTAGAGTTCTGTTAATGGTACCTAGATATAATGTTGAGCAACATTCTATTAAATCTTTTGCCTTTTGAAAAAATTCTTGCTTTTCCATAAAAACTCCCTCTTTCTATTTTGTTTCATAGATTAGTTTATTTTTATGTAAAGAATGAATGCAGACAACCTATTTTAAGCTATATTTATATGGGCAATTTACAAATTTTTATCAATCCATTCAAGCATTGGAATTAGAGCTTTTGCTCTATGGGATATTTTGTTCTTTAGCTCGGTAGGCATCTCTGCCATTGTTTGATTGTATTCCGGCATGAAAAATACAGGATCGTATCCGAATCCGTTTGTACCCTGATTTGTTTCGACAATAATACCTTCAGCCATTCCTGTTTCTTTGTGGATAATATTTCCGTTTTTATCTACCAAGACCATTGCGCAAGTAAAGTTTGCGGTTCTTTTGTCTTCGGGTATATCATTAAGTTCATTTAATAATCTTTGGATTCTTTTTTCTGCTGTTTCAGCATACCTTGCAGAATATAACCCTGGAGCGCCACCCAATGCATCAACGCAAAGCCCTGTATCATCAGCTAGAGCGTAGTTATTCATTATTTTTGCAGCTTCTCTTGCTTTTATATATGCGTTCTCTTCAAAATTAGAGCCTGTTTCTTCAGGGTCAAAATCACCTTCAACAATTGAAAGAGTAATATTTTTAAACGTGTTTATCTCGTTTATTTCTTTCAACTTATGAGGGTTTGCGGTTGCAACCGTAATATTCTTTTTTTTATTTTCCAAATCTTCTGTTTCTATGCTTGAACTCTAAAACAGCTTCTTCAAGGGCTTTTGAGTTGAATTCAGGCCAGAATTTTTCTGTTATATAAAGCTCTGAATATGCAAGCTGCCATAAAAGATAGTTGCTGATTCTCATTTCGCCACCTGTTCTGATTAGTAGATCAGGATCAGGAATATCTTTTGTATAGAGGTTTTCAGTAATAGTTTCTTCTGTGATATTCTCGACGTTAAGTTCATTATTTTGTACTTTTTTTGCGATTTGTTTAACAGCTTCTGTTATTTCCATTCTTGAACCGTAATTAAAAGCAATTTGGAACTTAACTCCGGTGTTGTTTTGGGTATATTCTTCAGCATCAAGTAATATTTGTCTCAAATCGTCTTTTAATTTTGCTAAATCACCAATGAATTTTATTTTTACATTTTTTTGATGCATTTCATTGAGTTCATTTAAGATTGTTTTTGCAAGAAGCCCCATCAAGAAGTTAACTTCATCTTCAGCTCTATTCCAATTTTCAGTTGAAAATGCATATACTGTAAGATATTCTATACCGAAATCATCACAAGCTTTCAAGATGCTTTTGAGTGAAGAAACACCCTGTTGGTGACCTATAGCAGATGGCAAGCGTTTTGCTTTTGCCCAACGTCTATTTCCGTCCATTATTACAGCAATATGTTTTAAGCCTATTTCTTTAACTATCTCTCTCGTAGTTTGTGGTTTGGTTTCGGTTAACACAGATTTTTCCTTTATCTTAATTAGAGACTACTCTTTTATGGATTATAAAACAAATAAATAATTATTTGTACAATATTTTTCTTTTATTTTAAGTATTTTTTCAACATTTTTATTAATAATATTTTCGTCTAATTCTCCAAGTGCAATTTTACTTTCAAGTTCTTTGATAAGTAGTGGCATTTCATCAGTTGCTTCTCTAAAAATAAACATTGTTATTCCTGCTTTTATCCCCTTTGTAACTGATTCTATAAGCGGTATTTCTTTTACTGCACCCATAACCATATCATCTGAAATTACTAAGCCTTTAAAACCAAGTTTCTGAATTAAATAATCATTTATTACTTCTTTTGAAATTGAAGCAGGAAGCTCTTCTTCGTTGAAGCAAGGATAATGGACATGTGCAACCATAACTGCCGGAGCATCTGCTTTAATCGCTTCCTTGAAAGGCTTTATATGAACTTTTTCAAGCTCTTCAAACGGTAAATTAATGCACGGAAGGCTTACGTGGGAATCTTTTGAGCCAGCGCCATGCCCTGGAAAATGTTTTACAACTGGGATTATTCCATTTTTAGTATATGTTTCCTGTACTTTTATTCCAAACTCAATAACTTCTTCTGTTTTAGCAGAGTATGCACGCTCTCCTATAATAGGGTTTTTGTCGTTTGTATTTACGTCTAAAACTGGCGCAAAGTTCATATTAATACCATAAGAAATAAGCTCTTTTGATATTTCTTCTGTTTGTTTTATTGTTTCTTCGATGCCTTTTTCTTTTATGTATTTTGCGCTTAAATATTTTTTGCCATTGTGAATATTTTCTGTTCTTTCAACTCTTCCACCTTCTTGATCAATACTCATAAAAAGAGGAATTTTGACTTTTTGTTTTATCTCTTCAACTGCCTTTTTAATTTGTTCTTCAGATAAAATGTTTTGTGAAAAAAATATTACACCGCCAAGTTTTTTATTGATTAAATATTCAAAATTGTGGGAATTAAAAGGTTTATCACCCTTGTAACCTACAATAAACATTTGTGTAAGTTTTTCTTCCAGCGTTAAATTTTCTATAATTTCTTGGATTTTCATAAAAATAATCATACATTTAATTGAGTACCAATGTCAAAAAATTGTAGTATGCTATTTGTAGAATAATTGTTAGGGAAATTTGTGATGAAAAAGATATTAGTATTATTACTTCTATTGTGTTTAGTTTATTCGATGGCAAACGTCGAAAGTGCGAATGCTGCTAAAAAATCAAAAAAATCAGCCGGTGGAATAACTGCTGAAGAGCTGACTACAATGGGTGTAGATATTGATAAACTTATTTCTAAAATTTATGCCAGATCGCTTTTTTCACCAGAAGAAAATGCAAAAATTATTGAAATAAAGATGAAGCTTGATTCTCAAATGCTTGTTGCGCCTGATCCTGCTTTTGCTCCAATGTATTATAAATTGGGCAAGTTGTTTTTATCACGCAACTATAAACCTGAAGCAATTGAATGTTTCCAAACTGTTCTTGAAAACTTTGCAGATACAGCACTCGCTCCAAAAGCACTAACTGAGCTTAAAGCACTGGGAGTTGAAATTAAGGATCCTTCCGCTGGTGGCGAAGGTGACACTGCTGATGCCGGATCAGGAGAAGGTTAGTAATAAAAGAACTTTATAGATTATATCTATTAAATAAAAGAGGACATAAAGTCCTCTTTTATTTTATCTTTGAAGTCTATATATTTTATACTCTGCAGGTTCAAGTTTTTCAAAATGAAGTTCGTGACCTTCTTCTTTGTATTCTTGTTCTTTTAGTTTCCCTGCCTTTTTGTCATATACAATTTCGCTTATTATTTTATAATCAGAAGGTAAGTTTAAAGTTTTGTTCTCAACTGCAGTTCCTTCTTTTAGAGTTGTTTCCATTGTTCCATCATCTTGCTGGATAGAAACTTTTTCCTTTGGGGATTGGTAGTTGGCAACTATTAAGAGGGTTTCTTTTATAGGGTCTTTTGATATCATCCAGCTTACAAACCCGTCTTCATCTTCTGTTATAATTTGCGCTTCACCATTTAGAGTGAGTTCATTATTTACCGCAAATCTTTCTATGGCATTAAATTCTTTAAAGAATTCAATATTCTTTGTTCTGGCAAGTGAAATTTCAGAACCAATAGTGCTTTCAATTCCTTTTGTTGTAAAAGACTCATCTCCATCTATATACAAGACAGGTCTTTGGGCATCTCTTCCTCCCGGAATAAACTTCATTTTAAACCATTTAAATAAAGCGCCTCTTTCTCCAAGCTGTCCCGGATATTGGTCAATGACTCTGAATTCGCCGTCTTGATTGTTGTAAGTCTTTAAAATAGAAAGATTTGGCAACTTGATATTTTGATTGTTATAGTTTTGAAGTTCGCAATTGTTTTTCATAATCTCTTCAGGTGTTTTAGAGTGCTGTGAAACAATATCATCACCCCAAAGTACATCAAAATGCATTTCCTGATGATACTCTTTATAATACTTATCCCAAAGCATATACTCAGCTAAAGTAGCAAAATAAGGTACTTGTTCTTTTATTGCTTTATTAGCCTTTCCAATAACGACTTTAGGTGCTCTGTAACTTATGGGTTTTCCATTTTTTTCTGAATACTTGTCAACTATGTGGTCAATGTGGTCTACTCTCATGCCGTCAAAGTTGTATTCTTTTTGCATATCTTTTAAGCTCTCTATGCAAAAATCGATTACAGGGTAGTTTAGATCCCCTGTTTCTAAAAATGTAAAATAATAAGGTGTTTGGCAGTCTAAATTAGCGAAATTGCTTACATCATTACCTTCGTAGTCATAATGTTTGAATAGAGGATATCCTCCGCATTCAGACATTTTTTCAAATATTGGGATTCCTGCAGAGCACCAAGCCCCGCCAGGAGATGACCATAGACCTGCTTTTATCAAATCTTGAATTGCTTGCCCTTGGTTTGTTATGTGGTCTTCTTCGGTTATTTTGTTGGATTTCGTGTTGTGGGCAGCTGCTATTATTTCTTTTACTCTTTTATGTAACTTTGCCTGTTCGCATCTTGAAAGCATTTTCCAAGATAGTTCTTTTTTTACAGGTTCAAGTTTTTCGTTTAGTTTGTCATAAATAACTTTATACTGTTCGCTCAAATCTTCTGAACCGCATTTTAAGTTGCTTTTGTATATTCTTGAAACTATCTGAACGTCATCTTCATCAAATTCTTGTTTCAACTCTTCTGCAAATTTATCCGCTTCTTTTGCTATTTCAATAATTAAGTTTTCAACGTCGAACCATCTTGCTATATGAGGGTTAGCCAAAACAATTTTAGAGAAACGGCCAGTTTGAGGTAATACATCATATATTACAGGATGTCCTGCAAGTTGGGATAATGTTATAAATAGTTTCACTTGCTCTTTTGCATCTAGTGAAAGATTGTCTTTCAATAATTTATCTTCTAAATTTTGGCTTACACTTGAACTTGTCGGCAAGTATGCACAGCCAAATTCTCTTGGGTGAAAAGGGATTAAATATATTGTAGTTGCCAAAACGCCCTCTTTTAAATTGCCAGAAGGTAGAATCAACAGCTGTTTAAGCCAATCGATAAATTTACCTACTTCGTGGGATTTATTTCCGTCGCCAAGAGCCGCAAGATTTACAAGTTTTATAGAATGCTGTTCTCTTTTCATCCAATCGGCGTTCTTGAATCCACCACGTTTTACGGCACTTATATTTTCGTTTTCAAACTCAAAATTGTTTCCGTTAAAGATGTTATTCATTTTCCATTTTTGCTCGAGGCAAAACAATGTTTCAGCAGGAGTCAATTCTTCCAATGCTTGTATATGAGGATACGGAAGGTATCCGTTTCTTTCTATCAAATCAGATAAGTGAGTTTTTCTCTCATCTGATATTTCGCTATAATTATATATTTCTTTTAGCTTTTTATAGAAATGATTTATGTCCTTTGATCTTAAAGGCGCCTTTTTTTTGAACAGAAACGAAAGCATCTTATGTCTCCTAACTAACCAATTGTAATTTAATATATTATGTAGACTTATTTTGTTGAATTTATTGTGTTTACAATTCTAACATCATTTGAGTGATTATAAAATACAATATTGCATTATGTTTCGGATTATCTTATTGACCATATGGTCAATATATAATCTTAAACCCATAGATTGATGTTTTTAACTTTTAGAAGCTGTATTCTAATCATTAAGGTTGAGTAAGTCCCGGGGAGTTAGGGGAGATATGTTAAAAGAATTGAATAAAGTAAGAATATTAGGAAAACTGTTTTTAAGTTCTGTTGTGGTGTTTGGTTTGGGCTTAAACGCTTTTGCTATGCAGAACAAACTTTCGGCAGTTGAAGTTAACAACTCAGTTAACGGTTATCAAATTATTTTGAGGGCGGATAAGCCGACTATCGTAAGAAAGAATATTCAGTCAACAAACGAGATACTAATTACCGTAAAAGGAATTGTTCCTGTTGAATCGGTTGCGACAATTTATAACAATGTTCCTGATGTTGAAAGCGTTATGATTGAACCTGATTCCAAAGACAACATAAAAATATTAGTACACGGAAAAGATGTTTATAAAACAAATGTGGCTTTCGGTGCTCCTGAGGCTGTAGTTACTCAGCCGGAAGTGCCTGCAACTGGCGAAACTGCCGGAACTGTGGATGAAGCCTTAACTGAAGATGCAAATGCTCAAACTTCTGAAAATAATAAATCAAAAGCAGAAGTAGAACTTGCAGCTCCAATTGAAGCTTATGCACCTGTTTATGAGCAAGGCAGTGAATATGAACCAGATGCTCAGCCATCATACGAAGATATGGCAAAAAGTGCAGCAAGAATGACAGTTTCAGTAATTAAAAATACTTCACCTCTTGCAAAACGTGTTTATCATAGACTTGCAAAAGTAGATAAAAAGTTGTTAGGACTAGGCGGATTGTTCTTGGTTATTATTTTAGCTGGAATTAAAGGTCTTGGAAATTCTAAAGATAATGAACTTAAAATTGGTCTTTCACAAGGCTTAAGAGAAACTGAAACTCCAATGCCTGCAAGAGTTGCAGCTTCACAAAATATGGCAAGCATAAATAAGACAAGAATTCAAAATCCTTCAATGGCTAAAGCTACTCCAAACATGAACTATGGACTAAAAGCGTACAGTCAAAGCCAAAAGGATCCTTATACACAACAAACATACGGTTATGCAGCTCAAAAACCTGTTGCTAAGATGCAAACAGCACAAGCTCCTTCTTTGCAGCGCAGACCGGTTTCTCAAGAGGAGATCTCAAGAAATCTTGCATTACTTAAACAACAACAAAGATTTGCTCAGGCTCCTGTATCTCAGCCTAAAATGGCTCCAAATCCAAAAATCAAGATGGCACAAAGACCTGAATCAGGAATTCAAACAAATAGCGTTGACAGCATTAAATTCCTTGAATCAATGGCAAAAATATATGAAAGAAGCGGAAGAGAAGATTTAGCTAAAGGTTTGAAATCAAATATCCACAGAATGAAGGCTTCAAATCTTCAAGAAACAGCTTCATAAAAAAGATAACACTTTAATTTAGACGATACTCAACATATTTAGCAATATTAGCAATAATATTGCTTTTTTATTTGTTAACTTTTGTTAATCAAAAGTTCAAAAGTTGTAAATCCTCAGTGCAAAAAATTTTTTATATAAATAGGGAATTAGGAGAAGGCAATTTTAATGAGGATTAATGATTTTAGGCGTGGTTCGTTTGCGCCGCAACAGAGTGCATCGCAAAACAGCAATCAAGTAAATGGTAATGCTGACGATTTTTCTGTAATGTTAGAAGGTCTTGAGCAAGCTAAATTGTTCGGAATGCAGGCAGCTGATAACGATTTGATAAATAGTGTTGAACATCCTGATGAGGCAGAAACTACTTCAGTTAAATTTGCTGAAGCAGATGCAACTCCGGATGAATACAAAGCAGCTTTAATGGGATATTCAGCAGAATTCTTATATTTATATGATTCAACTTATGGTAATGGAGATGGCGTTGTTACTGTCGATGAACACACAAAAGCCATGTCTGAATTAGGTATTTTATCTGCACAAAATTCAAAAGAAAATAATGGAAGCGAAATAAATACAAAAGCTGCTAATCAAGGCGCTTTACTTTATTCTGAAGCTATAGACTTTGATGCTGACGGAATTATCAGTGTTGAAGAGTTAGCAACCGTTAATGCTTATGCTGATATATTTGAAGGTTCAGATTCAAACAAAGGTGATGCAAATCCATTTGGAACAATTACTCCTTTCTCAAGAGATGCAGTTGATGCATACATCTTAGGACTTGATAATGGAGAAGATAGCCCAATGGCAAGATTTGTAATGGGTGAAGATGTTTCAGACTCAGATATGAAAGAAATATCAAATTTCCTTGCTTGGGAAAGAGCTACCTCTACAGGTATTGCTGAAAACAACCTAGACATCGATCTTTCTGATAAAAGCTCATATTTAGATATCTTCAATCAAAATAATTTAGTATAAAAAATAATATAACATTTTGCCAAAAGAGAATGACTGCTGTCATTCTTTTTTGTTGCCTAATTTGAAAACTTATATTATGATAATAAACAACAAATTGTTGATTATGTATTTGTGGGGTATTATTAAGGCTTTATGAGAACTATAGAAGCGTTTAAATTGTTTAAGAGTAAAGGGTTTGGGGATTTTTCATTAGATGATTCAGATGAGATAAAACTTGATTTCAGAAACGTGGATGAGATAGCTCTTCAAGATATTGAAACGCTTTTTGATATTCAAAAAATTGCGCTTTTAAACAGGAAGAAAATAAAACTTATGAATGTTTGTCCTGAAGTTAGACAAATACTTGAGATTACGGGACTCTACAAAACTTTTTCCAATTTTATGACAAATCCGATTTTTATATCAAAAAGGCTAAGTTTATAAATGCAAAGTGGCGAATTTTACGTTGTTGCAACTCCTATTGGAAATCTTAAAGATATTACTTTAAGGGCTCTTGAGGTTCTTAAAAGTGTAGATTTTATTGCCTGCGAAGATACAAGGGTTACAAGAAAACTGTTAGATAAATACGAGATAAAATCTAATCTTTTTGATTATCAAAAATTTAATGAGAAAGAATGCAGCGAAAAAATTCTCGATATTTTAAATAATGGTAAGTCAGTCGCACTTGTTTCTGATGCCGGGACTCCCGGAATATCAGATCCGGGGAGAGTATTGTTTGATGTTTTAAGAAAAAATGATTTTAAAATAAATATTTTGCCTGGAGCTTGTGCTGTAAGCGCTCTTTTATCAGGCGTTTCAAGAGAAAGTGAATATTTTGCATTTGCAGGTTTTTTACCTAAAGGTGAAAAAGCCCAAGGTGAGATTTTTCAAAAGTATAAAGATACAAACCTTGTTTTTTATGAGTCTCCAAACAGGCTTCTTGCAACACTCAAAAACATTATTGAACAAAGAGGTTCAGGATCAAAAGTTGCTGTCGGTCGAGAGCTTACAAAAATGTTTGAGGAAATAAAAATAGGCACTGCAACTGAGATTTTTGATTATTATTCAAAGAATGTTTTAAAAGGTGAAATTGTAGCAATGATTTTTGCTGATAGTGTTTTAGATCTTTCAGAGGCAGAACTTATTGATAAAATTAAAAAGCTCAAAGCAGAAAAGTTTTCAGATAAAGATATCTCGAAAATTCTATCGTGTTTGATAGGTGAAAATAAAAATAAAATCTACAAATTGAGTCTTAATTTGTAACTACTCAAGGGGTAAATATCCTGAATAAACAAGGCTAGCCCAGTTTTTGAAATAACTTATTTGAGTAGCTGAGCCTGCAGGTATGTATACTTTAAACTGATTTTCAGGAGGTATATCAAGTGCTGCTTGAATTGCAGCTTGAATAACTTCTGCGTGAGTTACAATTATAATTCTGTTGCCCGTATTTTTTTCAATTATTTCGTTTAATACTTCTTTAACTCTGCTATTTACTTCTAGTGTCGTTTCTCCCCCGGGAGGTGCAAAGGTTGCTGAGTTTTGGTGATATTCTTCAAGCATTTCAGGGAACTTCGCTTCTATTTGTTCATATGTAAGCCCGCTCCATAGTCCTGAACGTCTAGATTTAAGGTTATGAAGTACTTCATATTCCTCATTGCAGATTTTAGAGATTATTCTGGCACTTTGGATATTTCTTAAAGCAGAACTTGTATAGAGTTTGTCTATTTTAAGTCCTTTTGCTTTTATCCAGTTAGCAATCCGCACCATTTCTTCCCTGCCGTTTTCGTTTAATGGCGGGTAATTTTCCTCATCAAATAGCCTGTTTTCTTCTGTATATAATGTCGAGCCGTGCCTAATGAAGGTTATTTTGCATTTTCGCTTGAATACTTGCATATTTTTATTATAGCATTCTTTTCTCAAAGTTACACCATATTAGGTTTTTGGGTTAGTTATTCATGTCGTTTTTATTTACAAATAGTTCTGTTACAAACTGGTTAAATATTAGCTATAATCTTGTGTTTGTATTACAATGTATCTATACACACAAGTAGAATTTGGGGTTAAGGCATGACACAAACAAATACAAATTATGATGCTAGTAATATTAGAGTTTTAGAAGGTTTGGAAGCGGTTAGATTAAGACCGGGTATGTATATTGGTTCAACAAGCCAAAGAGGTTTGCACCACTGCATTTACGAAATCGTCGACAACTCAATTGATGAATCACTTGCTGGCTATTGTAAACATATTAAAGTTACTATAAATCAAGACGAAAGCGTCACTGTTGAAGACGATGGACGTGGAATTCCTGTTGATATTAAACCTGAAACAGGTAAATCAGCTCTTGAGATTGTTCATACAGTTCTTCACGCAGGTGGAAAGTTTGGTGATGGCGGATATAAAGTATCAGGCGGTCTTCACGGCGTTGGTGCTTCTGTTGTAAATGCACTTTCTGAAAAAATGGTTGTTGAAGTTTCAAGGAATGGCTTCTTGCACCGTCAAGAGTATTTGAGAGGCGAGCCTACAGGGCCTGTTGAGCAAATTAGAGAAACAGAAAAGACAGGTACAAAATCTACATTCTGGCCTGATCCTGAAATATTCACAGAAACAACACAGTTTGATAGAGAAGTTATTTCTAATCGTTTAAGAGAAATGGCATTCTTGAACAAAGGTTTAAAAATTAGTTTTATAGATGCAAAAACAAATGCGGAACAAATATTCCACTATGAAGGCGGTATTGGAAGCTACGTTGAGTTTTTGAATAAAAACAAAGAAGTTATGTTTAACCCTCCTGTTTATATTGATAAAACAGTAGAAGGTATAAATGTTGAAATTGCGCTTCAATATACAGATGCATACAATGAGTCTGTTCTTTCATTTGCAAACAACATAAATACACATAATGGTGGAACTCACTTAACAGGGTTCAGAAACGCAATTACACGTGTTTTAAATGACTATGCAAGAAAAAATAATATCCTTAAAGATGCTGACGCAAACCTTTCAGGTGATGATGTTAGAGAAGGTTTAACCGCTATTGTTTCTGTTAAACTTGCTAACCCTCAATTTGAAGGACAAACCAAAGAAAAGCTTGGTAATGCTGAGGTTCAAGGTGTTGTTAATGATGTCGTTAGGGATAAATTCCAGGAATGGCTTGAGTTTAATCCTAAACATGCAAAATTTGTAATCGAAAAAACGCTTCAGGCTCAAAGAGCTAGAGAAGCTGCAAGAAAAGCAAGAGAGCTTACAAGAAGAAAAACTGTTCTTGAAAATTCTACACTTCCAGGTAAACTTGCAGACTGTTCAAGCAGAGAACCTGAAAAGTGCGAACTCTACATAGTAGAGGGAGATTCTGCGGGTGGTTCTGCTAAACAAGGCAGAAACAGAATGTTTCAAGCGATTTTGCCTTTGAGAGGTAAAATTCTAAATGTTGAAAAAGCACGTCTTGACAGAATATATGGTAATAACGAAATTCAATCATTAGTTCAGGCAATTGGGGTTACGTTAAGTAAAAATGAAGAAGATGTTGATTTAGAGAAACTTCGTTATCACAAAATTATCATAATGACAGATGCTGACGTTGATGGCGCTCACATCAGAACGCTTATGCTTACTTTCTTCTTCAGATATGCTAGACCTTTGATTGAAAACGGTTATATCTATATTGCACAGCCTCCTTTGTATAAACTTACAATAGGAAAAACGTCTGAATATCTTTATGATGACAAGGCTTTGGATACAATGCTTCGTGAAAGAGGCGTTAAAGGGCTTGCTCTTTCTGATAAAGCTAAGAAAAAGACATTTGAAAATGATGATTTGGTGGCTCTAATAGGCAATATGTCAAATTACTATAATACATTTAACAGTCCGGTATTAAACTCTGTACCATCAGTTGTTATAAGAGGTTTAATCCGCTCTGGTATTAAAATCGAAGACTTTGACAGCCAGGAAAAAATGGAAGAGATGAACACATATCTTTCTCATTATTTAGAAGATCACGCAAAAAATTATGGTATCAAAGAAGCTACAAACTATACTACTTCTTTAAAATACAATGCCGATACTGCTAAATACAGTTTTAAGATTGAACTCGGAGAAGATATTGAACCTGTTTCAATTACTCCTGCTTTGATTAAATCCAGAGAGTATGAAAGAGTTAAAACGTCTTATCCATTGATTAGAGACTTCTTGATTGAAGAAGAAAAGAATCTTATTCTTGATACAGGTTCAGAAGAAGTAAAAATAACATCATTTGCGGACTTGCAACGTATTG
Source organism: Cyanobacteria bacterium OH_CDB_20 (assembly GCA_023415935.1). GTDB lineage: Bacteria > Cyanobacteriota > Vampirovibrionia > Gastranaerophilales > Gastranaerophilaceae > JAEZIX01. The sequence goes on along the minus strand of JAEZIX010000087.1, from coordinate 2,232 downwards.
TTGAAGAAAGAGGCAAAAAAGGTGTTACTCTTCAAAGGTTTAAAGGTTTAGGAGAAATGATGCCTCAACAACTTTGGGAAACAACAATGGATCCTTCAAATAGAACCCTACTAAAAGTTACAATGGAAGATGCAATGCTTTGCGATCAGCTGTTTGACATATTGATGGGTGATAAAGTTGAACCAAGAAGAGAGTTTATTGAGTCAAATGCAGTTTACGCAACAAATATTGATACATAGTTTTAAGGAGAGGGTTGTATCCTCTCCGATATTTAACTTCTAAGAGGAATATTTGTGAATTTCTTAATCAACATTTTAAAAAAGACAGTTACGAAAGTTATATTGATAACTTTCGTAGTGCTTTTTTTGCTTTCTTTATTTTTCTTCTGGGGTTGGTACGAAAAACAATATAATAAGTTGTGGGGCTATTACTTTGTTTATAAGGGTGATAAAGCATATAAATCAGCCCAATATCAAAAAGCGATTGACTACTACAATGCCGGATTAAGCCATTATCCTGAACACTCAAAAGCCCAATGCAATTTGGGAAATATATATGTAGCTTATGAAGACTACTATTCTGCGGCGACTGCTTATGAGAATGCGCTGCAATATAGTCCTGATTATATTGTGTGCAGAATGGATTTGGGGATTATTCTCTCCGAGAGAATGGCAAATTATGACGAGGCAATCCAGCAATATGGTAGGGTTATCCAGTCTAAGCCGTTCTTACTGTATTTACCATTTATTTATAACAATGTAAAAACAGTTAAAATAAACAAGGGACTTGCTTATTACAATATGGGGCTTGCTTATAGAGGGAAATCACTTTATATGGGAGAAGGAACTATAGCTTCCAGTCAATACCTTTCAAAAGCACGCGAGGCTTATGAAGAAGCCAAAAAAATTCTTAAAAATGATTATGATACATATTACAACCTTGCCTTAACAGAGCAGCTTTTAGGCAGGAACAAGGACGCAGGAACAAACTATTGCAAGGCTATTGAGATTAATCCTTTGAATTATGATGCCCATTACAATTTGGCAATTCTACTCCGTTCAATGAAACTTTATAAAGAATCACTTTCTGAGTTTGAAAAAGCCGGACTGATTGTTGATATTTCTGGTGATAGTTCAAAGAAAGATTATGTATACGGAGTTCTTAGCGAAGTTAAGCAAAGAGTCATAAATCAAGGGGATCTTAAATATCTACAGGAAAGAACAGATGAGGCGGCTTTAGATCCTGATGAAATAGAATATAAAAACGGTATGGTTGTTGTAGGTGAAGATTCTGATAAACTTTTGATGGAGCATTTGAGAAGCTGCCCTTATAAGACTTATTTTAATGAGATGTAATTTATGGATATTTTAGATAGAAGCAAATTTAATAACAATGAAGTCGATTTTCTGATGAGAATTTCGAGGATAATGCTCGAACAAAAAGAACCTAAAGTTATTGTTGAAATGCTTGATGAGGCATTTTCTGTATTCTTTTCTTCTTCTAAAATGGTGCTTTCGGTTTGGGATGAGCCTTCTTCAAGGTTAAGAGACTTTGAAAAGGATTGGGTTGCATATCCAGATGAGGCTTATGATAAGAAATTGTTGGGTATTTTTAAAATTCTGCGCCAACAAAAAGGAAAATTTTTCTTTAATGATGCTCTAGTTGATTTAAAGATAGCGCTTGAAGATTATGAAAAGGTTTGCGCTTCTATTTCAGAAACTGAAAATACAATATATTTCCCACTTTTAGAAAAAGATAGAGTTTTTGGGGTTATAGAACTTTCATTTGCAAAACTTGATGAAATAAAAGTTTTTAATACTAATTTCTTATCAGTGTTGTATCTTGCTTTTATGCATATTTCCAGCGTTTTGTTGAATTATATTCTTAGAGAACAGATGCAGATAAGTCTTAATTTTTATCAGGCGATGAAAGATATTGCAAAAATTATCGAGAGCCAGTACGAACTTACATACATAATCCCTCTTATCGGAGAGATGATAGACAGGTTTATTTCGGCTCATTTGATATACATTTTTATTCTTAATAAAGAAGGCAGATATGAGCTATTATGGCCGGGCGCTTGTAAAGATAAAGAAATAATGATGCTTTTGCAGCAAATAAATATCCAAACTGATTACATAATATCTCAAGATAATAGAATAGGGGTCTTCCCGCTAATTAGTGAAAATACTATTCTAGGCGCAATAGTTGCCTACAGCACAACTGATATTC